>CAZJOS010000099.1:0-8778 GCA_964547655.1 uncultured Christensenellaceae bacterium
TCCTTCTGCATCCGCTCGAGAGCAGGAATCGCCATCGTCAGCAGCTGTACTATGATCTGCGCTGTGATTATTGGCGTTATTCCGAGAGAAAACAGCGAGAATTGCTGAAGCCCGCCGCTGAACAGGTTAAGGAACTGTCCAAACGTGCTACTGGTTACATTGGCCGCCACAACAGTCGCGTCGACGCCCGGCACGGGAACATGCGCTCCTATCCTGTAAATAAGGAGCATCATGACCGTATAGAGCATCTTCTTCCTGATATCCGGTACTTTCCATGCGTTTCGGAGCGTATCAAACATTTATTCCACCACCTCTGCCGTTCCGCCGGCCGCCGCTATTTTTTCAGCGGCTGTCTTCGTGAATTTCGCAGCTTTCACGGTAAGTTTTTTTGTGAGTTCTCCGTTGCCTAGTATCTTAACGCCATCCGTAACCTTCCGTATAAGCCTTTGCTCCTTTAAGAGCTGCGCCGTTACTTCGGTACCGCTGTCGAACCTTTCAAGGTCGCCAACGTTAACTATAGAATACTCTTTCGCAAATATATTGGTAAAGCCTCTTTTGGGGAGCCTTCTGGAAAGAGGCATCTGCCCGCCTTCAAACCCGGTGCGCACTCCGCCGCCGCTGCGGCTCTTCTGCCCCGTCTGGCCGCGCGTAGAAGTCTTGCCCATTCCGGAGCCTATTCCCCTTCCGACGCGCCTTCTTTCCTTTTTCGAACCCGGAGCCGGCTTCAATTCATTCAACTTCACGGCTTGGCCTCCTTAGCGTCAAGCACCCGAATCAGATGCGAGACTTTATTCATCATTCCCCGTATGCAAGCGTTGTCCTCGTGCTCCGCTATTGAGTTCATCCTGCCTAAACCCAGCGCTTTGACCGTATCTTTCTGGTCTTGCGAATAGCCTATAGGGCTTTTTACGAGTTGTATTTTTACCTTTGCCATCTTTGGACCCTCCTACTTAAGCTGCTCGACGCTTATGCCCCGGAGCATCGCGTATTCTTCCGCCGTCTTCAGCGCCTTCAAGCCTTCGATAGTCGCTCTTACACAGTTCGTCGGCGTGTTTGAGCCCTGAGACTTCGTCTTTATATCTTTCACGCCCGCAAGTTCCAGCACGGCGCGTGCCGGCCCGCCTGCGATAACGCCTGTTCCTTCGTTAGCCGGAAGCAGCAGCACTTTGCCGCGCCCGAAAACGCCTATGATCTCATGCGGTATGGTAGTTCCGACTAAAGGTACGTTTATCATGCTGCGTTTTGCCTTCTGCACAGCCTTGGATATCGCTTCGGGGATCTCCGCGGCTTTACCGAGGCCCGCGCCTACCCTGCCTTTTTCGTCGCCTACTACCACAAGAGCGGTAAACCTGAAATTGCGCCCGCCTTTAACGACTTTCGCAACGCGGTTGACGTATACGAGCTTCTCTTTGAATTCGGATTCTTCTTCATTCTTGCGGAACGGTTTCCTTCCGCCGCGCTCGCGCGGCTCTCTGCCTTCCGATTTATTGTCGCCCTTTGTAAATGCTTCTTTTTGCACCAGACAAACCTCCTTCTAAAACTTGAGTCCGGCTTCTCTGGCGCCGTCTGCCAACTTCTGGACTCTTCCAGTATAGAGATACCCGCCGCGGTCGAACACGACCTCTTTTATGCCTTTCGCTATAGCCTGCTTGCCTATCGTAAGGCCCACCACTTTTGCCGCTTCAGCTTTCGTTTTTCCTTCAATATCTTTCTTTAAAGCGCCGGAAAGCGTCGAAGAGCTTGCCAGCGTTACGCCCGCAACGTCGTCGATTATCTGCGCATAGATATGGCAGGTGCTGCGGAATACGTTGAGCCTCGGCTTTACCGCGGTGCCTGATATCTTGTTGCGCACCCTTATATGCCTGCCAACTCTCACGGCGTTTTTATCTGCTTTATTTATCACTTCATGCCACCTCTTTACATTCCGGTCTTGCCGACTTTGATAATGACCTGCTCGCCCTGATACCGTATGCCTTTGCCCTTATAAGGCTCGGGCGGGCGGATGTCTCTCATCTCGGCCGCAAATTCGCCGACAGCCTGTTTCGATATGCCGGACACCTTTATGATGTTGGTGCCCTCAACGTCGAGCTTAATGCTGCCCGTTTCGGCAACTTCCACCGGGTGAGAGTAACCGACATTCAGCACTACCTTATTGCCGCTTTTCTGCGCCCTGTATCCGACGCCGACGACTTCGAGCGTCTTTGTAAAACCCTGCGTGAGCCCAATCACCATATTGGCTATGAGCGCGCGTGAAAGCCCGTGCATCGCCCTGTCCCGTTTATCATCGCTGCCGCGGCTCACCGTTATAACGCCTTCTTCGATGCTTACGGTTATTTCAGGCGGTATCTTTTCGGTCAGCTCGCCTTTATTGCTTTTTACCCTTATCACGTTTCCCTCTTCGAGCGTTACTGTGACGCCAGAGGGGATCGTGATCGGTAGTTTACCTATTCTTGACATCTATACTCTCCTCCTCAGTACCGGCTTACCAGACGTAAGCGATCACTTCTCCGCCTACGCCGTTATCGCGCGCATCCCTGTCCGTCATGATTCCTTTTGACGTGGATATTATCGCTATCCCGAGCCCGCCCAAAACTTTAGGCACTTCGTCTTTCCCGGCGTATACCCTAAGGCCCGGCTTGCTTATCTTTTTAAGCCCGGTTATTATCGACTGGTTCTTTGCGCCGTACTTCAGCGTGATACGGATGAGCCCCTGCGGGCCTTCCTCTTTATATTCATATCCTTTAATGAAGCCCTCTTTGAGAAGAATGCCGGCTATAGCTTTCTTCGTTTTAGAAGCGGGCATATCTATCATTTCATGCTTTGCTCCCAGAGCATTGCGGATGCGGGTCAGCATATCCGCTACCGGATCAGTTACAGGCATCGTGTTACCTCCTTAATTTATCGAAACATGTTCGAAAAATGAATCTTTATGATGCGTTACCAGCTTGATTTCCTAACGCCGGGGATCTCGCCCTTATAAGCAAGTTCCCTGAAGCATATGCGGCATACTCCGTATTTGCGGAGCACCGCGTGAGGACGCCCGCAAATACTGCACCGGGTATAATTCCTGGTCGAGAACTTGGAGCCTTTCTGCTGTTTGTTTATCATCGATTTCTTTGCCACTTTGAATCCTCCGTCTCTTCGGGTCAGCGCTTAAAAGGCATGCCGAGCAATGCCAGCAGCTCTCGCGCTTCTTCGTCCGTTTTCGCGGTAGTAACTATAATAATGTCCATGCCGCGGATCTTGTCTACGTTGTCGTAAACTATCTCAGGAAAAACCAGCTGTTCTCTAAGGCCCATCGCGAAGTTTCCTCTTCCGTCGAACGATGTTGCCGATAATCCGCGGAAGTCTCTTACGCGCGGCAGCGCTACGTTCATCAGCCTGTCTGCAAACTCATACATGCGGTTCCCGCGCATGGTGACCTTAGCGCCTATCTTCATGCCGGCCCTTACCTTGAAATTAGCCACGCTCTTTTTTGCTTTAGTGACTACGGGTTTCTGCCCGGTGATGACCGTTAAATCATTAACAGCGGAATCCAGCCCCTTAGGGTTGTCTTTCGTGTCGCCGAGCCCCATGTTCACTACTATCTTCTCGAGCCGCGGGACCTGCATGATATTCTTATAATTAAACTTTTTCATCAGCGCCGGCACAGCCTCGCTGATATAAGCATCTTTAAGTCTTGGCATAGCAATCCTCCCTATTTCTCGAACGTCGCGCCGCATTTTTTGCATACGCGCACCCTGTCGCCGTTTTCCAGGACTTTATAAGCTATGCGCGTAGCTTTACTGCATTTGCCGCAGACGAGCATCACTTTACTGGCGTGGATAGGCCCTTCCTGATGCATTATGCCTCCGAGCTTGCCCTGCCCTTTAGGCTTCTCGTGCTTTGTAAGCATATTGACCTTTTCGACAACAACTTTGCCCGAGCTGGGCTCGGCGACGAGCACTTTGCCCTTCCTGCCCTTGTCTTTGCCTGATATCACGACGACTCTGTCATTTTTTTTAATATGCAATCTTGCCATTTCAATTACCTTCCTACAGCACTTCGGGCGCCAGAGAGATTATCTTCATATATTCCTTTTCTCTCAGTTCCCTCGCGACGGGCCCGAATATGCGGGTGCCTTTGGGCTGTTTCTGATTATCGATAATAACCGCCGCGTTGTCGTCGAATTTAATGTACGAGCCGTCTTTACGCCTTGTCCCGCTTACGCTCCTTACGATGACGGCACGCACAACGTCCTTCTTTTTCACCACTCCTCCGGGAGTAGCGGTCTTAACGGACGCTATTATTACGTCTCCTATATTTGCAGTGACCCTCTTGCTTCCGCCAAGTACTTTTATGCACTGTATCTCCTTGGCTCCCGAGTTGTCGGCCACTTTAAGGTATGTCTGCGCTTGTATCATGTCACACGCCTCCCTATATTCGTCCCAAAAAGCCTTGCCTTTTTGGGAACCCTGTTACTCATTGGCTACTTGGCGGCCTCAACAACCTCTACAAGTCTCCATCTTTTATCGCGGCTTATAGGCCGGGTCTCGGTTATGAGCACCTTGTCTCCTACTTTAGCTTTGCTCTCTTCGTCATGTACCTTATATCTCTTCGTAAGTTTCACGGTCTTGCCGTACAGCGGATGCTTTGCCCTGCGGACTATCTCGACGACTATGGTCTTTTGCATCTTATCGCTCACAACTACTCCCGTTCTTGATTTACGGATTCCTCTTTCTGACATAAGCTATCTCCTTAACTCTGTGCCGCGCTTTTAAGTTCGCGCTCTCTCAGGATCGTCTTTACCCGGGCAATATCTTTCCTGGTCTTCATTATTACCATAACGTCCCCAAGCTGCCCGGTCGCGCTCTGAAAACGCAGGTTAAAGAGTTCCGCCTTTAAATTCTTTAGCTGCTCGTTCAGCTCGTCATTCGTCATATCGTGCAGTTTGCTAGCTTTCATCCTGCTCACCTTCCGTTCCTTCTTCAACCGCAGCTTCCTGCGGCGTTTCTTCGACATGAGTCTTGAAAGTCATCTTTGAGAAAGCCTCGGCGTCAAACTCCTCGTTCTTCACTATCTTGCATTTTATCGGCAGCTTGTATGCCGCGAGGCGGAGCGCTTCTTTTGCCTGTTCTTCCGAAACTCCGGCTATCTCGAACATTATCCTGCCCGGCTTTACCACCGCCACCCAATATTCGGGAGAGCCTTTACCGCTTCCCATGCGTGTCTCGGCGGGTTTCTCGGTGACCGGCTTGTGCGGGAATATCTTTATCCACACGTGCCCGCCCCTCTTGATATACCTTGTCATCGCGATACGCGCGGCCTCTATCTGATTGCTTGTTATCCACGCCGGCTGCGCCGCGCAAAGGCCGTATTCGCCATAGGTCATAGTATTGCCCTTATTAGCTTTGCCTCTCATGCGCCCGCGGTGTACTCTTCTGTACTTAACCCTTTTTGGCATTAACATTTTTGCTGCCTCCTTCCGGCGCCTTAAACTTGTCTCTTAAGGGGTTTCCAAGTATTTCGCCTTTATATATCCAGACTTTGCAGCCAATCTTTCCGTAAGTTGTGGTCGCTTCAGCGAATCCGTAGTCTATGTCGGCCCTTATGGTCTGAAGCGGTATGGAACCATCGTGATACTTCTCGCTCCTCGCTATCTCGGCTCCGCCTAAGCGCCCTGCGCACATCGTCTTTATACCGAGCGCTCCGCCCTTCATCGCCCTGCTTATAGACTGCTTCATGGCGCGGCGGAAACTGATCCTTCTCTCGAGCTGCGAAGCTATGCTCTCGGCTACGAGCTGGGCCTCTATGTCGGGGCGCTTTATCTCGATGATGTTAAGAACGACATTCTTGCCTGTCTGCTGCGAGAGCTGTTTCTTCAGTATTTCTACTCCCTGCCCGCCTTTGCCGATAACTATGCCCGGCTTGGCGGTGTGTATATTGACGGTCAGCCTGTTAGCTGCTCTTTCCGTCTCTATCTTTGAGATACCGGCGGCAAAAAGCTGCTTATTGAGCTGTTTTCTTATATCGTTATCTTCTTTTATGTTGGCCGCAAAATCTTTCTTCTTCGCGAACCAGCGAGCATTCCAGTCTTTTATTACCCCTACGCGCATCCCATGGGGATTGACTTTCTGACCCATTTTATTCCTCCTTAGCCTTATCGAGTATTACTGTCACGTGGCTCGTTCTCTTGCGTATCCTGAAAGCCTTCCCATGGTCCATAGGCCTCATTCGTTTTAGCGTAGGCCCCTGATCAGCGTATACTTCCGCGACATAAAGGTCGTCGCGCAACAGCCCCTGGTTGTTCTCGGCGTTCGCTATTGCGGAATTCAATACCTTTTCAACTACCGGGCTTGCAGCCCTCGGCGTACTTTTAAGAAGCGCCGATGCCTGCGCTACGCTCTTCCCGCGGATAAGGCTTGCCACCTGCCCCAATTTAGTGGAGGACATGCGGATATATCTCGCCCGCGCCTGCGGTCTTTTATCTTTTTCCTGCTGTCTCTTCTGAGACTTTTCTCTTTGACGAGTCGCCATTTACTTAAACTCCTCTCCTTACGCCCCTGCGTCTGCCTACTTGGAGGCTGACTTTCTGTCGCCCGAGTGTCCTCGGAAGGTCCTCGTGGGAGCAAACTCGCCGAGCTTGTGGCCCACCATGTCTTCCGTCATGTATACAGGAACGAACTTCCTGCCGTCGTGGACAGCCACCGTATGGCCGACCATGTCCGGGAATATGGTCGACGATCTCGACCATGTTTTAAGCACTTTCTTTTCGTTCTTCGCGTTCATGTCCTGAAGCTTGCCAAGCAGCCTCTCGTCAACGAACGGCCCTTTTTTTACCGATCTGCTCATGTTTTTCTCCTTTTAACACCCCAAAAACCTTTGGTTTTCGTGGGCCCCGATTTTCCACCCCAAAAAACTACGGTTTTTTGGGGCCCCAGGCGGCTTACTGGCCTCTGCGCCTGACGATATATTTGCTTGTAGGATTCTTCTTCTTCCTCGTCTTATAACCGAGCGCAGGTTTGCCCCAGGGGGTCACCGGGCCCGGGCGCCCAATAGGCGACTTGCCTTCGCCGCCGCCGTGCGGATGGTCTGCCGGGTTCATGACCGAGCCCCTGACCGTCGGGCGGATGCCCATGTGGCGCTTTCTGCCCGCCTTGCCTATATTGACGATCTCCTGATCGATGTTGCCTACCTGGCCTATAGTCGCCCTGCATAAGAGCAGCACCATGCGCACCTCTCCCGAAGGCAGCCGCAGCTGCGCGTAAGCGCCTTCTTTGGCCATAAGCTGCGCCGCGTTGCCCGCCGCCCTTACCATCTGTCCGCCTTTTCCGGGTTTAAGCTCTACGTTGTGGACCATGGTTCCAAGCGGAATATCCTTTAAATACAGCGCGTTGCCGGGCTTTATATCAGCGCCCTCGCCCGACATGATATCGTCGCCTACCGAAAGGCCGAAGGGAGCGAGTATATACCTCTTCTCGCCGTCTGCATACTGCAGCAGCGCTATATTAGCCGTCCTGTTAGGGTCGTATTCGATAGTCGAAACTTTAGCGGGTATGCCGTCTTTATTGCGCTTAAAATCTATAACCCTGTATTTTCTCTTTTCGCCGCCGCCCCTGTGCCTTACCGTTATCCTGCCTTTGGCGTTGCGGCCCGAGTTTTTCTTGAGAGGTTCTAAGAGCGACTTCTCCGGGGTCGTGCTTGTGATCTCCTCATAAGCGGAAACCGTCATGCCGCGCCTGCCCGGCGACGTCGGCTTATATTTCTTAATAGCCATGCTGCTTTCCTCCTAAAACTACTTCGACAGGGAATCGAAGAACTCTATGGTCTTTGAGTTTTTCGTAAGCGTCACGAACGCTTTCTTATACTCCGGCCTTCTGCCCGAAGTATACCCCTGCCTCTTTACTTTACCGATCTGGCGAAGCGTATTCACGTTCTTTACTTTTACTCCGAATATCTCTTCCACCGCTTTTTTAACTTCGGTCTTGTTGGCCCTTGTGTCCACGACAAACGTGTACCTCTTGGCCGATATGTCGTCGTAACTTTTTTCGGTGAGAATCGGCTTTATGATGATATCTCTCGCATCCATTACGCAAAAACCTCCTCTACCTTTTTTACGGCTTCTTTCGTTATGATTAACTTATCGTAATTAACCAGGTCGTAAACGTTTATGTTTTCAGCCATCGACGTTTTAACGCCCTTTATGTTGCCGGCCGCGCGAACGACTGTTTCGTCTTTGCCTGCCGTAACTATAAGGGCCTTGTTGATTTCGAATTTACCGAGTATTCCGGCCATGACCTTCGTCTTCGGTGCCTCTATCGAAAGGTCTTCCAATACTATTATGTTTTTATCGTTGACCTTCATGGAGAGCGCGCTCTTTATCGCAAGCGTGCGCATCTTCTTATTTACTTTCTGCGTATAGTCTCTTGGCTTTACCGCGAATACCATGCCGCCTTTTCTCCATACCGGCGAGCGGGAGGATCCGGCGCGGGCCCTGCCTGTGCCTTTCTGCCTCCATGGCTTTATTCCGCCGCCGCTTACTTCCGAGCGGGTAAGCGCGCTCTGCGTGCCCTGGCGGCGGTTCGCAAGCTGCGCCACTACCACCTGATGCATAACGGCTTCGTTCACGGGAACGCCGAATACTTCGTTTTTAAGATTTATCTGTCCGGCTTCCGAGCCGTCCAGTTTATATACCGATACTTTGGGCATTCATCTCACTCCTTTTCTTAATGGGGCGCCGGCCTTCATTCCAAATCAGCTTTGGCCTTGTTGAGCCCCGGTTAAGCCTGCTTAACGGCT
>CAZJOS010000100.1:0-8640 GCA_964547655.1 uncultured Christensenellaceae bacterium
CTATTATTTGCGAAAGTTGGTAAATAAAAATGAATAAACAGACATCGAAGATCATAAGTTTGATTTTATCCTTTGTTTTAGTTTTCAGTTTACTTCCTATTAACGCTCTTGCACAAAACTATGATAGACCAAACAGCAAGGTATTGCTTGAAGGGGAATCGGAACCAGAAGTTTCACCCGACCCGTCGCCATCGCCTGAACCCACTGAGGAGCCAGACACAGAAGAGCCGGAGACATCACCTGAACCAACTGAAATTATACTACCGACTGAAATCGAACCCGAGAGCGAAGTAACGGTTGACCTTAAAGGCTCAGAACCCGATATCGTGTTTGAAGACATATCAAAAAGAACACAGTACGAGAAAGAGTTTTACTGTACAGGCGGCATGAGATTGAAGGTAGATTACCCAGAGCCGGTGCATTATAAAGAGGACGGAAAATGGGAAGATATCGATAATACCTTTGTATCGGATACAGATGACAAGAATAACGATGTTTATTCAAATAAATCAAGCGACTTTAAAGTAAAACTCCCCAAAGACCTTTCGCCGGATAAACCTGTATCAATAAAATTCGGAAAATATGATCTTAGTTTCAGTCTTGACGAAAACGCCGATTTTAGCACGGCGCTGATAAGACCGGAAGATACAAGAGCGCTTTCGGCTTTAATAGGAAATCAAAAGAAAGTAAGGCCGGCAGGGCTTTACACTTCGCTTATATATCCAGAGGTTTATTATAACACGGACGTGCAATACGAGATAGGGCCGTATTCTCTGAAAGAGACAGTAATATTCAAGGGCCAGCCTGACGAGGGTTTTTCGTTCTCATGCACAATTAAATCCCCCAATCTTTACGCGGTTAAATTGGACGACAATAGCATTGCTTTTTATTCCGACAAAAATAAGAAGGACGTTGTATTTACGATTCCTGCGCCTTTCATGGTCGACGAATCAGGAGAAATCAGTTCCGATATTGATGTCGAATTAGATGAAAAGGTCAACACATATACTCTAACTTATACACCTTCAGCCGAATGGCTTGGCGACAGCAACAGGGCATGGCCGGTCAGGCTGGACCCCACTCTGAAGACTCCTTATACTTATAATATCGTAGATACTCAAGTCTATTCAGGAAATCCCGACGTTAATAATGAAGGGTCATATTATATTGAAGCCGGACACAGTACCGCCCGCGGGAAGGAACGCATTTACCTGAAATACATAGAACTGCCTGAATTTAATGATGGCGAGGTTATCGTTGCTTCATATATATCTATGCTGCGTTCAAATTCGAGCGCCACTACCACGCTCGAAATGGATGTACATAAAGTCAAAGAAGAATGGGTATTAGTCGGTGATGACAGAATAACGTGGAATAACCAGCCTGAATATGACCCTACGGTAATCGACCTGCAAAGAGTTAAAAACGGATCTTATACATGGGTGGTTACGGATATCGTCAAAGGCTGGTACAACCCTGACGGCGTTAATTACGGCAACACCGGAATGCTGTTTAAAATGCCTAATTCGATAGAAGAATATACGACAAGCGCGATTAGACAATTCTGGTCGTGCGAGAATGGCAACGGCTACAGGCCCGTACTGCTTACGTATTATACGAACATTGTAGGGCTTGAAAGCCAGTTGGAATATGCAACCGGCGGCCTCGGGAAAAGCGGGGCGGCCAATGTAAACCTTTTTAGCGGCGCATTAGTATATACGCACACAGACCTCGCGATGAACGGCAGCAGGATGCCCATCACTATATCGCATATATTCAACAGCGTAAACAGGAACGATAACGACAGCGAGATGCTTTACGGAAAGGGCTGGAGAACTAATTACGACCAGCGGCAGTTTTCCGTGGAGTCGGTCGGCGGAGAAAATTGCTACCGATATATAGACCAGGACGGGACTACGCACTATTTTACGAAACAGGGCAGCTCATGGAAAGATGAGTCTGGCCTCGGATATAAGCTGGTAATAAGCAGCCATATACCGACGATTACGGATAAAGACGATAATATAATGCGCTTTTATAGCCTGACGGGGGCAAGTAAACAGGGATATTTGAATTACATAGAAGACCGCAACGGAAACAGGATAACAGTGGGGTATGACGGCAGTAACAGGATAAACCAGCTGACCGACGGGGCGGGGCGTATAGTTTACCTTACGCGCGACGTAAACGGATATCTGGAGAAGATAAGAGAAGAGGTATCTTCCGGAGTATACCGGGAAACCACTTTCGGATATACAGATGGCCATCTGACGACTATTACTTACCCCGATGGCAAGCAGACTATTTTTACTTATGATGAAGACGGAAACATGACTTCCGCAACAGGTATAGACGACAGGAAATTAGATTTTGATTATACAGAAGCTTCGCCATATCAGGTAACATACATAGGCGAAAGCGCAACCGAAGGCGAGGATACGGTGTATGGGTCGGAACTGACATTTGATTATATGTATAACCGGACGGATATTACCGACGCAAAGGGAAGGACATGTGCGTATCAATTCGACGATTATGGGCATACGGTGTGCATAATAGGGCCGGACGGAAGCGCAGCTTACGCCAAATTCAGCACGAAAGCCGACGGCTCGATGAACAAGATAACTTCAGTATCGAATACGCAGAAGTTCGGAAAGAACTATTTGACATGCCATACCTTTGAATCAATAACCGACTGGACGCTCGGCTCTTACGACGGTTCTTCCGGAACCCATATTTCCGATAATACGGTCAGCTATCTGGGCGATAAATCTGTCAAACTGGTAAAAGCCGATTCCACAGGATACGAAGCGGTATCACAGACAAAAACTTTGCCGAGAGGAAAGACTTATACATTCTCGGGATATATTAAAACCAGCGGCGTACAGGGCACATCAGGAGCGTATTTAAAAGTACTCTATTATGATTCATCCGGCAGCACGCAGGCGGAAGCGCACAGCCAGTATATAACGGGAACCAACGACTGGGGAAGATATCTCGTCACGTTTACAATACCTGCCGACGCGTATTCGGGAGAAGTGACTTTCCTCGGGATATTGGACGACGCAGGCACAGCTTGGTTCGACAGTTTCCAGGCTGAGGAGGGGCTTATAGCCAATAGATACAACATTATCGAAAACGCGGACTTCGATTCGCCTCTGAGCGGGACGTGGACAACGTATAACCTGGGAGCAAACGACGGGATAATATCGGATGCTAACGATACCAACCCCGGCTACATGAGCGACAGCAGGATGCATTACGTCGGTGAAGCAAATAAAAACAAGTATATCGAGCAGGTTTTGGCTTTGAACGGCGACGCGGGCGACTGCTATGTTGTAGGCGGCTGGGCAAAAGGAAACAGTATACCGGTAAGGGGAAACGTAAAGTACGGTATCGCGGTGAAATTCGGCTACATAGGCCATGAAGACCCCTGGGTATATTCGCAGTGGCAGTTCAACTCGGTTTCGGAAGTCTGGCAATACCTGTGTGACAAGGTCGTGGCGCAATATGATTATTCGAACGTTACCATACGCGTGGAGATAAACTATAACGCGAACACAGTTGATTATGACGGAATACAGGTATACAAGGAGGGGTTCGACAACCGTATTGACTATAACAGCAGCGGCAACGTAACGAAGATAACATACCCGAACGGAAAGAGCGAATCGTTTACGTACGATTCGAACAACAACGTAACAAAGCATACATACCCCGACGGGACATATGCTACCTATGAATACGACGCTTATAACAACATGACAAAGGAAGTCCTCTCAACGAACACAACCACAAGAATCTTATATGACGGCGACGGAAACGCTACGCGAAACAGGGTGGGCGGCACGTCAAATTACGTGCAGAACACGACCGCATATACTTCCAACAACAATTACGTTGATTCAACGACAGACCCATTCAATAAGACCACCGACTATGTATATGACCCAAACAAAGGTACTCTTACAAGCGTGACAGACCCGTGCGGCAATACGGTAAGCAACACATATGACGGCGACACGGATCTGCTTGAACAGACTAGTATGACCGTTGGCGGTGCGGCGGTCTCTAATAGCTACGGGTATACTAACAACCGCCTGACGTCGGTCTCTCATAACGCGCCTTCCGGCAGCGTCAATTATGAGATAGTATATAACATTTTAGGGATGACAACTGAAACAGCCGTCGGAGACCAGACGCTTGTTACAAACGACTATGAAACAATGAGTCAAAGCGGAAAGGATTATATAACAGGACGGCTCGACAGCATAACGTACGGAAACGGACAGGAATTGAACTACGTGTACGACGATTACGACAGGCTTATAGAGGTAAGGGACACCTCGAACGATCTGCTGTATAGATTCGCGTACGACAACAGGGGAGATATAGGGTACACATATGACGCCGTGCAAGGCATAACATACTACATTGTTGAAGACGTTATGAACAGGGCGGAAAGCGTTAGGAAGCAGTATGACAGCGGCGCCTGGAGTACAACCTCATACACATATAACAACAACAGCGAGCTGACCGGCTTCAGCGAGGCAAGCTCGCAATTTGATTCGACAGTTTGCGGGAATACAACATATACATACGACAACGACGGAAGGCCCGCGTCGGTCACGCTGGCAAACGAAGGCGTTTCGGAGAATATGACATACGATACTTTTAAAAGAGCGCCCACGGTCACCTACAAACAGGGCACAACGGCGAGGTATACAGTTACACCGACATTCTTCCCCGGGGCGGCCGGCGTATGCACGAAATCACAGAGGGTACAAACGCTTGACTACAACTCGGCGGATTCTCTGACATACACTTATGACGACCGCGGGTTTATACTCAGCGTGACGAAAGACGCGAACAATTACTCGCAGTACAGTTATAACGGCCTCGGCGAGCTCATGCGTGAGAACTTCAAGTGGGGCGGAGCGAGCTTTACTATGATCTACGCCTATGACGTAGGCGGGAATATAACTTCTAAGACGAGATACGCTTTTGTTGACGGCAACGGAGCGGTGGGGACGGCGATAGATACTATTGATTATACATACGACTCTACCTGGAAAGACAAGCTTGCGTCATACGACGGCGGCAGCACGATAACATATGACAATATCGGCAACCCGCTCAGCGACGGCACATGGACATACACCTGGACTCAGGGGAGAAGATTATCCGCTATCTCAAACGGTACGACTTCCGCAAGCTATAAATACAACAGCGGCGGCATACGCACAGAAAAGACTGTAAACGGCACAACGACGGTTTATAACCTCGTCGGCAGCAATATCACCTTTGAGAAGACGGACGGCGAAACTGCGATATATTACTACTACGACCCGAGCGGCAAGCTCGTTGGCCTCAACTACAACGGAGACGCTTATTGGTATATCCGCAACGCGCAGGGAGAGATAATAAAGCTGATAAGCGAAGCCGGAGTTGTAGTAGTGACATACACCTACGACGCCTGGGGCAACCCCGTATCGACCGGCGGCACAATGGCCGCTACGCTCGGCGCCGCCAACCCCTTCCGCTACAAGGGCTACTACTACGATGTTGAAACCGGCCTTTACTACCTAAACAGCAGGTATTATAATCCGAGTTGGGGAAGGTTTGTAAGCGCGGACAGCTACGGCGGGAGCACAGGGCAGCTACTGAGCCATAATGTGTTTGCGTATTGCGCTAATAACCCGGTGATGGCGAGCGACCCGAGCGGACATTTCTGGTATTATGGGAATGTTCAGCATTCAAATGGGGATTATGCAAACTATCAAATGTATATTATTATCAAGAAGTCAGAATTAGGTAAAGACATGCAAGGAGATTTTAACGATTATACATTTAGTAAGAAAGAAGTTTACCCAGGAGTATATGAAACTAAAATGCGGCGCGAGGTTCAAGAACGTGGCGGTTGGGGTGTTCATACCAGTATTACAACGTTTACTGTAATAAGTGGCCAGCGGGACGCTATTTTCAATTATGCAGTAAATTTAAATAATGGTGCGAAAAGAGACGCATGGATAGGAAGTATATTTATAGTAGGAATGTCATTTATTCCTGGAATTGGTTTGCTAGGCCAAGCTAGCTTAGCTGGTACCGGTATACTTACTGGAGCCGTTGGCGCATTCGGCCCAGGTCCCGGAGATATGTATATTGATTATGGTTATCATCATATAGATGAACAATATTTTAATTTTGTAATTAGTAGAGAATATGCAGGTGGTAGTGGATATGGCTGCTCAGGACAATAACATTCGCAGACGGAGGTACATATTCATATGCAAGATAGGAGGAACGATATGAAAAAAACATCATTCATTTTAATTGCTATTCTACTCTTCGATGCAATATTAGTCTATGTATTTGACAGGTTTAATCAGGTGAGTTTTGTATTATTTAGATATATCAATATGGTATTGATATTATCTATATTTATTATCGGCTTAGTGAATATAATAATTACATTGAAGAAAAAAGGAGAGAATAACAAAGATACAATAGCTAGATTGTTGTTTTCGTTACTACTCTGTATTAATATAAGCATTTTTTGTTTTGCACCATCAGCGATACGATATGACGCTGCTTTAATATCATTTATTATTTTAGGTTCTATTATGTTGCTATTCGTTTTGATCACATTCTTTAAAGAACGAAAGAAAGCAATTAAATAAATACCACAGACTAGTAAAAAGCAGGGATACTAGGTTGTAGCAGAATACATTTATGAAAGCAAGGGGAAATAGAGCCTGACCGCGTCCGGTGGATGAAGGGAAGGCTCTATTCTGTAAACGCCAGCTACAAATATAACAACAGCGGCATCCGTACCGAAAAGACCGTAGGCGAATTAACAACAGTCTTTAGCCTTAACGGCAGCAATATCACGTGGCAGAAGACGGACGATGACGCCCCGATTTACTTTATCTATGATTCAGGCGGCAAGCTCTGGGGCTTGAAGCATGAAGGCAACATGTACTTCTACGTGCGCAACGCGCAGGGCGATATAATAAAGCTGATAAGCGAAGCCGGAGTTGTAGTAGAATACACCTACGACGCCTGGGGCAAACCCGTATCGACCGGCGGCTCTATAGCCGCTACGCTTGGCACAGCCAACCCCTTCCGCTACAAAGGCTATTACTATGACTCTGAGACTGGGCTTTACTACCTCAACAGCAGATATTATAATGCTGAATGGGGAAGGTTTATCAACGCGGATAGTGTACTGGGGCAGACGGGCGGGTTACTGACACATAATTTGTTTGCGTATTGCGCTAACAACCCCGTAAACGCTGTTGACCCTTCTGGCCATTGCTTCATGCTTCTTTTGGAGCCGTTGGTGCTCTTTTTGGAGGGATAGTTGGCGGCGTAATAGCGGCTGCTACCGGTGGAGATTTCTGGACAGGCGCGGCAATAGGGGCCGTTACGGGAGGAGTAATAGGGCTTACATGCGGGGCGGCAGCTTCTTATGTTGCGACAGGCGGCGCTACCATTTTTGCATCATCAAGTACAGTGATGGGAGTAGGTGGGGCAGCAGGAGCGACAACAGCAGCTGGTGGCGCTTCACTAACTGTGCCTTATTTTGTTCAAAATGCTGGTTCATTTATTTCTTGGTTACAGCAAGCATTTCAAAACACTAAGGAAGCAATAAATCTTACGCAAGTAAAGCAGTTGTTTGATATGGCAAAACAATACGGAGTGAAAATTTCCGCTGATTTATCTGATCTTGCTGGTCATACTAAAGATTGGACTAATGCTCATATACATTTTGGAAATCAGAGGGTTCACGTTGCAGTGCTTCAAGAAGCAATTGAATGGATCAAACAACAATTAGGATTATAGGAGATAAATATGGGATGTTATAAAGTGCTTTCTACACCGATGTCCAACCATGTGCCAAATTATAAAGGGCTCTATCGCTCCGAACCATTTCCCCGGTCGGAAAAAAATATACAATTATTGGATTTATGGAAAAAATATGTTCAATACATAGAGCCGTTTACACATATGGGAATCACCACAGAGCTTACAATTGATGAGCTTAAATATTTGGCCGATCTAGCAACGCAAGATACAGGGGATTGCTATGAAGTCATATACTTTTGCGAGCATAAAGAATGCCCTCTTCAAGCAGAATATTACGGGATAGATGTTACCGGAGTAGGGGGCTATTCAATTGTAGGAGGAAATTTCTTCATAGATTCCAAAGATTATATTGATAATGGTATTTACAATTTGTATGATGTGATAAATCAGCATTTCAGAGCAAGATTGAATTCGTATGGTCTTTTTAGCGTCATGGAAGATGCTATAAGCTTCCGCACAGTATTGAAAGAGTTAGATTCATTATCGCCCGGAATAATAGAAAAGGAGGACTGGCAGATTCTCCACATATTTAAAGTAACTTAATTAAATATAGTTATTTAACAGTATTACCATCACATACATTGATAGGGGATTTAGCGGCAACGTACGGAGAAGCCAATCCCTTCCGTTATAAAGGATATTACTTCGATAAAGAGACCGGGCTTTACTACCTTAATGCTAGGTATTATAATCCCGAGTGGGGAAGGTTCATAAACGCGGATAGCTTTGCCGGCAATATGGGAAACCTGCCGGCCTATAACCTTTGGGTTA
>CAZJOS010000101.1:0-4297 GCA_964547655.1 uncultured Christensenellaceae bacterium
GGAAACCTGAATCAATGAAAAAGACAATTGCGTTACTCTTGGGTCTCGTGATGGTGCTCGCTTTGTTTACGGCTTGTGGTGGTGATCAACCTGTTGCATCGCCGTCAGAGTCTACGGAAGTGCCGCCGTCAGAGACAGTAGACACTCCGCCGGTTGGGGGCACGATCAACCTCTACACGTTTACCGATGAGGTTCCGAAGATGCTCACAAGGTACAAAGAGCTCCATCCGGACTTCCCGTGGGAGATCAATGCGACCATAATCGCAACGACCGACGGCCTCTATGAACCCGCCCTCGATGAGGCGCTGGCTTCCGGCGGTGCGGATATGTACTGCGCCGAAGCTGCGTTCGTTCTTAAGTACACGCAGGGCGACATGGCCGAATTCGCTATGCCGTATGAAGACCTGGGAATCGATGTTGCGGGCAAGACAGCTGCGGCTGATATCGCTCAGTACACCATCGAAATAGGAACACGCCCGGCTGACAGCAAACTTGTCGGCCTTGGCTATCAGGCTACAGGCGGAGCGATGATCTATCGCCGCTCGCTCGCCAAAGACACGTGGGGAACGGATGATCCCGCTACTATAGCTGACAAAGTCGGCCCCGGCTGGGAGAAGTTCTTCGCGGCTGCTGCCGAACTCAAGGCCAAGGGATATGCCATTGTTTCCGGCGACGGCGACATCTGGCACTCGATTGAGAACAGTTCTTCTCAGGGCTGGCTCAACGCTGACGGAAAGCTCGTTATCGATCCTAAGCGTGAAGAGTTCCTCGATTGGTCCAAGCAGCTCATGGACAACGATTATCACAACGACACGCAGGACTGGCAGGAAGGCTGGTTTGCCGACATGTCCGGCACCGGCACGAAGCCCGTATTCTGCTTCTTCGGGCCCGCATGGCTGATCAACTACACTATGGCCAGCAACTCCGGCGGAACGGCACCCGGTGAAGGAACCTATGGCGACTGGGCAGTCTGCTCACCGCCGGTAGGCTTCTTCTGGGGCGGCACGTGGGTTATTGCAAGCAAGGATATGGATCCTGCCAAGAAAGACGCTGTTAAGACCCTCATCGAATGGATAACCCTCGATTGCGACGAGAACAGCCTCCAGTATGGTTGGGCCAACGGCTCGCTGTATGCTGAACCCGGAACAAAAGACACTGTTGCTTCCGGCACGGTTATGGCTATGTCGAACGGCACGCTCGATTTCCTCGACGGCCAGAACATGTTTGACGTATTCGTACCTGCGAACCAGTTCGCAAACGGCAAGAACCTGACTCAGTATGACCAGAGCATCAACACTCTCTGGCGTGACCAGGTCCGTCAGTATACTGCCGGCAACAAGACCCGCGAGCAGGCAATAATTGACTTCAAGGCTGCTGTAAAAGACCAGCTTGCTATCGACGCTGCCTGATAAGGCAAAAAATCAGTTATCTGAAGGTATGGACGGACGGAACTCTTCCGTCCGTCCATAACCATTATTTCCGGACAAAATTTAGCCTGTGGGGGATGCAATTATGCCTCAAAAAAGAAAAAAAGCAAGGAGTATAAGCTACTCCAAATACGGCTACCTGTTCAGTATCCCGTTCGTCGTTGCGTTTCTTATATTTACGCTTTACCCGACGATATTTACGGCAACTATCGGTTTTACCGATTTCCAGGGCGTCGCAACGAAAAGTTATAAATTTTTAGAACAACCTTTTCAAAATTTCTACGATGTTATATTCGACAACCCAACGTTCCTGCTCTCGCTGCTTAACACCGTAGTGATCTGGATAATGAACTTTATTCCGCAGATGGGCCTTGCGCTGCTGCTTACAGCATGGTTTACGCGGCGTAAGAGCAAGATGCACACTATACGCGGACAGGGCGCGTTCAAGGTACTGTTTTATCTGCCGAACATCATCACCGCAGCGTCGATAGCCATTCTGTTCGCATCGTTGACCGGCTATCCGACCGGGCCTCTTAATGACTTCCTTGTTTCAACGGGGATCATTGAAAAATCGTACAACTTCCAAATCGACCCGGTGGCGGGCAAGCTCATCGTGGCATTCATACAATTCTGGATATGGTACGGCTATACGACTATAATCCTGATTTCCGGCGTGCTGGGTATCAACCCGGATCTGTTCGAAGCGGCGGAAATAGACGGAGCGAGCCCAAGGCAGACGTTCTTTAAAATCACGCTGCCCTGCATGCGGACAATACTGCTCTTCGTTTTGGTTACAAGCCTTATAGGCGGCCTCAATATGTTCGATATACCCAAACTGTTTATAAGGAACGGCGGCCCCGACAACGCGACGATGACGGCCAGCGTGTTCATATACGTGCGGGCATTTGAGGGTAAAAAAACGTACAACACCGCGGCTGCGGCCAGCATGATAGTATGGTTGATAATCGTGTTGTTCTCCGCACTCCTTTTCTACCTGATGCGCGATAAATACGAGTCAAGACTCAAGAAAGAATTAAGGCGCAGGAATCGTGAATTGAAAAAAGCGGCAAAACGCGGCTTGAATTCGGGAAGGGAGGCGGCAGTATGAAACAAAATAGAGTAATGAAACCGAAGACCATGAAACGCAAAGGAACGCAGATCGGAAGAGTTGTGATCTATGTCGTCTGTATATTTCTAGCTTTCTTAAGCATATTACCGTTCTTCATAATGATAATCAACTCAACGCGCAATACGCCCGAGATACAGCAGCATGCGTTAGCGCTTCTGCCTTCGAACCATTTGCCGACGAACTGGGACGTGCTTTTGGGAAAATCGTTCAATCCGTTTACGGGATTCCTGAACTCGATGATAATCTCAACGAGCGCCACTATTCTGACGATATATTTTTCAACGCTGACGGCTTACGGATTGTTTGCCTACCGCTGGAAATTAAGGCAGCCGTTCTTTACGGTTATGTTGGGCGTTATGATGATCCCGGCGCAGGTAACCAGTATAGGTTTCTATCATTTCATGTACCAGATCGGTTTGAATAATAACCATTTGGCGCTAATTTTGCCTGCAATTGCCGCTCCTATGACGGTATTCTTCATGCGGCAGTATATGCTATCGGCATTGAACCTGGATATAGTGGCGTCGGCGCGTATCGACGGCGCGGGAGAATTCCGTATATTCAACGGTATCGTGCTGCCCATAATGAAGCCGGCTATGGCTACGCAGGCCATCTTTACGTTTGTGTTCAACTGGAACAACCTGTTCATACCTATGATACTGCTGACAGACAGTAAACTTCAAACGATGCCTATCATGGTCAGCCAATTGAAGGGCGATATTTACAGGACCGAGTACGGCACAGTCTATCTGGCGCTGACGTTGTCGGTGCTGCCGCTGTTTATTATATATTTCGCACTCTCGAGATATATAGTTGCGGGCGTCGCGCTCGGGTCGGTAAAAGAGTAGGCTTAATGTAAATGCGTGAACAATTTGCAGCTATTGGTCATAGGCTGAAAGACAACCTGTCGGCAGCAGCCGACCTGATGATATTAAACTTTCTTTTCATCCTCTGCTGCATCCCGGTTATTACCGTGGGTGCGGCAGAGGCTGCTTGTTATTCAGGCATATTCCGCATGCTAAGGGGCGAGCGGGTTACCGTATCGCCGTCGTTGTTCTTTAAGGACTTTACTGCTAATTTTAAAAAGGCAACGGCCGGCTGGCTCATAGAGCTGCTGCTCCTTTTGATACTCGCGGGCGACGCCTGGTTTGCGCTTTATTACTCGAAGCCTGCCAATACATTCTTTCTTATTTTCGCCATTGCAGGCGCGGCAATTATTTTACTTGCCGGAGTATGGTTTTACCCTCTGGCTGCGCGATTTGAGAACAAGACGAAAGTACACATAAAAAACTCGTTTCTGATGGCACTGGCGCATTTTCCTAAGACGCTGCTGGCGCTGATTCTTAAACTGGCCATACTTCTTGTTCCGTTTGCGCTGATAATCGGTTGGTTTTGGCTGCTGTTCGGGTTTTCCCTGCCGATGTACCTCATAGCAAAGATGTTCAGAACCACGCTGAAATGTGAGCCTAAAGAAGACACGGACAATTATCTTCATATGAAAAAATAAGCAGATATCTTTTTTAAACTGAGTTGAATAATAACAGTTGAATATTATCCATATAATCCTTAGCAATTAAACGTCTGCCATCATTCACCATCTCATAACATCAGGATAAAAATCAGGGCAAAATAAGATGAAACAGTATGGAGTCACCACAAAACGTTAAACTTTTTGGAGTGACAATACTACCGTCATAAGCAGCCGGCGGTTCTCTACGCCATTGCGAGGAGCGAAGCGACG
>CAZJOS010000101.1:4397-8639 GCA_964547655.1 uncultured Christensenellaceae bacterium
CATTGCGAGGAGCGAAGCGACGTATAATCGAGACGTATGATAAATGTATCGTTCTGGATTGCCACGCTATAGCAGCCGCTATTAGCTCGCAATGACGAGGCGGCTTGCTTTGCAGCCGCCATAATTTTCGTTAGAACGGCAAATAGACGGCGTCCCCGTCATTGCGAGGAAGCTGCAAACGCAGCGACGCGGCAATCCGGAAGCAGTGCTATTGACAGCCAATCTTGCAGCTTGTAATACAGCGAAACAAGAAGAAACGTACGTAAACGAGGCTATTGGCATAGAGTTTACACCTCCTGCCGGCTGGTCGTACGACCCCGAAGAAGTGGTTTACGCCGGCGATGCAACAAACATTATTACTGAATTTACTGAAGGCTTAGTCCTTTCGGATAATGATATATTCCAGGTGCTTCGTTGCTGTGATTTTGCGTACTGGGAAGAAGACTTAAGTAGTATGACACCGGAACTTCAGTCTCGTTTGTCGAGCTCGTCGCAAATATCGATTGAATTATGGGGCAAGGATTGGTTTGAATGGGCTTTTAGCGGTGAAGACTCAGTAAAGCAAGAGGCGAATTTTCGAGAGGAGATGTATAAAGACGAATCCGTAGGTTATTCATATTCATATGCAAAAGTTTCATATAAGATAGGGGTTAATTTTAAAGGCAATTCAAACGGCGTTCTTCTTATATCACACCTGGGCACAGAAGGCGACAAAATTTCAGAACAGCAAAATGATTATTATATTTTACTGGGCGAAAACGTATTACTTGTCAGTTTATTTTGTACTTATGAAAAAGCAGAGGAGCTAACAACCAAACTCGAACAGGCGCTTGTATTCACAAAGTAAAAAATTCTTATGCACTTAACTGTTTAAAAGGAGCAGACAATACCTGCTCCTTGTTCACTCATGGGTAAGGTTTTGTGATGGGGGCTTTTTGATTGCGGATTATAACATGTTTTGTCCAATTATAGCGGGACTCACCACGTATTCCTTTCACCCGGTTCTCCCCTTCCCCGGTTGAATTCTCCTTGCTCCCGTGATATGCTATATATACTTTATATTACCAATGGAGGACATCATTATGATCCAAAACCCTGTTTTGCGTGGTTTCCACCCCGACCCTTCTATGATCTGCGTGGACGGCACTTTCTATATCGCAAATTCGACTTTCGAATACTTTCCGGGGGTGAGGATAAGCGCTTCCCGCGACCTAGCCAACTGGGAGTGCGTGAGCACGCCGGTTACAGATACGCGCTGGCTTGGCATGCTCGGCAACATGGCCTCGGGCGGCATATGGGCGCCCTGCCTTTCATATAACGATGGAATATTCTATCTCGTTTTTACCGATGTGAAGACCTGGAAGAGCGGACCTTTTAAAGACGCGCACAACTTCATAATAACCGCAAAAGACATAAAAGGCCCGTGGACCGAGCCAATATATATGAACAGCATAGGCTTCGATACTTCGCTGTTCCACGACGACGACGGAAGAAAATATTTTATAAACGCTGAGTGGGATTTCCGCAAGCCGGGTACAGGGACTTTTTCGGGCATACTGGTGACCGAAGTCGATCCCGTCTCCTTTGAGTTCATCGGCGAGACCAAAAAGATATTTGCGGGCACCGACAGGGGCCTCGTCGAGGGGCCGCATATATATAAGAAGGACGGATGGTATTACCTGCTTACCGCAGAGGGCGGCACGTTTTACGGGCACGCGGCCACGGTGGCGCGCTCGCGCAATATTTACGGCCCGTACGAAGTACACCCGAATAAGCACATCTGCTGCGCGGAGGGGCATCCGGAAAATCCGCTTCAGAAGACCGGCCACGCCAGCTGGTGCATGGGCCCCGACGGGCGTTGGTTCATTGCGTTCCTGTGCGGCCGGCCTGTTGACGGGAAGAACTGCATACTGGGCCGGGAGACCGGCATAAACGAGATAACTTGGGAGGACGGCTGGCCCTATCTTAAGAACAATACGCTTCTGGCCGACGAATACTTCGAGGGGTACGGGGAAAGAAAAGAGCGCAAGGTATATGAATATGAATTCGGCAATCCGGAGTTCCACCTGAATTTTAATACGTTAAGGGCTCCCGCAAAGTACGCGATAGGGCCGGGTAACACGCTCCGGATTTACGGCGCGGAGTCGCCCTATTCCATCCATCGGCAGACGATGTTTGTCAGGAGGCAGACAGACTTCAGTTTCGAAGCAACAACGTGCCTTACGCTGCCCTTCCATAGATTTCAGCAGTACGCGGGCCTTATATACCGGTACGACGAAAACCACCAGTATCTGCTGAAAATGGGCTTCGACGAGGACGCGGGCAGGCAGGCGCTCGGCATAATGGCGATAAAGGACGGCGAATTCAGCGCTCCGCTGGGCGGCAAAGAGATACATATCGGGGGCGACACCATATGGCTGCGCGTAACGGGGAAGGGAGCAAAGGCGGCGTTTTCATATTCGCAGGACGGAAAGGCCTTTACCGATATAGATTACGATATCGACGCGTCGATACTCTCGGACGACCACTGTTACGGGTTCACGGGCGCGTATGTCGGTATGGCGGCGTACGACCTTTACGACCATTCATCCTACGCGGACTTTACGTATTTTTGCTATAAGGCGTTGTAGACCGCTCCATTATGCATTACGAAATATAAATGAAGGAGGAATGTTGATATGACGGAGGCGACAAAGCAGGCACTGTCGGGCCTGCGCGATTTTTCCACACTAAAGTGGTATGCGATACCGCTGCTGTGCTTCGTATTCTACATCTATATGAAGGAGATCCGCAAAGCGCGGGGTACGCACAACTGGGACCCTGTGTTTGCGGCGCTGGCTGTTTTCGGCCTCGATTTCTTTAACGAGACATGGAACGGATGGGTATTGGCGCTTACAGGACGCTCCGCGGTCTGGACGGCGCCGGGCGATACCGCGCTGCGCTTAACCGTCGGGTGGAACATCGAGATAATATTCATGTTCCTTGTACTCGGGTACGTTTACTATTACTCGCTTTCCGAAAAGAGGGATAAGAAGATACTGGGCGTAAACGAGAAATGGGCAATAGCCATAGTATACACAGCCATTTGCGTGGCGATTGAATGCGTCCTCAACAGCGGCGGCCTTCTCATATGGGAATACCCCTTCTGGGAGCGCACCTTCGCGGGCGTCTGGCTCATATTCCTTTTCGGCTATTTCATATTCTTCCTTGGAGCGCTCGTCATTATCAGCATGAAAAAGATGAGGAGCAAGCTTACGATGCTCGGCATAGTTTACGCCGTGCCCATAGCTATGAACGTCGCCGCGGGCATAATGGGCTGGAATTATTAGAGAAAAGCATTTGTATATTTATATAAAAGAGATAAGGAGGAGATTTTAGTGAGTGATAAAACAAAATGCGCCGCGGGCGGCGGAGCCGTCTACGGGCCGGGGCTCTTAGGAGCGGCCAGGTCGGGCAGGGATATCGCGCAGGTGATCTGCAGCAGGGATAAAAAGGCGTTTTGCACGGCCGAAGTTGCGGACGGACGCTGACACAGGGCGGCATGCGATTTAAAAGGAGATTATGAAAATGAACGATGATATCGTGATCAGGGAAATGCTTAAAGAAGGCGATACGGATAAAGCGGCGCAATTGATATACGAAACGGTGCCCGGACTGTTCAGGGCGCTGTTCGGGAAAAGGAAGGCCGTTTCCAAAATAGAGGCGCTTTTAAGGCTGGAAAACAATATATTTTCGTATAAGAATATATTGACGGCTGAAAAGGGCGGCGGCATATGCGGCATCATTTTAGGTTACGACGTGGCTTCTGTCAATAAAGGGGATATGAAGAAAGATTTTAGAAATGCATTGTCTTCTTTTGCGTGGCCAAGGTTTTGGGCAATAATGCGTTTCAGCAGGCACATCATGGATTTTAAAGGCATATCCGGCTGCTATATACAAAACCTGTGCGTCGATCCCGCATGCAGGGGAAAGAGGATAGGTTACAGGCTTTTGGAGCGCTATATTGCCGCCAGCCGGGAAAAAGGCGCAGAAAACATATATTTAGACGTGGAATCGACAAACGAAGCCGCTGTAAAATTATATAAGGCCATGAAATTTGAGATAGTCAGAAAGACGGAAATAAAGGTCGCAGGCGTGACCCTTTACAGGATGAGACATCCCGGCCGGTAATCGCTATCTGCCATATTGCCCCGCTCCCCGCACGGGATGTTATAATATGCATATCTATGGCACGGCGTAAAG
>CAZJOS010000102.1:0-1260 GCA_964547655.1 uncultured Christensenellaceae bacterium
CATTCACCCATTATTATCACATTTAATTCTAATACTACTAATGTTTAAATATTATTAATCAAAAAATATAAAGCCCTTCATTGTCAGTTAGAGTACAATGAAGGGTCTTAAAATCATTTATTTTTACTAAAGTATTCTGTTATTCCTGCTATTTGTGTTTTACGAGATAACCTATAGCTAGCAGCACAAATCCGCCCATAACCAGATATTTAGAATACTCTGTTACAATAGGTAATGACACAAAATTTCCCACGATTCCAGCGATTCCTACGATTAACGCAACTACATAGACGACCTTTTTCATTTGAATATGCCTCCCAAATAATATTACTATTCAGCATAACGCAATAAGCTCTGCTGAAACAAACCTCTGATGCTAATACCTTTTCACACAGTCGGGTTTACAGACCCAATTCCGCTTTTAACCTTACAAGCTCTTCATCAACAGAAGCAGTCGTTTTTGAATACTTTTCTTCAAGAGCGCCGGCTTCGTCGATCGGCTCCTTATTGAGTTCAGACATGGCTGTCGCCTCATCGAGCATTCTATTTGCCTTATCTTCCATTCGTTCGAATGAACCCATAGAGTTCTGGGCGTTTCCTGCTGAAGACGAGAATTCGTTAACCTTTTTCTGAGTCTTCGCCACCGCTACTTTAGCCTTTATCATCTTGCGGCGTGCTTCGAGAGCTTCTATATCAGAAGAGAGCTTATCGTGTATCTGGCGCATCTTAACAGCATTCTCATGAGCCGTAGCGTAAGCAGTTACAATGCCGGCTCCTGCTGCCTCAAGCTGCTGCTTTTTCGCAATAAATACTCGGGCGTCGCCCTCTTCTCCTGATTGCAGAGCACTTTTAGCGAAATCAGAATATTTTTCGACCTGCAGCTGGTTTTCTTCCATCAGGCGCTTTGTACGTGCTTCCTCAGCCATGACCCCTGCCGTTCCGCGTTTGACCTCGGCCAAGTCTTCCTTCATTTCGAGCATATATTGGTCTATCATCTTTGAAGGATCCTCGAGTTCATCCAATGCGCTGTTGACGTTAGCTTTGATTATATCGGCAAACCTGGACAGAACAGACATATCTATACACCTCCAATATGATTATAGTTACTTGATTCTGAGAAATCTCTTCACCGCAGCCCAAAAGCCTCCCGTTTTTCCGGAGCTGGCGGTTTCTTTGGTTTGAGTTGGCTCACTGCTTTTTACGGGCTTATCTGAAGCCTTAGCCTGAGTCGCTTTACTGCTTTTTACGGGCTTATCTGAA
>CAZJOS010000102.1:1360-8632 GCA_964547655.1 uncultured Christensenellaceae bacterium
CTTATCTGAAGCCTTAGCCTGAGTCGCTTTACTGCTTTTTACGGGCTTATCTGAAGCCTTAGCCTGAGTCGCTTTACTGCTTTTTACGGGCTTATCTGAACTTTTAGTCTCTCCTTTTTCTCTTACCACTTCTGAACCGGCAGCATTCTTTCTTACACTTTCTATCCCGCCTAGGCAGGATTTCTTCGTTTTATAGCCTTCAGAAGCAATGATTATCTCCCCGTTTCTTGCTTTCATTCGGAACCTGAACTCGCCTGCTTTGTCATTTCTTTTTCTTCGATGCTGTCTTCTTTTTCTTACTTGTCGGCTTTTTCGCCGAAGGCTTTTTCTTTTTTACCGGCTTTTTCTTATCGTTACCCCCGCCTAAAAGCGAACTCAAACCGCTGGCTATCAAGCCTCCCAAATCGTTATCTTTCTTCTTTTTATCTTCTTTGCCGCCCAAAAGAGAACCAAGCCCGCTTACAAGCACATCGCCTAAATCGTTGTCGTCATCGTCCTTTTTATCGCCCCCAAGTAAAGCAGAAGCAAGTATTTCTACGATCCCGCCTGAATCCTTTTCATCTTCATCCTTTTTCTTGCCCAGAACATTCAGCAGCAAAGGAGCAGCCGTCGCAAGTATTGTAGATACAGTATTGGATTTCAGCCCTGATTTGTCAGCGATTCTGCTTTCTACTGTTTTCTTGCCGCTTCCCAATATGTGCGATATAATTTTTTGTCCGTCCTTTATATCGACATTTTTCAGGAATGAAATTATATCGCTGGTATCATCCGCCTTATGGTCCGACAACGCTTTTATAAGCGATTTTTCCCCATCCTTCGAAGATGCGTTCTTCTGCATACCCTTTATCAGCACGGGCAAGGCATCTGAGAGCGCTTGCTTCACCTTGCTTTCATCAGCGCCGGTAGATTTGCTGATCGCTTTAACGCTGCTGCTCCCAAGAAGCGTATCCTTCAATGCTTTTGATAGATCCATATCTCTCCTCCGAAATTATATTTTAATTGGTATATTTATGAAAGTGTTTTCAGTTTGTACGCAGTCTCTTTATTGCCTTTCACGATTTCTAAAGCATATGGCTTTTATCTACCGCACTTTAACAAAAGCCTCATGTTGCTGCTTTGCTTTGATAACATGAGGCTTTGCTTATTTAATCAATCAGTTGTTTCTTCGCTGTCCGTTTCCGCAGACACAATATCTCCCCCGCCTGCGCAGAAGTCGCAGGGGTCTGTACGGTTGGCCTCAAAGGCCTGTTCGACTGTTCCGCTGTAAACAGTTGCCGAATTCAGTAGCGTCCGGCAGTTTGGGTCGAAATGATATGACCTTCCCCACACTGTCCAGTATGCAGTTCCGTCGCCAAGCACCGTTGATTGTTCTTTAGCCTCAGCAAGATCTTCCTGCGATACAGGGTTAAAATCAACTGAGAAGGCTACCGCCACAACGAGTACCAGAGCGGCTACAACAGTAAATATCTTTCTGGTATTGGCGTTAAGCTTTTTATCTTTAATCAATACGACTATCAAAGGAACGAACGCAAGGAGCGCGGCTATTACACCCATGTTGTTCCACAAGAAGAACCTGACTTTGTGCTTCTCCGAAGCCGGATCGATGCGGTTGGCCTTTTTCCAGATCAATGAACCTATAACAACGCAAACGAGGTCCGCGCCTATTCCTATTATCAACCACATCGTCTGATCGCCGGGGATATAAAGCGTCCCGTTGATGTAGGCGATAACTAAAACCTCAAAGGCGACCGCCATTAACCATAGTATAACAGCGAAAATGCGCAGCCCTGTTGCCCTACCCTTCGGAGTCTTCCCCGCATTTTCCGGCGCTTTTGTTCTGCTGCCCGCGCTTTCCTTAACCTCGCCGGCAGCCTTATCCATGCTGACAAACTTGCGCTCTACCGGTTCTTTTTTAGTTGCCATTCCAGCCATCCTCCTTAATAAATTTAATTAGTTAATATATATACCTTACATTGAATTTAACACATAAAAACGCCTGATTCAATGTATTTTGATAATATATGCTGTATTGTGTCTTATTTTTGCGACTTTAATAATCAACTGCGGGCGTCCAGTAGGTATTGTTATATATATCCGTTAGCAGATACGTCACCTTGCATTTCACTTCTCCTATGCTCATATTGCTGACTTCAAGTCTTCCATTCACCTCCAGGGGTTCGCCGAGCATATAGCTGTTTTCATAATCCCCGCCATATGTGTAATAATCGCAGATGAAATCTATCCTGTCGCCGTCCTTTATTTCTATAAGGCCTTTTGCCGACGTTGCTGTCTCTGTGCCGTAAACGATGCGAGCGCCCGCTACAGCGCCATCAGGATTTTTGTCATCGAACACCAGTATGATATCGACCAGCTGTCCGTTGAGAAGCGCCGGTACGCGCCCGGTAATAGTGTATTCATCCGCGTTCTCGTCGCTTGAGAGATAATAGTAGCTGACGATATGGCCGTTTATCGTGAGCCATGTCCCGTCGTAATCTATCTTAAGGTCGTTGTCTTTATCAAGTTCAAAAACGTTATCGAGCCCGAGATCGATAAAGCCTTTCCCGTCGTCAAAAAACACGTTTATATTGATACTCTGAATAAGCTTCCATTCGTCTTCTGAAAGTTTAAGGACGAGACCGCCGTTTTTTTCAGTAAGCTTTATATTGGCGCTGTCGATATAATGTTGTTCGTAATATTCGACCGAATCCATCATCCTTCCTGTGTCTATCCACTCTTTCCCCGTTGACGATTTCCCCAGTATGCTGCTGAAATCGCCGTTGTCTATAAACGAGCTGAGCAGGCCGGAAATTATGTCTGTACCCGTTTCGTCTCCCGGGGACGCCAGACCGCCAAGCAGCGATTCCAGTGGGCTCGGACTCCCGCTGGTCACTATCTGCCCGCCTGCTTCCAGGTTTGCGAAGCTCTTTATGCAATCGCTGTATCTTGCGTCCATGCCGATCTTATCATACGTTGAAAGCATCGTACTGAGGCCGGATAACCTGTCATAAGGAAAATAAATCGATATGCCATTGGCATTTGTTAGAGAACGCGACGTCCTGTTATATTTGATGCTCCGCTTAAGTACGTTTATCATTGCATCCGCTTCGTCGGTATTTAGATTTTGTGCAAAATGAACGAGGTCTATCTGATCTATATCCACCATCTGCCCGAACTCTCTTGCCGCTCCGCGTGCGTTTGCTACTGTCTCATAATTTTTACTGTCGATAAGTTCTTTAGTCGAATCCGCAAATGCGCTGAATGCCTTTGGTACCGTACCGCTTAGCTCTGCAAGATCGACTATCGACAACGTCGTGATATCCCTTGGCGTGACCTGTGCGCATTTATCCACAAAGTCGTCTATTATTCTCTTGCCTATATCTACAGTGCTCATAGACGTATTATTTGAAAGCTCAGATATCCAGTCGGTATAATACCAGCCTATTCCCGGCTCCGTTTCCTCCGACGCGATCATATAATCTGAATACCTGCTGAGCATAAGGGCGTTTTCCAGTGTAGCCATCAAACAGGCGTCAAAGCCGATAAAATCGAACTCGCACCCGGCGTTTTTCAACGCGGAATCTATTTTATCCAAAGTCATTGACGTATTCGGAAACTTTTGATCATAGCCGTAACCGTTTATTGAGCCCCCGCCATGGTCCCAGAATATCAACGCGTATCTGTTTGCGCTGTAATTCTTTTTGCAGTATTTAATAAAATCAGTCAGTGTGGTGGGGTCGGTCATAGGCTTTTGGCCTAGATTGTCCTCCAATAGAACCAAACCGTTGCTTGTGCACTTATACCTTTGGTTCGTTGAATTGCTTATGCCTTTTGTTCTCCATGAATCCGTACCGCCGGTTTCAACGATTATATTTATCTTATCGCTTACTGTGGCATTAACAATTTCATTCAGATCAGCGGTTGCCATACCGTAACGAGACTCAAGATCTGTACCGCACATGAATATCATTATTGTATAAACATCTTCGCCGTTGCCTTTTATAACTGTCCGCTTTGGGTTTGCGCTGCCTGAAACAGCTGTATTGACCGGAGAACTATGGCTGGGGCTTAAAACTTCACCTGCGTTCTGAGTTTGGCTGACCGGTACATCTTCTTCTTTTGGCATAATAGCCTGTATCACAAAATAGCCTATAATAAGAATAACTGCGACGATAAGTATAGTCTTTAAGTTTGTCTTTTTTGATTTTTTACCGCTGAGACTGTTAGTAATCAACTCCCCGACCACCGGCGCCAGCCCTGTGATCAGGTCAGAACTCAAAGCTTTGCTGCCTTTAGCTGCTCTATTTGATTTTGAATTTTTAGGTTTTCTGTCTGCGTAACCGTCCTGTTTGCCTAAAGGTTTTCCGGCTTCGTTTATTCCTTTGCCGCGTTTATAGACATTTGCGGTACCCGATGTTACTTTTTTGTCCCTTCCCCTTGGCCTGTTGGTTTTGTCCATAATTCAATTCCCCCGTAATGATTAACGAAAACATGCTTCGTTTAGTTCTGTTCTATAAAATTTAAATTTGTATTTGACGTTTTTGCGTCTCTAAAAGTTTTAAGCAAAGCTTCTGCGTAATCGCCGAGATTATGGCTCAGTTTGCTTGCATTCTTTATTGTTAATTCCGTAGGGTCGCTTATCGAGCAGAGTAAATCGTACAAAGCGTCAAGGTTATTCCCATAGTAAGCAGGAAAGCTCAGTTTTCGCGAGATATACGCATGAGCTTTTTGAACAGACCGCATGCGCGCGCCGTTCAGCTTGATGTGCCTAAACTCGCTTTTACTTCTTACAGCGCCGTTCATCCTTTTTAAAATAAACTCCCTGTACTCGTCAGTCATCCGTGTATTATTCCTGTTTTCCACGTATCCCTGCCTTTCAATAAAGCTTAATAAATGTATTATAGTGATCCGGACTGTAATAGATAAACCCGTCATTGGAATAAACGACCCTTTCGCTGCCCCGGAAACCTCCGTTGTAATTGACATCACACTCATACCATGTTCGCCCTTCCTCATTGGGCAGCCGACCTTCCCTGTTCCAGAACACATCGCCTCCGATGCATTTATTATCTGTAACATCCCATAGGTTACCTTCGCTGCTTACCCATCCGGCAGAGAGCGCTTCATCTTTTGTTATATAGTTTTTTGGGAGACGCTCATATATATGAATATATTCCGCTACTTCAGCGTAACTTGAGTATTCTCCGTCTTCAGAAATATAGTGGCTCGAAGACGGAGAAACGCCGTCCGGCGTTTCAAAAGAGGGAGAACTGTAAAACTCCCCGCATCCGCACAGCAGCACTGCAAACAGTATTAAAATGATTAAATAACGTAATGTCTTATACATTCAGCACAAAAAATAAACTCCAGGGCATCTAAACCGCCCTCGGTGTAGTCCTGTTAAAATTAAACAGCGCTATGACCATACGATGTTACTCTACAACAAATGAAACTTTTGCATCTACCCGGTATCTGACTATCTGACCGTCTTCTACGATAGCCTGCATATCGTTGACATATACCGATTTAATGTTGTGAATCGTTTTTGCCGCTTCCTTTACTGCTTCTTTTGTTGCTTCTTCCCAGCCGATCGGCGATTCAGCCAAAATCTCAATTACCTTTACTACTGCCATCTTTTTTCCTCCTTATACTACAGCGATACTTATTATTCGATATTTATATATAACCCATTTAATTGTACAATAACCAAACCTACATTGATTAAATGCAGTAAAACTAATCGCACTTAAAACCTTATTTTGCTTTTATATCTTTATAATTTTTCAACAAGCGCTTCAGGCGCGTTCTCTACCACACTATCTACACCATTAAGGCAGCTCCTTTTTGCCTTATACCCTTCAGACGATGCAATTATCTCCCCATTTCTTGCCTTCAGGCGAAAACGGAATTCTCCGGCTTTATCAGTGTAAACCTCGAATTTCGGATTTGTTACAGATTTAAAACCTGCTTCTGTTTGATCTTCTGTTTTTGCTATGGGTGCGTTCTTTTTTACGCTCTCAATTCCGCTAATGCATGTTTCCTCGCTCGAATAAACCTCAGACGTTGCTATGGTTTCTCCGTTTGACGCCTTAAGGACAAAAACATACCCCTTTTTGACTTGGCTTACCTGAAATTTTCCCATAATAATCTTCCTTTCTGATATTATCTTAAGTTATTTATAGTAAATATTATTTCTCATATAATGAATGCAAAAGCTCTGATGAACTATCCTTTTTCGATATAGTTTCTTGTTCATCATACTCTATAATGCCATTATTAATAATGAGTACTGCGCCTTCAGGCGCATCAGTTGGAATGAGGGCTTTATTAATATTAATTATGTATAAGTTCTCATCTTCACATACGGCATAATCGCCTTCGAATCTATCGATTATTAATTGTTTATTGTTCATGTTAATTATGTCTGCCTGAAAATTTATAGTGCTTTTGTTTTGTACAGGTTTAACTGAAGTGCAAGCACATAAAACAAGCAGTCCCATTAGTAGTAATACTATAATAATGCTAATCTTTTTCATATTTTAACTACCTTGCATAAGTATTATGTCAGATAAAAATATTCGACATAAAAATTGTATTTCCTTTTTTTTTATAGATTTTGCGCTATATCTACTTTAAGTTGAATTAATAAAACTATTATGTGGGTATCAGCCCACTTCTATTAACGCTTTGTAAACAAATAGTAGCATGTTTTTTTGGTACACCCCTGCGTTTTTTCCTTTCGGTATATAGAAGCAAATTTTCGGCTTGCTCCCCCAGCACATAAGTACTGTAGTTATTAATGAGTTTCATATGCTTTATATTTTCCATAATAATTAAATCAGTATATAAAAATCTATGTGCTGGGGGAGCAATGCGGACTTTGCCCCGACGCGGAGCGGGTGAAGGGAATCGCTCCGGGGCGCAACAAATTTGTGTAACCTCTTACTTCCTGCAACGCCCCTATCACGCCGCCTCACCTGCCTTCATCCGCCACTGGCGGCGGCAGGTTCGCGTTCGATTCCTCCATTACATTTCCAAAACAAACGGCCCCGCGAGGGGGCAAAAATAGGGGCCCCCGCGAAGCGCAGCTTCGTGGGGAAAAGGAGGGGCAAGGAAGCATGCGGATCCCAGCACATAAATACTGCAAGTTATTAATACGTTTCATATGCTATATTTTTTCAATAATAATTAATTCAGCATATATAAATTAATGTGCTGGGGGAGCAATGCGGACTTTGCCCCGACGCGGAGCGGGTGAAGGGAATCGCTCCGGGG
>CAZJOS010000103.1:0-8623 GCA_964547655.1 uncultured Christensenellaceae bacterium
GGTATGCTGATGAATATGAAGAGCGCCGTCATCGCTATTGGCGCGAATACGGTCCACCATATGTTAACCATGCTTATCTGAACGATCCATACGCCCCACCAGAACGATATCTCGCCGAAGTAATTGGGATGCCTCGAATAACGCCACAATCCGGACTCCATGTTTTTGCCGCCGTTTGACGGATCGCTTTTGAATTTTCGCATCTGGCCGTCCGCGAATATCTCAAGAAGCACAGCCCCGATGCAAACAGCGATACCTATACCCGTTACAAAATTTATACCCGATCGTTCCGAAGCGCTGTAATAAGCGGGTATCATCCCGGCAAAAACGAAAAGAGTTGGCATGATGTTTATACCGAACAAGTTAGTGAAAAACCAAAGCCGAGGGCTTCTTTGCCTAAGCATGGTATAGCGCCAGTCCTGCTGCCCTAAGCCGCTCCAGCCAATAGCCCAGTTTAATGTAAGGCGCCCGCCCCAGAAAAGGAATATAGCAATGAGTATAATGCCGGGCAGTTCAATATTATTTAAGAAAAGCAAAAACGATATAATCAGCGCTATGGGGGCAACGCTCCAATACGGGTCGTACATGCTCGCGTTTTTAAAAATAAGCCCGAACGCCCAAACTATAACGGTAGCCGCGATATCCGCCATGAAGAAAGACAGAAGTGCGGAAGCGCCCGAAAGCAATTTAAACACAAACAAGCCGCAAAAAAATGCGGCTGCATAAACCAAAATAACAATAATAAAAGAAGTCATTCTTGAAAGCTTTGTCATATAACGTCACCTCGATAATAATGACATTATACAACATATTGTTTAACATTAAAGAAGTTTTTATCATCCGGTATTGCTTCCGTCATTGCCGCCCATGTTCATGCCTCCCATAAATTTAAGCATGTCTTCAGGTTTAAAGTCTTTCATCGATCCCATCATTCGCATCATGTTCTGCATGTTGCGAATATTAGCCTGCTCCGAGGGAGGCATAAACATGGATATCGCTTCGAACATATCCTCGGGAGAGGAGTTGTTCATATTGCGCAGTTTCTTCATCCTTTTAAGCATCTTTTCGAAATTTTCCTGCATTTGCACCGACCTCTGTAAATTTTGCATCATGCTGACGGTATCGCGTTCCGCATACTTCTGCATAACGTTGAGCAATGAATTCTGCCGCGCGAATCTGGAGAACTCCGCAAGCTGAGCATTAGGGCGGGGGGGCCAATCTTCGGGCCCGCTTTTCATGAAGCTGTCGGAGACCTGGATAGCGCCTATAACGCTATGTATTGCCGCCTTGTCTCCCGCAGAAACATAAGGTTCGACTTCTTTAAGCATATTAAGCAGCTTATCCTGGCTCATGCCGTCTTTTAGCACCATGGCAAGCAAGAAACTCAGTTCCGGAGAAAATGAAGCGTTCTTAATAAGGTCTTCATAGCTTATTCGGGTTTGCGGCTGCGCCGCCTGCCTTTTAGTGTTTTGTGTCGGCCAGGGAGCCGGCCTTGTGCCGTAAGGATACCTTTTCATAACGATTCTCCTTTTTATATCTATTTTTATTGTATGCCGCTGTTTACGCCGTGTGCACAAAGCCCGGCAATTAAGAATATACTTATTAATGATGTGATCTCCGAAAGGCGTATCGGTGCGGAACTCCAAAAAGCATTAAGTTTTGGGGTGTATATAAGGAGGTATATATGGCGAAAAAAGATCTGAGGCAGATAAAAAGAGGCAGGCAGGCGGTAACTAAACGGGATATCGCCGAAGCAGCACAGAAAGCGAATATAAAGGCCGACTTAAGCAGGGTAGATAACGGTGACATACAAAACATGCAGGATACCATATCGAAGTATGAAAGCAAAAATGAAAATGAACTGATGGGAGACCTCGAGCAGGCAATAAAAAACGGGAAGAAAGACGGGTCGTTCTCAAACGAGATGCTCGAGTCGTTCGTTAAAAACGTATCTCCAATGATGGACGCTGCGCAGAGAAAGAAACTGGACAGCATAACTAAGATGATAAAGAATAAATATTAGCTACATATCAAATGCCTGCAAAAGCAGGTGTTTTTATATGCTTAAAAACTCTAATATTATGATAGTTTGTTTGATTTTATGATATAATAAAAAATATTTTTGAGAGGGTTTTAATATATGAATAAAACTATAGTGCTGACGGGCGGGGGCACAGCCGGGCATGTTACGCCGAATATGGCTATCATTCCGAAGCTTAAAAAATTGGGCCTTAATATAGAATACATAGGTACGAAAGAAGGCATGGAGCGCGAAATAATAGCGGGCACGGATATTCCTTATCACATAATAAGCGCAGGCAAGCTGCGGCGCTATTTCAGCCTTAAAAACTTCGTGGACCCGTTTAAGATATTGTCCGGGTTCCTGAAGGCACAATGCATATTAAAAAAAATAAAACCTGCCGCGGTATTTTCGAAAGGCGGATTTGTCGGCGTTCCGGTCGTTATGGCGGCGCACAGGCTCGGCATACCCGTTATATTGCACGAGTCCGACTATACTCCCGGCCTCGCAAACAGGCTTTGCATACCGAGGGCAACGAAGGTATGCGTAGCGTTCGAGACCACTTTAAAGCATATACCCGAAGGAAAAGGCGTTTATACCGGATTGCCGATAAGGGAAGAATTACTGCAGGGCGACAGACAAAAAGGGCTTGAGTTCTGCGGATTTTCAGGGGAAAAACCGGTGCTTCTCATAATGGGCGGCAGCCTCGGCGCAATGGCGATAAACAACTTGTTCGACAGTATACTGCCCGAAGCGGCAAAGAAATTCGACATAGTACATATAAGGGGAAAACAGAACCTCATATCCGGCTTTCTGCCTGCAGGCTATAAACAGTTAGAATATGTAGGAAAGCAGCTTGCAGACGTTTACGCTGCGACGGATATAATGCTCTCGCGCGCCGGAGCGACTGCGGTTTTTGAGATACTCGCCCTTTCCATACCTGCCCTGCTTATACCTCTGCCCAAATCGTCAAGCAGGGGAGACCAGCTGCTAAACGCAAAATATTTCGAAGAAAAGGGCTTTTCATACGTACTGGAGCAGGAAATAATGACGGGTGAATCGCTTCTTGGCGAAATAAACAAACTATATGAAAACAGAGATAAACTGCTGTTAAATATGAAGAAGCAGGAGGCTGCCGACGCCGCGGATAACGTGGTCAATGTTATTATAGATGCACAACTTCAATCTTGAAGAACTGATAGATAAATATATGACCGCATCGGGAAACGAGAAAAAGCTGCTTATGGAGCGTATACTTGCCGTTCCCGATTCGGAGCGCAAAGTTTATTCGATGATATTCGGTGGCCCGCAGCGGGCGGCGCTGAGGGTTCTTGCCGACGCTTGCAGAAAGAAAAACAGCAGGGACATCATTAAACCTTTGGCAATAAAGGACGCTGAAAGGCTGCTCGGCATCGAAGACGATAAAGCCCGAAAGACCGCAGCGGCGCTTATAGGGCTGTGCGCTCCGGAAGAGTGCGCCGAAAAGCTTTCACAGGCGCTTAAAGACGAAAAAACACGTTTTGTCCGCCCTTCAATTATACTCGCTTTAGGCAATACAAAAGACCCTGTTAAATATCTGAAAGACTATGTTATTGAGCCGGGAGAAGAAAAGCATGTAAGGGAAGAAGCGGAAGCGCTGAAAAAAGCGCTTTCGAGAAGCATGCCGGTAATAAAGCCTGCCAGTCTGAAATTACCCGGCAGCTGTTTATTGACGAGCCTCAACAGCAAGGCGCTTCGGCTCGAACTTGAAGACGGGAATTGCAGTTTCAAAAGCAATAAATTCATAAAAGGCGCTTTCGATATCGATGCCGGAAGTATAAAAGACCTCCGCTGTTATGAAGACGCGTTATATATTTTAGGAGCGCGCGGGGAATTTGGACAGGCCGCTGACAGACTCGATTCTATAGGATGCCGGGGCCTTAGTTATCGCGTGGAAACCGGATATTACAGCATGGAAAAACGGCATGAGATAATCAGGGAAGTCACCGGAGGATTATATAAATATGGTTATAACGACAATCCGTCCGCATATTCGTTTGAGATTCGCATCATAGCAGGACATATGTACGCGGTATTCGGCGACAAAAGGTTTGAATACAGGAAACAGTCGATAGCAGCGAGCATAAACCCGGTAGCGGCGGCGAGCATAATGCGTATATGCCTGCCTTACATGAAAGAAGACGCAAACGTGCTTGACCCGTTCTGCGGAAGCGGCACGATGCTTATAGAGAGAGGATATATAAAGAAAGCCGGCTCTTTAGTCGGAGTCGATATATCGGGCATCGCCATAAAGGCCGCCTGCGAAAACCGAAAAGCGAGCGGGATGAGGATTGCGCTTATTAAGGGAGACATACTCGGATACGGCGGAGCGAAATATGACGAGGTAATATCCAACATGCCTTTCGGTATAAGGGTTTCGGGGCACGATTCGAATATAAAACTTTATAAGGCGTTTGCGGACAAGCTTGAAAAATTCCTGAAAGATGACGGCGCTGCGTTCCTGTTCACGCAGGAAAAGAAGCTGCTGCGCGAGACCATCGGAAATAAAAAGTGCTTTTCAATAATACAGGAAGAAGTTTTCGAAACGGGCGGGCTCAGCCCAACGCTGTTCATAATTAAAAAAGGAGCGTGAAAATGAACGACTTCGTAACGCTGGGAGAGCTGCTTATAGATTTTACGCCGTCGGGTGAGGCAGAAGGCAGGAGGCTGTTCATGCAGAACGCGGGAGGAGCGCCCGCAAACGTTGCGGCGGCTGCAGCCGGGTTTGGCGTAAGCTCCGCGTTTATGGGAATGGTGGGCAGAGACTTCTTCGGCAAATATCTCAAAGGCGTGCTTGACAGAAAAGGCGTCGACACTTCGGGCCTTGTGATGTCGGACGATTACAATACAACTCTCGCATTCGTCCATCTGTTCGAAAACGGGGAAAGGGACTTTTCTTTTTACAGGAAACCCGGCGCAGATATAATGTTCAGTATAAAAAACCTTGACGCCGGCATGATAAAGAACGCAGAAGTATTTCATTTCGGATCGCTCTCTCTTACGGATGAGCCGGTGAGGAGCGCTACGTTTGAAGCCGTAAAGACAGCTAAAGAAAACGACGTTGTAGTATCGTACGACCCTAATTACCGAGCGCCGCTCTGGAAGAATGAAGAAGAAGCAAAGGAATATATGCTCCGCGGCCTTGAGTTTGCGGATATACTGAAGATATCGGATTCAGAGGCAACGTTCCTCTTCGGCGATATGCCGTATGAAGACGCGGCAAGAATGCTCGTTGAAAGAGGAATAAAACTTGTTTTCATAACTTTAGGCAGCGAAGGCGCAATATACGCAAACGCGTCGGGAACCGGGAAAGCGGCAGCATACAAGGCAAACGTAGTCGATACCACAGGCGCGGGAGACTGCTTTACCGCCGGTATAGTCTATCGGTTTATAAATAGCGGAAAGAAGACGGCCGATGTTACTCTTAAAGATATGCATGGATTTGCCGACTTCGCGTGCGCGGCTGCTTCGATATGCGTAGAGGGAAAAGGCGGAATTCCTTCAATGCCCTCGACGGAGCAGGTAAAAATACGAATGGGCCGTAGTTGACAACAGCGTGCACAGCATTTAATATTTAACAAACAAGTTTTAAAATTTATAACAGGAGGCGGTTTGGATATGCGTGTCAGGGAAATAACCGAAGGGCTGACGTTTGACGACGTATTGCTTGTGCCGAAGAAGAGCGCGGTAACGCCCTCCGAGGTGTCTGTAAAGATTAAGCTCACCGGCAAAGTGAGTTTAAACATACCGATAATGAGCGCGGCGATGGATACGGTAACGGAATCGAGGCTTGCCATAGCGCTGGCCCGCGAGGGCGGTATAGGCATAATACACAAAAACATGTCTGTCGAAGATCAGGCATCGAACGTCGATAAAGTAAAAAGAAGCGAGCATGGGGTCATTACCGACCCTTTTTATCTGTCTCCCGACCATCTGATATCCGACGCCAACGAACTGATGGCTAAATATAAGATATCCGGCGTTCCTATAACCAAGAACGGAAAATTGGTGGGGATATTGACAAACAGGGACCTGCGGTTTGAGACCGATTATACCCGTAAAATAAGCGAAGTAATGACGTCGGAAAACCTTGTGACAGCCCCAATGGGCACGACTCTTGCAGGGGCGCAGGAGATACTTAGACGGCATAAGATAGAGAAGCTTCCGCTCGTAGACGAGAAAGGCATGCTTAAAGGCCTTATAACAATAAAGGATATAGAGAAGTCTATACAATACCCCAATTCGGCAAAAGACGCTAACGGAAGGCTGCTCGCAGGGGCAGCGCTCGGCGTTTCCGGAGATATGATGGAAAGGGCGGCAGCGCTGGTTGCGGCTAAAGTGGATATAGTTACCGTAGACACGGCTCACGGCCATTCAAAAGGTGTATTAAACTCAGTGGAAAAGCTTAAAGGCATGTTCCCCGAGCTTCAGGTAATAGCAGGCAACGTCGCCACTCCCGAAGGCGCGGAAGACCTTATTAAAGCGGGAGCCGACTGCGTAAAGGTGGGGATGGGTCCGGGCTCAATATGCACTACGCGCGTGATAGCCGGAATAGGCGTGCCGCAGTTCACGGCTGTGCTAAGATGCGCCGAAGCGGCTGATAAATACGGCGTCGGGATAGTGGCCGACGGCGGTATAAAATTCTCGGGCGACATAACGAAGGCGCTGGCCGCAGGAGCGTGCTCGGTCATGATAGGAAGCCTGTTCGCGGGGACCGAAGAGAGCCCGGGGGATACTGAGATATACCAGGGAAGAAGCTTTAAAGTCTACCGCGGCATGGGCTCGGTGGCGTCGATGCAGAAGGGCAGCAAAGACAGGTATTTTCAGGAGAACTCGGATAAGCTCGTCCCCGAAGGGGTGGAAGGCAGGGTGCCTTACAAGGGGCCGCTCTCAGAAACGGTGTTCCAGCTTGTAGGCGGGCTCAGGTCGGGCATGGGGTATTGCGGGGCCGCGACGTTGGAAGAACTGAAAAACGGCGCGGAATTCATAAGGGTAACGAGCGCCGGGCTTACCGAGAGCCATCCGCACGATATCTATATAACGAAAGAAGCCCCGAATTATACCGGAAGGTCTTAAAATAGTGAGAGAAACTATAATCGTCCTCGACTTCGGAGGGCAGTATAACCAGCTTATAGCTAGAAGGGTAAGAGACCTTGGAGTATACGCTGAAATACTGCAGTATGACGTTGAAATAGAACATATAAAAAAATATGAACCTATTGGCATAATATTTACCGGCGGGCCCAGCACGGTTACCGCCGAAGACGCGCCGCGCTGCAATGAGCGGCTGTTCAGCGCGGGCATTCCTATACTCGGCATCTGCTACGGCAGCCAGCTTTTAGGGCAGACGCTGGGCGGAAGCGTAAGGAACGCCGATAAGCGCGAGTACGGAAAAACAGAGATAGAATACGACACAGCATGCCCGTTATTCGAAGGCCTTGAAAAAAATTCAGTTTGCTGGATGAGCCACACATATTACGTTGACAAACCTCCCGTTGGTTTTAAAATAGCGGCTTCTACGGAAAACTGCGAAGTCGCCGCGTTCTACAGCGAAAAGAAGAGGCTTTATGGCGTACAGTTCCATCCCGAGGTCGTGCACACCAAATTCGGGAATAACATACTTTCAAATTTTTTATATAGTATCTGCAATGCAAATGGAGGATGGACTATGGAAAATTACGCCGAAACGGCAGTTGTCGAGCTCAAAGAAAAAATAGGCAGCGGGAGAGTGCTGCTTGCGCTTTCGGGAGGCGTGGATTCTTCCGTATGCGCAGTATTGCTTAATAAGGCAATAGACGGAAATCTCACATGCATATTCGTTGACCACGGCCTGCTCCGAAAAGATGAAGCGAAACAGGTAAAGGAAGTATTTACCAACACATTTAATATAAATCTCATATGCGTGGACGCTTCCGGCCGGTTTTTGGAAAGGCTTAAAGGAATAGAAGAGCCGGAACAAAAGCGCAAGATAATAGGCGAGGAATTTATACGCGTATTTGAGGAAGAAGCAAAGAAGATAGGTAAAGTCGATTATCTCGCACAGGGAACGATTTACCCTGACGTAATAGAATCGGGCAAAGGGCATTCGGCTGTAATAAAGAGCCACCATAACGTGGGCGGGCTGCCCGACCACGTTGATTTTAAGGAGATAATAGAGCCCCTTCGCGACCTGTTTAAAGACGAGGTCAGAAAGCTCGGCGAAGCGCTCGGTATGCCGCACCATATAGTATGGAGGCAGCCGTTCCCGGGGCCCGGCCTCGCAATACGCATAATAGGCGACGTTACGAGGGAAAAGCTCGATATTCTCAAAGAAGCCGACCATATATTCCGCGAGGAGATAGCGGCGCATGACCTCGACGAAGAGATATGGCAATATTTCGCGGTACTAACCGGCATGCGCAGCGTGGGCGTCATGGGGGACGAGAGGACCTATGATTACACGATAGCGCTCCGCGCCGTTACGAGCGTAGACGCAATGACTGCAGACTGGGCGCGCATTCCGTTTGACGTGCTTGAGAAGATTTCAAACCGCATCATAAACGAAGTGAAGCACGTAAACAGGGT
>CAZJOS010000104.1:0-3362 GCA_964547655.1 uncultured Christensenellaceae bacterium
TTGGTAAATATTAATTACATTTTTTCGCCTTTTATTCTTTGCGTTATTTTTAAGAAATCCTTCCATGGGTCTTCCCCGTTTAATCTTTCCGCCGCATTTTTGATATTGATTCCGTCGGGGGCGACAATGTCAAGTTCCTCCCACGAAACAGGCATCGACACAGGCGCGCCTTTTCGCGCTCTCAGGGAATAAGCAGCCACGCTCGTAGCGCTTCTTGAGTTTCTCACCCAGTCGATAAATATTTTGCCTTTCCTTTGGTCTTTGCGCATGTTGCTCGTATACCGGTCGGGCCCGCGCCGTTCCATAACTTCCGCCACACTCTTCGCGAATGCGCTGAAAGCGTCCCATCCCACCGACGGCATAAGAGGTATGACTATATGATAGCCTTTCCCTCCGCTTGTTTTTAGAAACGATACAAGTGAAAGCTCGTCGAGTATCCGCTTTAAATCCTTAACTCCCTCGCGCACCCTGCTTAAGTCGAGCCCTTCTTCCGGGTCGAGATCAAATACCATCATGTCAGGCAGCTCAAGGTTCTCGGCACGGCTCCCCCAAGTGTGAAACTCTATAGTCCCCATCTGTACTTCAGAGATCAGCCCGTAAATATTTTCTATATAAAAATAGTTTTTTTCGTCACCGCCTTTTCCTTTTACGGGTATTTCCACAATGCCTTTATCTCCCGGTCCCGGATGTTTTTTATAGAAACACTGGCTGGAGATGCCGTCGGGGCAGCGTATGATGCTTAGTATCCTGCCTGCCGCATACGGCAGCATACGCTCAGCAACTTTCGAATAGTAACCGGCAACCTCTGCCTTCGTTATTTCAGGGTCTTCATACATCGCCTTGTCGGGGCTGCTTATCCTTACTCCCTCTATATTGACGCTCATTCTTTTTGCTTCCATTTGTTTTTCCTTCCAATGATCGTTTTCCGGCGCAGCCGCGGCCCCGCTGCCGCTTTTTCTATCCTCTCTCTTTATGGTTTTCGGGTCCTTGTCGTCCCTTATGCCCTTAAAGCTTGCCTGCCTCAATACGTTGTCTCCCGTCCATTCGGCAAACCTGATCTGTGCGGCCATATCCGGCTTAAGCCAATATATCGCCTCGCCTTTTTTAGGCTTTGGGGCATCCCTGAACGGCGGAACAGGGCTTATTATGCTGCTGAATCTCTCTTCGAGATCTTTTGCGGTCTTAACGGTAAACCCCGTACCCGCGCGCCCCGCAAACACCAGATCTCCCCCTTCGTAAACGCCCAGCAATATAGAGCTTATGCCAATGCTTTTTTTGCCGGACTGAGTATATCCTCCTATCACGAATTCCTGCTCGCTGCCGCATTTTATTTTTATCCAGTCGCCGTTCCTTGCGCCGCCGTACGGCGAATCCGCCTTCTTGCCGATTATACCTTCAAGGCCGGCATTGCACGCGGCGAGGAAAAACTCTCTGCCGCTGCCGGTTATATGGCTGCTGAATCGTATATTCCCGGGAGAGTCTCTCATCAGCGCATCGAGCTTGTTCTTCCTGTCGATAAGCCTGCTTCGCCGCATATCTGCCCCGTCAAGCGCCAGCAGGTCGAACACCATATATGTAAGTTCATGCCCCTTCGGAGATTTTAAGTAATTCTGCAATGCCTGAAAGTCCGATTTCCCTTCTGCGTCGAGTACGACCATTTCGCCGTCGAGCACCATCGGCCGCTCGCCGGCCCATGCTTTGAGCGACTGCGCTACATCTCTGAATTTATCCGAATAATCTTTTCCGTTCCTCGTTTCGAGTCTTACCACGCCGCCGTCAATATAGGCGGTTATCCTATATCCGTCGAATTTTATCTCATAGATCCAGCCCTCCCCTTCCGGTACCCAATCGGAGAACTTCGCCAGCTGAACGTCGATGCTGTTAAACGGGTTCTTTGCTTCATTTTTTATCTCGTCTTTGCCCTGCAGTATCTCCTCCATAGTGCGCCCTGTCCTTACGCTTGCCGCGAATGCTGATATGCCGCTGTTATCGAGCGCGTATTCGTCTTTTTCCTTGATAAGAAGCCAGTTCTTCCTGCCGCGCTCATCCGCCTTCATTCTCACCAATACCCATTTTCCTTTGAGCCTTTTGCCGTGAAGAATGAATTTTAAGTCCCCTTTTTCAAGCCCTTTGCCTGTGTCTTCCCATGGTTCCCAGAAGCCTTCGTCCCATATCATGACTACTCCGCCGCCATATTCGTCTTTGGGTATGGTGCCCTCAAAATCACTATATTCCAGAGGATGGGCCTCTGTCTCGACCGCAAGCCGCTTATCGCGGGTGTCATACGACGGCCCTTTTGGCACAGCCCAGCTCAGCATTACGCCCTCCCATTCAAGGCGCAGGTCATAGTGGTCAGCTCTCGCGGAATGGTGCTGAACTACGAATCTTAATAGGCCTTCGGTACCTCCCGGTCTGCCTTCGGGTTCACCAGTCTTCTTAAAATCCCTTTTTTGATTATACTCTTCCAGCATATGCCCGTTTATCCTTACCTGCATGTTTTGGATGGTAATCACGCATTTGGAAATCAGTCCTTTCTATTATTATAAACCAACGCGCTCGATACAAACATTTTCGATTTGCGTAAATAGACCTTGCTTTCAGGACAAAATATCAATATTCCTGATCAATACGGAGGCAAACTATGTCGAAGAACGATAAAAACAGGCCGTCCGGCCAGCCGGCCCGTCCGGGTGCCGATAACATAAGGAGCGAGGCCGCAAAAGAATTCGCAATAAACGGCGGGAGAAAAAATGTCTCGTCGAAAAAAGGTATAGATAAGAATACAAGACTGTCGGCTGAGGCCCAGATGTCCGGCGTCCCTGTATATACAAAAAAGAATAAAGAAGATTGATCCGGCTATATTTTTTACTTTTGTTAAAAAGATAAGCCCGCTGTCATCAAACGGCGGGCTCGGTTCCGTTAAAGAGCCTTATATTAAATATGCTGCTTCTCCGAATAAGGCCCGTATACATTGACGCTGCCTACTTTTGTACGCGCCCTTACCATGTAATAATAAGTCTTTCTCGCATATAGGCCGGTATCCTCATAACTCAGGCCATCCGTTGTCGCTACGCGTGAATACCTTCCATGCAAAGACGTCGACCTGTATACAACGTACTCCGTCGCTCCTTCCACCTCACCCCACGAGACGTTTATGGTTATCGCGTTCATTCTCGACAAGAGTACTGCAGGCGCCGCCGGAACGGGCTTAACAGACTTATAGCCGCTGGTTTTGGATTCCGTACCGTCCCAGACTACTACCTTATAATAATAAGTGTGCCCGGTCAGCAGGCTTCCGTCCGTGTATGTCGTCGTACCGGCGGGTACATACTCGACATGGTTGTACTGCCCTCTGTATGAAG
>CAZJOS010000104.1:3462-8525 GCA_964547655.1 uncultured Christensenellaceae bacterium
GTCCGTATACGTCGTCGTGCCGGCAGGAACATCCGCGACATGGCTGTATTCCCCTCTGTATGAAGTATCGCTGCGCACTACCTCGTAATTTGTCGCTCCCTCTATCGTATTCCACGTCAGCTTAATGCTGTCGTACGAGTTGGACGCGGCGTTCAGTTTTATCGCTGGCCATGCAGGCTTTGCGGACTTGAAGCTGCTCGTTTTAGATTCCTCGCCGTCGGAGGCTACTATCTTATAGTAATATCTGTGCCCTTCGGTCAGGCCTGCGTCCGTATACGTCGTCGTACCGGCAGGTATGTACTCGACATGGTTATACGGCCCTCTGTACGAAGTATCGCTGCGTATCACCTCATAATTTGCCGCTCCCGCTATCGTGTTCCACTTAAGCTTTATACTGTTGTACGTATTCGCAGCGGCGGTGAGTCTTATCGACGGCCATGCGGGCCTCGCGTGCCTGTAATAAGAATAGCTGCTGTATACAATTTCCTGGTAAGGCGTATGATATGCCCGTATCTTATAGTAGTATTTGGTCCTTTCTATAAGATCGATATCGTCGTAGCTCAAAACAGTTTTATCGACCGTTTTAATGCAGGTATATACGCCGTCGATCTTCTTATATATTTCATATCCTTCAGCGCCCTTTACTTCTTTCCATGTCAGCGTGACAGTCTTATAATCGGTCGACCTTGCTGTCAGTGACGGCCTGCTCAGCGCTACCAAAGAGTTTGATACCCATCTTGCGTACAAGGTGATATCACTGGTTGCTTCCACATTATCGTCAGCCTCGACCAATGTTCCTTTTCCTTTAGCTTCAGTATACCATCCGAAGAAGTAATATCCCCTTCTGGTTGGGGTGGGCAGATCTCCGTAAACTTCCCCGCTGGTTACCTGCTTGCTCGAAGGCGATACCTTCCCTCTTGCTGCGTCGAACGTAACTATTATTATCTGGGGTCCTACCGCGATTTTAACGATTTCCGCGGTGTTCCTGACCCTGAGCCTCGGCCCGACCGTATCGACAGACGCCAGACCGATCGCCGAGACCCTGCTGCCGACCGCAATGCTTGCGTCCCAAACGCCGAGTTTGGAAGGATCGCCGCTGCCGTCACCTATATAGCCGTCAACGAAGACCCTCGCTGTTCCGCTGCCGTCGTCGATGTAAAGGTTCTGGCTGTCCATACTCGACACGGTCCCTTCGACCTTTACGAGCCTGCCGCCGTTTGCGCTGTCCATCGCGTCATGGGTGCTTACTGCGGCAGGGTCAACGGGATCTACCGCCGTATCCGTAACGGTCAATTCGTCTACGCGAAGTTCAAGGTCGCCCTGATACTGGTCGAGCGCGCCCATAACCCTGACTTTTTGCCCGACCTGAATTTCGACGCCCGATACCGGGAAAATGTTTATGCCGCCCGTTGAGTCCTGAACGTAGATAGTATCAAAGAATGCATTGTCCGAAGGCGTCGTGCCCGCGGTAACAGTCCCTTCAACGCAGTATACGCTGCCCATATCGCCGGCGCGCGCTTCGTTTATAGGCGTTATTGGGACATCTTTCCTGATGGAATCGAGTATATTAAGCAGTATATTGTAGTTGCTGTTCTGCAGCTGCCCATAGTTGTCGAGTGTTGCTTTTACTTCAAAGTTCGAGTAGAACACCGTGCCGCCTACGAACAGCTTGCCGCCGCCGGGCAGCGTCTCGGCCGCGAGCGCCACAACGTTTCCCTTGCCTATTCCCGTATCCGCCGGTATCGTTGAAGCGGCATTCGATACATATGTTCCTCCGAGCCCGTCGTTGTCCGCATCGAATCCGTAAGTCGACGTCCATCCTTTCACAAGCCAGACCGCGTCCTCGCCCATAGTCAGCGAGCAGCCGCTGTAGAAGCTGTAGACCTGCGCCGCGTCCACTCCGTCAAGATACGGGGAATCCAAGTTATACGTACCCATCGGCACGCGATACGGCGTTCCTCCCGCCACTCCCGGAGGATTGACGTTGGGGTTGTTGTCGTAGTCTATTACTTCGTCGTCGTTTATCCTCGACTCCGCCCCTATCGCCGAGAGCACCCTGTTCTGCTGATAGGCGGATTCATTCGTGTCGTCGCCAACCGTCTTGTTGTCCTGATAGTCGGCCATCGCAGTCACAATTATGTTTCCGCCGTTTTCCGCATATCTCTGTATGACAGCCAGTTCATCCTCGGTATAGGGAGCAGGGGTATACGATACTCCTCCCGCCGTTCCGTTTTTCTTGGCAGGAGCCGAAAGAATCAGCAACTGTACGTCGCTAAGCACTGCGTCTGTCAGAGGCGCCGTATTAATAACAACGCTCATGCCTTCCTGATTCGCGATAGTTACGAGGTTTGTCATGTTTCCCGCATAATAGCCCGATACATAATCGTTATAATGAGAAGCGTCAACGACTATATTCGTCGTGACAGCCGGGTCGACCACGTTAATCTTCAGCACGTCGGTATACGTCTTTTCCACTCCGTTTATCGTGGCGTTAAGCGTTACGTTGACGTCGAATTTTCCCGCCGCCTCCGGAGTATAGCTGATCGAATAAGAACCGGTGCCGAGCGAAACTACGGGGTCTATCGCGGGAGCCGTATGTATAACGTCTCCGCCTATCGAGTACACAAGGCTCGTTATGTTCATAACAGCGCTTTCGTTGTTGTAAAGGCTCGTCGTTATAGTCAGCGGCTGCCCCTTTATAGGAAGCGCAGTGCTGCTCGTGGTCTTGTCAATCCCCGCCTTTTCGACTTCGTCTATCCACACGGGAGCGGTCACCGCTATGTCTCCGTCGGCTTCGACAACTTTTATATAGTAATAGGAATAATCAGGCGACAGATCGAATTCTACCGTGCCCTCGCTGGCAGTAAGCGTCTCGGAAGCGACGACCCTGCCTCCGTTCGATATTACGGAAACCGTGCCGAGCGCCTCGCTGTCGGGATCGTTGAGCGATATGCTTATGTCTACGCTGCCGGGCCTTTCACCGAGTATCGTGCCCATTATCTCTCCGTTCAGCGTGTAAGTTATCCTTAAGTTGTTGTCTTCGGTTGCGTATACGCGCATGTTCCTCATCGCGTCGTATATGTCGTCCCTTGTCAAACTGTCTGCAAGCACTACCGTCCTCGCGGTATTGGCGTTTCCCCATTTACCAAGGTGGTTATCCTGGTTGTTGGTGGGCGCAAGGTGCCAGCCTTTGTCGAGCGCTCTCGTGTAATATTCGTACGACGGGAAATACCCGCTCGAGCCGACCGCGCCCTCGCCGTTGCCGACTTCTATAAGCGTTATCCTCTGGTCGATGACCGGATCATACAGCGCGAAATCGTTGAAATCGCCGAACGTCGACCCGGGGTGGTTAAACTGGGATATCGAATCCGGGAACAGTTTGAGTACGTTGTAGTACTGCTGCAGCCCGTCGGCAGCTTTATATATGGTGTTCTCTCGCGTCTCGAACCCCGGCGTGTTATATGTGTTTATATGGCCGGTACCGTTCGACCACGTCATCTCAAAGCCGTACATGCCTACAAAACTGCTGTCGGTGTAGCTGTCGGCAGCGTTATGGCCCGCTATCCATTCGGTACTCACGGAGCCGTCAGCCATCGATGCCGACGACGCGTTGTCGAATGAATTCGAATGGTCCGTTACGGCAAGAAAATCCACTCCCGCTGTATTCTTGGCATAGCTGTACGCATCGTCCAGCGAACCTATCCCGTCCGAAACAGTGGTATGAGAGTGTATCTGCCCGAAATAGATGTTGTAGCTGCCGGTCCTCTCGGTGAAGTCGAACGCGGATGTTTCGCTGTCTGTCATTCCAGCAGCGCTTGCGTAAGCCTGTATCGACTGGGGAAGAGTCGAAAGCGTTATAGATGACGAATAGTCGTTCCACGTAGCGCCGTTGTCCAGCGAATATTTGATCTGCGCGCCCGGCGTATCGCAGGACAGCGTAACTTTGCTGCCCAGCTTAACCGCGCCGCCGTTCGGAGCCGCGGTGACCGCCGCGGTCTGCGCTTTTGTGAAGTCCCATGAGGAAGTATCCCCGTTATCCATTCCTTCTTTGACTCCGTATGCGCTTATTGTCGCGGGGAGAGTCGATAGCGTAACCTGCGCTTCGGTATCATACGCCTGATATTCCCCTCCGTTAATCGAATACATTATCGTGGCGCCTTCCGTATCGCAGGAGAGCGCGACCTTGGAGCCTTCCGCTGCGGCGCCGCCCGCGGGGGCTGCCGCTACTGCGCCTACTTTCGTAGTGCTGGGAATTGCTGTTCCCGTAACAACGATATTTTGTACATTGCTTGTTCCGCCCGAACCGACGGGTTCGTTTTCATCATAGGTACTTGTTCCCGCTCGGGATGAAATATTCGAGGTCATGATGAATCTTATCACAAGGCTGCCGGCGTCTGCAGTTTCAGCAGGCAATGGCAATGGGGATATGGAAAAGTTATTTTTAAGCGTTGTCGAAGTTATCTGATAACTGCCGTCCGGTACGTCCGTCCATGTCGAGCCGTTATCGAGGCTGTAAGTAACTTTAAAATCCCTGGGCCCCGTGCCCGAGGAACGCGTCATGGCCGCCAGTGTCAAATCCTCGTATCCGGTCGTTGATAGACTCAACTGCCAGCACTTGGTATCAGCGCCGTCATTCCAACCGTTTTTGTAGATGCCGCTGGTTCCATAAGTCAGGGTGCCTGTTGCATTACAGGTTAATTCTGCTCCGGAAGCGAGTACGCCGCTTGTAGCCGTAATAGGCACACTTGGCAGCGCGGTAAAATTCCATGCCGCAACGGTCTCCGGGTCGGCCGCCAATGCGGCAGGTATTGAGAAAATGCTCAGCACCATTATTACTGCCAGGAGCATCGCCGTTTTCTTCTTCAAATTGGATAAACGTATAGACATTTTTCTTCCTCCTGTACCAAGAATAGATTTTCTTGCGCTAATAATATTAATAACTATTTTGATCAATGAAAGTATATGTAATGACGACGTAAAATATCATAAGCGTTAATTATAACATTTTTTACCTCCTAATCTTATCTTTTTCGACATTCCAACACAAACGTTATGAAAAATTA
>CAZJOS010000105.1:0-3356 GCA_964547655.1 uncultured Christensenellaceae bacterium
TCTGGAACAGTATTATCATAACGATCATAAAGATCTTAGATAATTCGCCCAGCCCGAAGACCAGTATGACTATCGGGAGCAGCGCTATCTTCGGCACCGGATATGTCAGGTACAACAGCGGCGTTAATGCTCTGTTCATTCTTTTATAATAGCCCATACACAGCCCGGCAGGCATCCCGATGATCACCGAGACAATTATCCCTGCGAATATCCTCATCAGGCTCCATAACATATGTGCCAGTATTTTCGGAATGAAATCATTAAAAAGATTACAGAAAACAGGCAGCGGAGAAGGTATGAACGGAACGCGGATTATTTCGGCAAGCGCCTCCCATATCAGTATCACCGCGGCCGCTGTCAATATCATATAGAACGCTCGCTTCAGCATGCTTTCCACAGCGTTTCAGCGCTTCTTCTTACGGCCAATATAAAATCATAATAATCTTTTAAGGCGCGCTTATTTGCAAGCCCGAACATCGGGTTCGTTATCGTTCGTTCTACACGCCCCGGGGAAGCGCTCATTATTGCTATCTTCCCGCCGAGGAATGCCGCTTCCTCGATGCTGTGGGTAACGAATACCACGGTCGGGGCGTATTTGTTCCATACTTCGAGAAAAACGTTTTGCATGTACTCACGGGTGATCTCGTCCAGTGCTGAAAACGGTTCGTCCATAAGCAATATATCAGGCTCCATTAGAAAAGCGCGCGCTATCGAGACCCTTTGCCTCTGCCCTCCGCTTAAAGAATGCGGATACTTTTTCTCGAGGCCGGCAAGGCCTAGAGCCGACAGAAAAGTCGATATCTCTTTTTTGTTTGTTTTAAGGCCTTTGATCTCAGCACCAAGGGCAGCGTTTTTGAATACGTTAGCCCATTCCAGAAGCGCATAGTTTTGAGTAACAAGGCCAATGCTGTGGCGTTTTGGGTCGGCGGGAATTCCTCCGATCAGCGCCTCTCCGGAATAATCTTTTATTATGCCTGAAAGCACGTAAAGCAAAGTCGTCTTTCCGCAGCCGGAAGGCCCGATGAGCGAGCATATCCCGCCCGGATCAACGCTTAAGTCAAGGCCGTCTATCGCCTTAACCTCCTTGCGTTCATTTTTATATTTTACCGAAAGTCCTTTTATTTCAATGTCCACCGTTAATTGCCCTCGAAACCTGAAGCGACCAGGTCTTCGTAAGAATACGCCTTGTCTATAAGCCCTTTTTCACAAAGCCATGTGATTACATCTTCGAAATCTTCTTTTGAAGGAAGCGTATGCGCCGTATACCTGGGCAATATTATTATATCTTTTATGTCTTCCGGGAACCCCGCTTCCTTTGTCAGGACGTCTATGTATTGCGACACGTCTGTATTATTAATATATTCCGCAGCCCTGTCGTACGCCCTGTAAAACGCTTTTAATCCATTTCCCTTGTTCTTTACAGCCGACTCCGCAAATATTATTACGCCCGGATTTATCCCCAGATTATCCGTACTGTCCAGCGCTTTCGCGCCAGACTTTATCGCCGAAGACGCAAGCGGCTCCGGCAGAGTCGCGGCGTCTGCCTGCCCTGTTTGCAGCATCTCAAGGCGCAGGGGTATCTTGGGTATTATTGATTTTTCGATATCCCCTGAATCCATCCCGCTTTTTTTAAGCATCATGTCGGTAGCGTATTCTATTATGGTATTCTCGGAGATCGCGACGCTTTTTCCTTTCAAGCCCTTTATATCCTCTGCTCCCTGCCCGGCCAGCAGCTTATAGCTGCCGTTCGTCATCGAAGTTATCTTAACGTCGAATCCGCCCTTTTCAAAAAAAGCGGCGGCAAGTATATCGGAGACCGCTCCGTCTATCGCTCCCGCCTGCAGCGCGCTGTCGCGCTCCATGGCGCTCGTGAATCTTTCTATCTTTATATCTGCACCTTCCTGCTCAAAATAGCCGTTATGCTGCGCTATTATCAAAGGCGCCGAATCGACGTCGGGCAGCACTCCTATGGTTATCGTTTCTTTCTCTTCGGAGCACGCACAAAGGCAGCAAGTCAGCAGTGCGGACGAAATTATCAGGGCTATAAGCTTATTCATTACCCGCCTCCGTATTGTTTTTATGAATCTATATATAAAGATTGTTATTAGCGGCTCAATAAAAGTATGTCTATGCCGGATAATATTAAGAAGACAGCGCTTACTATCTGGTTCATGTTATATGAAGCGAAAGTTATTCTTTTCTGGTCTTTAGGCGATACGATCATATGCTCGAGCAATAAAAGCGCCGCTATTATGCCTGTTCCCGCGTAATACACCCAATTAAAGTTAGACAGCATGCCAGTACAGATCAAAAGTATCGCCGCACCCGTGTGAAAAACTGAAGATACTAATAAAGCCTTCTTAGTGCCGAACGCGGCGGGTATGGAATGCAGCCCTTCTTCCCGATCGTGTTCCCTGTCAAGTATGGCGTAGATGATATCAAACCCCGATACCCACAGCATTACCGCCGCTCCGAGTATCAGCGATACAACGCCGATATCTCCCGTCACCGCCAGCCACGCCCCTATGGGGGCGCACGCGCTTGCCGCGCCCAATACCATATGGCTCGCCCACGTAAATCTCTTTGTATACGAGTATATAGCTATCAAGAAAATCGGTATCGGCAGCAGTATCGCGCACACGGGCCTCAGCATAAACGCCGAGATTATAAGAAGCGCTATGCAAACGGTTATAAGCAGCGCCGCTTCCTTTACGGACACAATTCCAACAGGGATATGCCGGAGCGCCGTACGTTTGTTTTTCGCGTCTATATCCCTGTCTATGAGCCTGTTGAGCGCGTTAGCCGCCGTTCTGGCGCTTACGAGGGCAATTATTATCCAGAAAGTCACCCAAAACTCCGGGAAACCTTTAGCCGCTGCCAGCATCGATATTAAACCGAACGGTATGGAAAACAGCGTGTGCGGAAACATTACGAGCTTTCCGTATGTTTTGATCCTATCCAATACCGTACTCATTCCATCTTCCGCTTACAAGGTCTTTTATCTCCCCGGCCATCTCTATTTCATCAGGCCATTCGCGCTCATGCCCCTCCTGCGGCCATTTCTTCGTAGCGTCTATGCCTAATCTATGCCCGAAGTGCGGCAGCGGCGACGCGTGGTCAAGGGCGTCGAGAGGCCCCTTTGCTATAATGACGTCCCGTTTTGCGTCGATATTGTTGAACGCCTTCCACGTGACGGCTGAGAGGTCGTGCGGGTCAACGTTACCGTCAACCACCACTATCATCTTTGTGTACATCATCTGCCCTATCCCCCAGAGAAAATTCATCACTTTTCTTGCCTGCCCGGGGTAGCGCTTTTCTATAGATACGATAACGCAGTTATGGAAGACGCCCTCTAT
>CAZJOS010000105.1:3456-8498 GCA_964547655.1 uncultured Christensenellaceae bacterium
GTCTCGGCTGTATCGACGTATCCTTCCAGTACGAACTCGGAGTTGGCGGGAACATACAAGCCGTTGGTAACGCATTTTACCGTTTCGACAGCGGCGCCCCTAAGAAAGCCCGCAAACAGCATCTCGTCGATGAACTTCGGCACAGGCGCCGTTGCCGCATAGATGACCGCCGGGTCGCAGCCCAGCGCGACGGATACGGGCATCCTCTCTTTTTCTTTGTACTTTTCGAAATTCTCCCTCCCGTCCTTATGTATATGCCAGTGCATCCCCGTCGTACGGCCGTCGTATACCTGAAGCCTGTACATACCCATGTTCTGTATCCCTGTTTCGGGATCTTTCGTTATCACCAGAGGAAGCGTTATGAATCTCCCGCCGTCCTTAGGCCAGCATTTGAGCACGGGCAGCTTGCTGAGGTCGGGCTCTTCTATAACGTCATGGCATGCGGCCCTGAAAACCTTTTTTGGGAACAGAGTTGACATCTTTAAGAGCCTCGGGGCTGACTTTAGCTTATTGACTATCCCCGCATAATTTGAAATATCGATAAGGTTGTTAATATTTTGAGCTATCTCGTCGAGGCTCTCGACCTGAAGCGCGAGGTTCATCCTCTCGTACGAGCCGAACGCGTTTATCAGGAGAGGATAACGTGAGCCTTTCACGTTTTCAAACAGAAGCGCCGGGCCGCCCGCCTTTACCACCCTGTCCGTTATTTCGGTTATCTCGAGCTCGCTGTCGACTTCCGTCTTTATTCTTATAAGCAGCTTTTTTTCTTCGAGAGCCTTAATATATTGCTGAATATCCCTGTAAGCCATATACGCGATCCGTCTTTGTTTTCCTTAACTGAAACTATCCCTCCGGGCAATCCGGAGGGATACTGTTACCGCTTATATTTTCTTTCGAAAATATCGATCTCACGAAGCATCTGAAGCGGCTTTATTGAACGCGGCAAGTATGTCCGTTAACGATATGGTCACGCTCGACGTAAGGTCGGCCTCGTCAGGCGCTCCCGGATGGTCGCCGCCCTGCGTGGTCTTTATTGCCAGCACCTGCTGGGCGGTCTTGCCGATCATCCTTCTTTCAAAGGCGGCAGCCTGTTCATACCATTCTTTCCCTATGGGTGATGCGTTTTTCATTCCGTAAGCATCGCCCAACTCAACCTTTGTTTTCAGCGGCGCTGCCAGGTCTGTTGTCAATAGCCCCTGGGCGTTAAAATTGACTTTCGTCTGCGTTTGGTCGATACATGCGCCTACTATCGTCCCGTTTGAATCGACGGTAACGACGACCATGGTAACGTCCTCCTGGCCAAGCGCATCGACGGATTTACCGCCATCTGCAGAGACGCTTTTGGACTTTGAGACAGAAATGATTGTGCCAAGGCCGGTTTTTGTCATCCGCTCTGGAGTTGCGCCGTAATCTTTCGCGTTTTTCGACGCCTTGTCAAGCGCTCTCAAATAGCCGTCTACAGAGATGGTAACGCTCGAAGTCAGGTCCGCTTCGTCAGGCACGGCGGGATGGTTCGCGTCCTTTTGCACAGTCTTCATGGCCTTCACCTCATCTACGGTCTTGCCCTTCATCCACTGCTCGAGGGCCGCTATCTGCTCGTACCACTCTTTCCCTATGCCCGACGCCTTCTTCATGCCGTACTGGTCGCCCAATTCTTTCTTTGTTTTCTGAACAGCCGACGTATCGGTAACAAGATTGCCTTTATCATCAAAGTTTATCCTTGTCTGCGCGGTATCAAACTTAACGTCCAGTATCTTTCCGCCTGTGTCAACGGATACCGCCGCCATTATCACATCCGCCTGGGCTAAAGCCTGCGCGTCGGCAGAAACGCTCTTTGAACTCTTTATTGAAATGTCAGTTCCGAAGCCCGTCAGCACTGCCGATGGGCTGGCGGCTGGGCTGTTATTCGCCACGGTCGGCGACGGCGACGCGTCCTGATTGTTATTGGTGCATCCTGTTGCTGCCAGCAGAAACATGATCAGCACGCAAAAAAACATAATTGACTTTTTCATATACTGCCTCCTTAAATACTGCTTATAGCATTTCCTTAAAAAGGCCTTTTTATATAACTTTCAGCAGTTTCCTTGTTTTGTTTTAGGCGTTTAAAAAGTTGTTTATTCACAATAATAATATCTGAAAGCCACAGCTTTTTATTTTCTTGTACACAGGCGGAGAGTTAGATATGCAAAAAAAAATCGTTATAGTGGGCGCCGGATATGCGGGTATTGAAGCCGCTCTACATCTTAATAAAAAGGGAAAAGACGTCGAAGTAACCGTTATCGACAGAAACCCGTATCATACGCTGCTGACTGAAATACATGAGATAGCCGGCAACAGGGTATCGGAAGAATCGGTAAAGATACCGCTTAAAAGGATATTCCGCCACACCCATGTAAAATCGATCGCCGACAACATAACGAAATTCGATTTCAAATCGAAGAAAATCGCTTCCGCCCGTCAGAAATATGCATACGATTATCTGGTGCTCTCGATGGGCTCAATACCTAATTACTTCGGCATACCCGGGCTCGAGAAATACTGCTTCCCGCTCTGGTCTTTAAGCGACGCCGTTGCCATAAGAGAGCATATCGAGCGGTGCTTCTATGAAGCCGAGCGGGAAGAAGATACAGAGCGCAGAAAGCGGCTGCTTACCTTCGTTGTTGGAGGGGCCGGGTTTACAGGCGTTGAAATGATAGGCGAACTCGCGCAGTGGGCAAAAAAGCTGCGCAGGCAATACAATATCGCCAAAGACGAGATAAGGCTCGTGCTCGTGGACATGCTCACCTGCGTTTTGAGCAGCCTCTGCGATAAAAACAGCAAAAAGGCGTATAACTACATGACCAGGAAGCTGGGTATAGAGATTATGCTCGGGAATGCGGTTAAAGAAGTGACGGAAGAACACGTGGATCTGGGAGATTGCAGGATCGAAACCTGCACTCTCATCTGGACCGCAGGAGTACGTGCGTCGAACGACGCCGATAAGACTGGCCTCGAGCAGGGGCAGTCAAGCCGGATTAAAGTCGACGAGTTCTGCCGCACCAAATATAACGGCGTATACGCCATAGGCGACGTAGGCGCGCTGCTTGACGAAAAGGGAAACCCTTACCCCGCAATGGTCGAAACGGCTTTGCAGACCGGGAAAGGCGCTGCTGCAAATATACTTAAAAGCATCAGGGGCAAGCCGCCCGAGCCTGTAAAGGTTAAGCTTCACGGAGTCATGGTAAGCATCGGCAACTATTATGCCGTTGCCGACCTTATGGGAATGAAACCGCCGAGATGGATATCGCTCTCGATGAAGTATATCGTAAACGCGCATTATATTAACGGCATACTGGGCATAAGCGGCGTATGGAACTATTTCAGGGACGAATTTTTGCACAGGCGGCAGTATAAACGTTTCCTTCAGCGAAATTACACGAAGACCGTTCAGGCGTGGTGGCTCGTGCCTCTGCGGCTTCTCCTCGGGTGGACATGGTTTTACGACGGGCTCAAAAAAATATGGGAAGGCTGGCTTACGTCGCCCAAGCTCGCGAGCTTTCTCGGCGTGGTTGCCAATAGCGACAGCGCGACTTCGGCCTCCCCTAACGCAGCGTCGGCCGCAACGCAGGCAGGAGCGGCGGTAGCTGAAAAACTTATAAATATCGATCTTGGCTTCATAGGCTTTTACCTTGAACGCGCAGGCGAAGACGCTCCAATGGTCTTCAGGATGAATTTTTTCCTTGTCGACTGGATACTCAAAGGCTGGGTGCTTTCCACCGACGGGTGGTCGATGTTCTTTCAGGTGCTTGTAGTGATACTCGAGCTTTTAGTAGGGCTCGCCATATTCTCCGGCACGTTAACGTTTGTTGCCTCTGTGGTTTCACTCGGGCTTATGGCAATGTTCATCACCACCACCGGAATATACGATTATACGTGGTGGATGCTTTTTGCGGGAATAGCCATGGCGGCGGGCGCGGGCAGGGCGTTCGGCCTCGACCATTGGGTACTGCCATACTTCGGGCGTGTATGGGACGCGTCCAAAAAGAACGGGCGGCTTTTGCTCACGTTTAGAAGAGTATCGGGCAAAAAGTGACTTTTGGGAGGTTATAACGTGTGGGAAGGCTTACCCCGCCTTAAAGCTGAACTCGGCGTCTTTGAACAGCAGCTCCACGGCATGTTCGCGTCAAAAAAGAACGTCAACTCTTATCTCGACAGGCTTTGTCTCAATATCGTTAAAAGCGGGGGCAAACGGCTGCGCCCAGCCATGGTCATAGCTTCTTCCATGCTGGGTGATTATGACCGTGAAAAGTCGCTTAGCGCGGCGCTAAGCGCGGAGCTGCTGCATACCGCAACCCTTGTCCACGACGACATAATCGACGACGCGGCGGTCCGCCGCAGCATCGCCACTATAAACACGAGCGACGGCGTCAATATCGCCGTATTCACGGGCGATTACCTGTATGTCAAGTCGATACTGGCGCTCTCAAACGCGGGGCTGCCCATAGAATACATGAAGCGGCTTGCGCAGGCGACCGAGGCGGTGTGCGCGGGCGAAGTCGAGCAGTTCCGCGGGCGCAGTAAAATATCCGGCGTAAAAACATACCTCTCGCGCATAATCCGCAAGACCGGATTTTTATTTGCCGCCTGCTGCGCCGTGGGCGCTAAGGCAGGCGGGCTTCCCGACTGTTCCGTAAAGCATGCTGCCCGGTTTGGGAGCAGCTTTGGCGCGGCTTTTCAGATAAAGGACGATATACTCGACTTAACGTCGAATACTGAAGGTATCGGCAAGCCTGTTGGCAGCGATCTTAAAGAGGGCATATTTACGCTGCCGGTACTGATGGCGGCGGCCAGAAATGATAAACTAAAAGAGCTTCTTCTTTCCGGGGAGCCGGATCACCGGCAGATAATCGGCATGGTTACGGAGGCGGGAGGCGCGGACGAGTCAGAAATAATATTAAGAAAATACACGGAACGCGCGAAGATGTTTTTATATAAACTGCAGGATAACGACGGGCGAAAAATGCTCGAATATATACTCGAATCAACGTTTGGGGATATGTAGC
>CAZJOS010000106.1:0-8485 GCA_964547655.1 uncultured Christensenellaceae bacterium
TTCTCGGCGGCCCGCCCGAAGCGTCGGACAGGTAAGTATCGCAGTACCCCTCGGCCTTTAATTTGCGCAAGATTGGGTATACTGTGCCCTGCGCTATTTCCACGGTCTTTGAGATCGTGTCGGCCAGTTCGTATCCGTATGCGTCGCCCTGCTTCAGAAGCATCAGCACACACATTTCGAGTACGCCTTTTTTAAACTGTGCGTTCATATAACTCCTCTTAATCAATATCTACTACTATATTATATTCACTACTGAACACAATATAGCATAAGACATTAAGTAATGCAACAGGAAATTTGATTTTTTCTTTTTAAAACGCAGTGTATAATAATAGATGTGTTGTTCCCGGAGTACTGCCATGATAAAAAGGGGGTATAGAGAATGAAAACTTTTGATTCGCTCTACAATGACGCGGTGCATGCCGCAGTAAACAAAGGGTTGGGAGAACTTTTCAGCAAAGAGCAGGAATGCGACGAACACAATATAGACTGCCTGCTGCGCCCGAGGAAATATCCCCCCGTAGTACGGCTTGGAAAGTGCAGCTGCGATGATAAGGCGTGCGAAAACGTGTGCTTCTATAACGCTATATCGCGCGACGATGAAGGAAACATAGTGATATCGAAAGACTGCGTAGGCTGCGGCGAATGCATAAGAAGCTGCGATAAGTCGAATCTTACTGATATAAAGGAAGTCGTTCCCATATTCGAGCTTATAAATTCGGGAAGCGCTCCTGTATACGCGCTCATAGCCCCGGCGTTTGTAAGCCAGTTCAGCGAAGGCATGACGCCCGGCAAGCTGCGGCTCGCGTTTAAGATATTGGGCTTTTCGGGCATGATAGAAGTGGCGCTGTTCGCCGACATACTTACGCTCAAAGAAGCGCTTGAATTCGACGCTGCCGTAGTTAACGAACAAGACTTTATGCTGACGAGCTGCTGCTGCCCGCTTTGGGTGGCTATGATAAGAAAAGTCTACGGGAAGCTTGCGCCGTATATGCCGCCCTCGGTATCGCCTATGGTTGCGAGCGGGCGCGCCATAAAGAAGCTTTACCCCGAAGCGAAAACGGTGTTCGTAGGCCCCTGCATCGCCAAGAAAGCGGAAGCAAAGCAGGAGGATATAAAAGACGCCGTCGATTATGTGCTCACGTTTCAGGAGATTGACGAGATATTCAAGGCCGCGGGGCTTGACCCTGAAAGGCTGCTGGAAGACCAGAGAGACCATTCCTCCGCTGCGGGCAGGATATACGCGCGCACCGGCGGAGTGAGCAAGGCGGTCGAAGATACCGTAAAGAGGCTCATGCCAAACAGAGATATACAAGTAAAAGCTGTTCAGGCTGACGGAGTCCCGGCGTGCAAGGCGCTGCTTAAAGAAATTGAGGAAGGGCGTATAAGCGCAAACTTCGTGGAAGGAATGGGATGCTCCGGAGGGTGCGTCGGCGGCCCTAAAGCGATTATTGACAGGGACGAAGGTAAAAAGCACGTAGACGCCTATGCCGCGCAGGCGAAGGTTAAGACTCCGGCCGATAACCCGTTTGTGCTTGAGATGCTCTCGAAGCTCGGATTCGATACTATAGAAAGCCTCAGGGAAGGGCATAATATGTTTACGAGAGATTTTGACAATAGATCCGGAGGGTAACAGATACGAAGAGAACATGAAATTGATAGGACAATTCAACGACTCGTTTTCACCGATTGCCGACGGGGTCTGCAACGTAGTCAGGAATTACGCTTACTGGCTGCAGAAAAAATACGGCGAATGTTATGTTGTAACGCCGGAATACCCGGGGTATGTCGATAACGAAAGATACAGCGTATTAAGATACCGGTCGATGCCCGTGCCCATGCGTAAGCCGTACAGGGCGGGAATGGCGTTTTCTGATATCGCATTTTTAAAAAAGATAAAGGGCTTAAAATTCGATATAATACATGCGCACAGCCCTTTCAGCTCGGGAAGGCTCGGCTTAAGGCTGGCGCGCCGGCTTGACATCCCAATCGTGGCAACGTTTCATTCAAAATATTACGATGATTTTAAAAACGCTCTGAAAAGCGCGTCCGCCGCAAAAATATTTCTCAGAAGCATCATAGAGTTTTACAACAGGGTGGATTGCGTCTGGACGGTAAGCGGCTCAGCAGTGGATACGATAAGGGAATACGGCTATAAGGGGTGTATAGATATTGTCGGGAACGGTACGGATATCTTATGCGACAATTATCCCGACCGAAATAACAGATGTGAAGATATGGTAAGGTTTTTATACGTAGGCCAGCAGGTATGGCATAAAAACCTGAAAGTAATGATTTTGGCTTTAAAAAAGCTTAAAAATTCAGGCCTGCATTTCGTTATGACGATGGTGGGAGAGGGGTGCAACGAGCAAAGCGTAAAGAAGCTTGTGCAAAGGCTTGATATGGATGAAGATTTCATATTTACCGGCAGGATCAACGACCGCGAGGAGATCAAAAAATTATATCTGAATACGGATCTTTTCCTGTTCCCTTCCGAATACGATATGTTTTCGCTTGTCGTCAGGGAAGCGGCGGCGCTCGGCTGCCCGTCGGTCGTTATAACGGGCTCCTGCGCCGCGGAAGGTATAGAGGAAGGCTATAACGGTTATCTGTCGGAAAACGACGCAAGCGCTTTCGCCTCGTGTATTCAAAAAGCGTTATCAGACACGAGGCTTCTCAATGCCGCGGGCCGCAACGCCCGCGACACGCTCTACAGGCCGTGGGAGAGCGTTGTCGACGAGGTGGCAATAAGATATTCAGATATCATAGAAAGCAAAAAGCGTTATATTCATTGATCAGGTTTGCCAAAAGGCGGTTTATTTCTATATTTCAGGTAAAAATATTACTGATTAAAATTTTGACCTCAGCGATTTCTTCGGTTTTAGAGGCCCGAATATGGGGTATCTAAAATATAAAGCGTTTTGAGGTTAGACAAGAGGAACAAGATGAATCGTTTATCATATTGGATGGATACAGCGAACGCTCCTGATTACCCTGAACTTTCGGAAAGTATAAAATGCGATGTAGTAGTTGTCGGCGCAGGCCTGACAGGAATAACGGCAGCGCTGTTGCTGGCGAAAACGGGCGCGGATGTGGTTGTGATAGAAGCATCGAGGGTAGGCTCGGGAACGAGCGGCTATACTACGGCGAAGGTAACCGCGCAGCACGCGCTTAAACTGCAGACGCTGCCCGAAAAGAAAAGAGAGGCTTACGCGCGCGCAAACCTTGCGGGCCTTGGACGAGTCACTAAATTTGTTGATGAATATGCTATCGACTGCGATTTCGCGCAAGCCCCCGCCTGCGTATATACCCGTGACGGAGGAGGCATAGACCTTCTTGAAAAGGAACTGCGTGAATACGAAAAGCTGGGAATAACCGGGCATATTACTTCAAAAACGTGCCTTCCCTTTGAGGCAACTGCCCTGGTGATGGAAGGCCAGGCACAGTTCCACCCCTTAAAATATCTTTACGCACTCGCGGGTGAATTTGTTAAAAAAGGCGGCAGGATATTCGAGCACACGAAGGCTTTAGAGTTTGAAAGAAACGAAAAGTGCGTCGTGCGGACCGCTAACGGCAGCGTAAGGGCAGATGCCGCGGTATTTGCGACGAACTACCCGCTTGTCGAATTTCCGGGGCTGTTTTTTATCAAATTGCACCAGGAGAGGACATATATAATCTGTACCGACTCTGGCAAGGTGGACGTAGAAGGGATGTATATAAACATACACGACCCGGTCAATTCGATCAGGATGCACTACTCCGGCAGCGGGAATAAGCTGCTGCTGGCGGGATACGGCCACAGGACGGGCAAGGAAGAAGAGGACGATGCGAGCTATGGGCATCTTAAAAGTCTTCTGCACACCGATTTTAAAGGCGCCGCCCCCAACCCTTCACACGAGTGGTCGGCGCAGGATTGCTTTCCCATCGACGGCATGCCGTATGCCGGAGCGATATTTGCGAAGAATCCCAACGTTTACGTCGCGACGGGGTATGAAAAATGGGGGATAACCAACAGCGCGGCCGCCGCGATGATGATAGCCGACCACGCAGCCGGAACGAATTTTATTGAGCGCGAAGTGCGCGAGAAGTTCGACCCTATACGCTTTACGCCCGGCTCGTCGGCAAAGGATTTCTTCTCTCAGGCGGGTACGGTGTTGAAATCATTTACTCTGGATAACATTCTTATGCCCGCGGGAGACTACGACGACATAGAGCCCGGCAAAGGCGCGGTGATGCGCATCGGCGGTAAAGCGCAGGCGGTCTATAAGGATGAAAACAGAGAGGTGCACGCGTTCAGCGCGCATTGCACCCACTTAGGATGCACGCTCGAATATAACGAAACGGAGCAGTCTTTCGACTGCCCGTGCCACGGCTCGCGGTTTTCAATGCTCGGGGAAGTACTGGACGGCCCGGCTAAAATACCCCTGAAAAAGATCTCGGAGGATGATGAATAGTGGGACACCGATTACTGCCGCGAAATCCTGCGCTGTATCACGGTAAAATAATGAGCCGACCCTATTTCGAAGGCTGGTTTTTTAAGCATTCAGCGAAAGAAGGATCGTGTGTTTTTATACCCGGCATATTTCGCGGAAAGAAACGCGAGAACGACATAGCGTTCATACAGGTTCTGCTCTCCAATCCCATACAGAGTTTTTTTGTGCGGTATCCTTTCAATTCTTTTCACAGCGAAAGAGACAGGTTCGAAATAAGGATAGGTGATAACTTTTTTTCTACTGAACGGGTGCGCCTTGATATGGGCGGCATCGACTTAAAGGCTGAGCTTGATTACGGCGAAACGATGCAGCTAAAAAACAGCTTTCTTTCCCCTTCGATAATGGGGCCGTTTTCGTATATCCCTTCCATGCAATGCAACCACGGTATATTGAGCCTTCGCCATGATGTGGACGGGTTCGTAAGCTGCGGTAAAAGGCACATGGAATTTGCGGGCGCGAACGGATACATTGAAAAGGATTGGGGTGTAGCGTTCCCGAAGAGCTGGATATGGATGCAATGCGAAGACAGGCAATCGGCTTTTATGTGTTCGATAGCGCATATACAATACGGATTCATCAGGTTTACCGGGCTTATCTGCGTCCTTTTCGCACAAGGCAGGCAATACCGGTTTGCGACCTATAACGGGGGGAAGGTAAGAAAGCTCAGCGTGCAGGGCGGCGAGATCGAGGCCGAATTGACCCGCCGCGACTATACGCTTAAAATAACTGCGGAAAATACGGAATTCGGCAGTTTAAAGGCGCCCACAAAGACCGGGATGAACAGGGTAGTATCCGAGAGCCTGCAGGCAAAGTATCAGATATCGCTTTTTGAAAACGATCAAAGTATCTATTCCGGCAGTTTCGAGTACGGCGGCCTCGAGCTTTCGAATACCGAAGAGCTTATCAGTAAGATTAAACAGCCTTCCGAAGCCGAACAAGACCGTCTTCAATCTATTTAATCATTCCTAATACCGTACTGTATATATTTTACGGGAATAAACGGCCTCAACTATCCCATGATAATCATGGGAGGGGTTATGTTTCGATTTGAACCGTCGAGAGTATATGTGGAAACGGGCAGCGAGAAGTATTCTTTGGGAAAGCAGCTTATAAAAAAATATTCCGATATCGGCGCCGAAATAATAGAGGTGGAGAGCCATAACAGGATACCGGAGACCAGGGAGATGCCAAACAACAGATTTCCGAAGATGAAGGATTACCTCGTGCTGGGCGTAAGAAAGTCTCTTACATACAGAAAAAACAACAAGACGTCGGATTTTCTCGTGCCGTATACGTCTTCGGGGTGCGCGGCGATGTGCCTTTACTGTTATCTTGTCTGCACTTATTACACGAGTTCATATCTGCGCGTTTTCGTAAACCGGCAGCAGATGATGAAAAAACTTAAAGAATCGGCGGATAAATACCCCGGCAGCGTGTTCGAGATCGGAAGCAACTCCGACCTCGTTATGGAAAACTGCGTGAGCGGCAGCCTTGAATGGACGGTAAGGGAGTTTGCAAACGTAAAAAACGCGAGCCTTACGCTCCCCACGAAATTCAATATGATCGACCCGCTGCTGGGCATTGACCACGGCAGAAATGTGACGATACGAATGAGCCTTAACCCGCAGGAAATAATACGAAAGGTGGAATTTCGCACGTCGAACCTTGACGAGCGTATAGAAGCCGTAAATAAACTCTATAAGGCGGAATATGACGTGGGTATTCTAGTGGCACCCATTATACTTTTGGAAGGCTGGGAGCGGATGTATGAAGACCTGTTCAAAACCATGGCGGAAAAGCTGCTGCCCGAGGTGCTCCAAAACGTGCTCATCGAGATAATCTTTATGACGTACGGCACAGTTACGAAAAAAATAAACGAAGAAGCTTTTCCGGGCGCAGTTGACCTTTATAACGAAAATACGATGTCGTACTGCGGCAGGAGCAGGTACGGATATGATTCCGGCGAAAAAGAAAAGGCGTCGGCGTTTTTAAAAGACAGCATTGCCCGCAACATGCCGGGCGCGAGGATAGCTTACATAGTGTGATCTGTATACCAGCCTGCCGGGGCTTGTCCCGGCAGGCTAAAGTATCCGGAAACCTGAATGCTAATGGAAAATAAACAGTCAAGCCATGGAATCGAGCTTTGCCATGTATTCGCACGGAAGCTCTATATCCGCCGCCGCAATATCCTCGAGGTATTGCTCCTTTTTACTGAAGCCGAGTATAGGTATTATCTGCGGCTCATGGCGCAGCAGCCATGCAAGCACGAGTTGGTTGCCGGTAATGCCGAGCTCTTCGGATATCTTTTCAACGAGTTCGAGCTTCTTTAAGTTTTTATCGTTCTCATACAGATGAAGGTTGTAATAATTAGCGCGCTTTACCTTATCTCCGTATATGCCTTTAAGCAGCGGCGAATACGCGAGAAACGCCATGCCGCTTTCCTGCGCAAGGCTAAGCATCTCTTTGTCGCCGTGATACGTGATGCCGGTATCAACTCCGGGTATAGGGTGAAGGTACGAGTACTCCTGCTGCATGGCGGAATAGGAAACCCGGCCTTTGTCTTTGCTTATCTCATTAGAACGTTTTATCTCGCCGGTGGAGATATTGCTGCAGGCCGTATAACGGACTTTTCCTTCTTTTACGAGAGCATTCATCGTTTCGAGAGTTTCTTCGAGCGGCGTGTTTGCGTCGTATACGTGCGTGTAATAAAGGTCTATATAGTCCGTCTTAAGGCGTTTAAGGCTGTCTTCGACTGCCTTGCGGATAACCCCGGCCGACAATCCTTCATATTCGCCGGTGACCCGGCTCCAGTCTATTTCGCCGTCTGCTCCGCGTATACCTTTAAGGTCTTTGAGCCGGCCGCCCACCTTCGTCGCGAGGAAAACTTCCGAACGGTTTTTCCTTTCCGCCATCCATCTGCCTAATATATTCTCGCTTTCGCCTCCATTGAATTCGCTGCCCATCCACCACGCATAACAGTTGGCGGTATCGAGGAAATTACCGCCGGCTTCCCTGAAATGGTCGAGCACCTCAAACGAAGTCTTTTCATCCATCGCAGTACCCATCATCATACAGCCAAGGCAGAATTGGCTGATATTCTGGCCAGTTTTTCCTAAAGGTACATACTTCATATCCATTACTCCTTAAAATATTATTAAATTATTGTTGTATTAAGAATACATTATAAATGGCACATATAAAGAGCCAATAAATAGCGAATATTATAGAACCATTTTTAAAGGGCATAAGATGAAAAGAGCATGCCGGGCTGCTGCCCGGACATGCTCAATAAAATATAACCTACAGTTTATTGATTAATGCCTTTATTGTTTTATTTCTTCCACACGCACATTCGTGATATGTACTGTTGCGATCGAGCCTCTATGGCCGAGGTTGAACTCAAGCCTTCCGTTCGGGTCGTCTTTACCGGTCATCTCAAACTCATAAGTGTAGGTTTCCCAGTCTGTCGAGAGAGTGAGTACGGTATCCTGCAAATAGCGTATCCAGTTGTTATCTGGGGCCGATACGCATACAATTATATCTCTTGCTTCGTCGGCATATGCGTCGAAACTGACCCTGTACTTTTTACCCTTTATCATCGGAAGATCGGGCTGCACAAGCTGAACTGAATAGTCGACGATGCCCTCCTTTATGGAAGTGACCGTAATCATTCCGTCTTTGATCTCGGCGGAGCCTTCTCCTTTTTGAAACAGCAGGAACTTCCAGTTGATATCGTCTTTCAGGTCTTCCGCTTCTGAAAAATCACCGTTATATATAAAGTTTCCGTCTTCAAGAGGTTCGCGGAATACCTTCTCCGGCTTTTTTACATTCATGTCGTATGCCGGTTTCTGATAAACCCTTACATAATCGACCTCAAATTCAGCCTTGTCAAAGTCTGTTGTTTCATCGGGATTCCCCGGCCACGTACCGCCGACGGCAAGATTAAGCTGTACAAAAAACGGCTGATTAAACGGAGCGGGGTATGGTTTTTC
>CAZJOS010000107.1:0-8411 GCA_964547655.1 uncultured Christensenellaceae bacterium
CTGTAAGCATCCATCACGCACGCCTGATGCCTCGGGCACTCTCTGCTGGTCTCATGCACTTTTGAGTGAAAGAAGTGTATGCAGAAATGTCCGTCGAAATTGTTGTCTTTTATTGCCTGAACCAAATGAGGCATATCGTGCTGCGAGGCCGCGTACGTTACGCCGTTAACGTCGAGCGTGATCCATATCGGGCGGCGGTTCCATGTCCAGGCGCCTCCGCAGGCTTTTTTCATCTTGGCCGTATCGGCGGCGGTCAAGGGTTCGCTGTCAGCGTGATACCATCCGCCTCGGCGTTGGACCCTGAACTGTATGCCTGTCCTGACGTCGGTAACGGTTGCGTTTGTCCATCTCGTCCATTTCTTATTTATAGCATCCCAATTTGAGAGCTGCACAGCGCCTTTAATACCCGCTTTCCTCGCGGCTGTAGTGCTGATATCGTTATCGCCGTATAGCACCTCGAGCGTTTTTACGCCTGCAATGCCGTCCTGCGTAAGCTTTGCTTCCTTTTGGAATGACTTTACAGCCTCTTCTGTAACTGTTCCGTAATAACCCGTCGCGGAGCCGGAAAAGAACCCTCTGTTCCTAAGCTCGATCTGCATTTGGGCGACTGCCGTGCCCTGCATCTTGGGCTTCAGCATCGAGATAGCGGTTTCGTTTTTGCTTATCTGAATGCTCTCTTTATCAACATAACCGTATCCGGAATCCGTTTCAACGTAATACCAGTCGCCGACCACGTCGGTTATTTCCACTGCCATTCCAACCGAGAGGTCGCCCATGGTTGCGCTGTATCCGTTTGCGAACTGCCTTATATGAGTATTATCCGAAAGAACGAGGCCTATCATTGAATTGGAAGAAGCAAGAAAAATATTTTCGCTTTTAACATATCCCCTGTAATTGCCGAATATGACCCTGTACCACCCCGGCTGCTCCTCACAATAAACGCCTATCCTCTCGCCCTTTTGGAGTACGGTTACGGCCGGGGCGTCGTCGGAAGGCCGCAGGAGCATGTTTACGCTTTCACCGGTCACTGTAGCTTCCTCAAAATAAGACTCGCCGGCGAGCGCCGGAGAGGGGAGCAACGTAATTATTAAAACTGCCGTGAGCGCTATAACCAATATCTTTTTCATAATAAAAACCTCTGATGACTCTCAAGTGTCAAAATATATAACCTGTCAACGTATATGATATCAGAAATGAATAAGTTGTACAACCTGTTTTAAAATTACATATCAGCAGGAATAATGAGAATTTCCGAGTATACAGGGAAAAGAAGGGGGGTATTTTGATTTCGGCCGTAAAATCGAACGGAAAGGGTTTATATCGAAGCAATATAAGTTTTGAGCTTTTTAAGGTCTTCGTTGTATACGGATCTAAGCTGCGGGTTGTAGATGACGCTTGCGGGATGGTAAAGCGGAAACAGAATAAATCTATGGTTAAGAGCGGCCGATTCAAGCGGCAAAGCATGGCAGGCGCCTATAACCGCGCCGCTTTTGTAAACGGCCCTTAAAGGCACGTTGCCCAGCGTGACCACAATTTTTGGCCCGACAGCTTCGATCTCGCGCTTAAGGAACGGGAGCATGAGGTCTACCTCGGCCTGCTTCGGCGGCCTGTTGGAAACAGTGCCTTTTGCGCTTACTTTAAACGGGCGGAACTTCAGCACATTAGTTATATAAATATCGCTTCGGCACAGCCCAAGCATTGAAAGGAACCCGTCAAGATTTTTCCCCGCCCGGCCCACGAAAGGGCGGGAAAGCCTTGCCTCTTCGGCGCCCGGGGCTTCGCCGATAAGCATTATTTCCGTAACGGGGCGGCCTTCGCCGAATACCATATCGGCCCCGGCCTTTCCGAAAGCCGTTGCCGCGGCCATTAAGGCATCGCTTTCTATTGCTTTTAAAATGTCATTCTTTTGCGATAAGCTCGTCATATTTAGCCTTTATATTCAAGAGATCAACATACGCTTCTTTTTTCAGCTGCTCGTTGCGCAGCAATGCCGCGGGATGGTACGTAGGCATTATATAAAAACCTTTCGACTCATGCCACACCCCTCTGTCTTTCGATATCCTTACTTCCTGTCCGAGTATATAGCCTGCCGATATCCTGCCGAGGCATACCAGTATTTCAGGCTTTATAAGAGCAGTCTGCGCGCGCAGGTAGCCTATGCAGGCCGCAGCTTCATGCGGCAGCGGGTCGCGGTTTCCCGGAGGCCTGCACTTAAGTATGTTAGCGATGTATACATCGTTTCTCGTTAAGCCTATCGAAGCGAGCATCTTATCAAGCAGCCGGCCCGCCCTGCCTACGAACGGGCGGCCAAGCTCGTCTTCTTCCCGCCCCGGGCCTTCGCCTATAAACATTATCTTCGCCCGAATGTTCCCTTCGCCGAATACGGTATTCCTGCGCGTCTCATGCAGCCCGCAGTTTTTGCATATTATCACATCGTCTTTTATTGCTTTCAGGCTTGTATACATACGTTTAGTATATACGGAACAGCGCACCGGCACAAGCGGGCGCGTTTAACCGTATTCAAATAACTGATTTTACGTAATGTTTAAATTTAGAGATAGGATTTTTCTATTAAATAGGTTATAATATTAAATAAAGTTTATAATAAATTATAATATAACGGATTATACATATATATCGTTGGTGGTAAGAAAAATTAAAAGGATGTTTTAGTTGGAGAATATAGTAAACGGCTTATTCAACAGCATATCAGAATTCAGCTACATCGATATCATCGATATTTTACTTCTGGCCGTCATAATATACTGGCTTCTTAAGCTTACCTCGAAGACCCGCGCCATACAGGTGCTAAAAGGCCTCGGGGTAATACTTTTCGCTGCATGGGTAACGGATCTGTTAAGGCTTGCGGGTACGGCATGGCTGTTGAATTACGTGTTGACGGCGGGCGCTTTTGCAATATTCATTATATTCCAGCCCGAGCTGCGCCGGGCGCTTGCGAGCCTTGGGCGCGGAAGGCTCGATATAATATCGTCTCAGGCAACTTACGCGCAGGAAAACGTAGACATGGTATTGAAAGCCGTGCTTTCGCTTTCGAAAAGAAGGGTGGGCGCGCTTATAGTGTTTGAAAGAAAAACAGGGCTCAAAGACGTTATCGAAAGCGGCACGCACATCTCCGCCGATATCTCGTCGGAGCTTCTGGAAAACCTGTTTTTTACGAATTCGCCGCTGCACGACGGGGCCGTTATAATAAGGGGAGACAGGATAGAGGCCGCCGGATGCTTCCTCCCGTTAAGCGACAACAAGCAGATAGGCCAGGAGCTTGGAACCCGCCACCGCGCGGCGCTGGGGATATCAGAGATAAGCGACAGCGTAACTTTTATAGTATCCGAGGAGACGGGCGTTATTTCCGTAGCGCAGGACGGTACGCTGATACGCTACCTCGACTCAAAAGCTATAAAAGATATATTGGAAGAGATATATATGATAAAGCAATCGGGCAAAAACAAGGGCATCAGGATAAAGCGCAAGGGGCGTGATGCGAAGTGAAGAAGTTTTTAAAAGCGTTTTGGAAGATGTGCCGCGGCAACCTTGTGCTTAAAATAGTAGCTGTACTTTTTGCGGTTATACTGTGGAGTTATGTGCTTTCGCAGACGAATCCTACCCGTGTAAAGGATGTTGAAGACGTACCGGTAACGGGAGAGAACATGGCAAGCCTTGTAGCTAAGGAGCTTGCCATATCGGGCGACCTGGCTGAGATACTGAGCAGTGTGGATATAAGGGTGAGTATCAGCCAAAACGACCTTAATAATATAAATAATAAGAACATAAAAGCTTATGTCGATTTTTCTGCGATCAGCGGAGCCGGAACGTATCCTTTGGAGATCAAGGTAGACCTGCCGTACGGCCAGTTGATCAGTGTAAACCCCAGGAATATCACACTGAAAGTTGATAAGAATAAAGCGAGGCCTATACCGGTAAACGTTATTACAGAGGGCGCCGTGCCGGCGGGTTATTTTGCAGACGTTCCAACTATCAGTCCCGATACCATCAACATACAGGGCCCAATGACCGATGTCCAAAAAGTCTTGAGCGCGCGCTGTATTGTAAACTTAAACGGCCTTACCGAAGGTTACAGCAGAAGCTGCGAAGTCGAGCTTCTCGATGCCGAGGGCAATATAGTTGACCCCGCGCCTTTCTCGGGGGCGCTGCCTTCGGTTATAGTGAACCTGAGCGTGCTTCCTGTGAAGGAAGTCGATGTTGACGTTTTAGGGTCGATAGTAGGACAGGACAGCGTTGCGCCGGGATATGAAATAACGAACACCTCGTGCAATCCTTCGAAGGTAAGGATAGCCGGGGAAAAGGCGCTGCTCGACGGCATAGATTTCGTTCAGCTGTTTCCGTTCAGCGTCGCCGGATCGAATACAGATGTTATAACGCTCGCCTCGTTTGCCCCGCCTGAGGGCATAAAAGTGCTCGGTGTCGATAAAGCCGAGGTAACGGTAAACATACGCGAAAAAACGCAGCTGAAAACGTATAAAGGCGTTGCAATAAAGACAAAGAATCTTTCTTCCGGGATGGCCGCGTCCATATCCCCATCGTCAGTCGATGTGACTGTGATGGCCGGTGTATCAAAGATGTCGAAACTGCTGCGTTCGCATATTATTCCCTACATCGATCTCGACGGGCTCAAAGAAGGGACATACAGCCTGAATGTATATTTTGAGCTGCCGGAAGGGTTTGCTCCGGAGAACTTTACGCCTTCCGTATTGTCGGTAAACGTTACAATACGAAAAAAGTAGACGCTGCTGATCATAGTCTGACAAAAGGGCGGATATCAAAGCCCTTTTTGTTTGCCGTAAGCAATCGAAAGATTTAAGTTTTAGGGGTATAATAGGCGGGGGAAGTAATGAGATGGCTATACTTTTAAGCGGGATAAGCTGATAACAAACGGCATGCTCGACGAAGAGAGCAACGTTTGCTTCGGCGCCGGAGGGGCCGGCGCGTTTTCCGACGGAAAGCTGACGACAAGGATAAAGGACATGCGCGCCTGGTATGTGGTGGATACGCTGGCAAACCTGAGTGTGCCGGAAGAGTCATTATCGTCTAAGCCGCACCTCGGAACAGAGAACATACAAAAAGCCGTATCGGCTCTTATAGAGCAGATAACGTCACTTGGCGGGGAGTTTTTATATAGCTCGCGGCTTTCACAGGTTTTTGTGTCGCAGGGAACCTTGCGCGGCATAACATATATAAGGGGCGGAATCGAGCATAGAATAGACACGAGGGCTTTGATACTGGCTATAGGCCACAGCGCAAGGGACACGTACGAAATGCTTAGACGCAGCGGTATCATCCTCGCTCCCAAGGCGTTCGCGACAGGGGTAAGGATAGAACACCCAAGAGAATTCATCGACAGGGCGCAGTACGGGGATGCTGTGGGCAGCCCGATGCTCGGGTCGGCGGAATACCGCCTCAGCGCAAAGAGCGGAGGCCGGGGAGTGTATACTTTTTGTATGTGCCCGGGCGGAGAGGTTATATGCTCGGCGACAGAGAATGGAGCCCTGGCCGTTAACGGCATGAGTTATTATAAACGGAACAATGATAACTCTAACAGCGCGGTGGTAGTGAGCGTTGGAGATGAAGACCTGGGAGCCGGAGTTTTGAGCGGAGTAGAGTTTCAAAGGAGATTCGAGCGAGAGGCTTTCTCAGGAGGGCTCGCAGCCCCGGTGCAAAGGCTGGGCGATTTCATTAAGGGCAACGTATCGAAAGGGTTTGGCAGCGTAAAGCCTTCGTACATGCCGGGCACGTATTTTAAGGATCTTGGCGAATGCCTGCCTTCGTTTGTAACCGGTGCGCTCAAAGAAGGCATAACTCGTTTTGGAGCGCAGCTTGCGGGGTTCGATATGCCGGACGCAATGCTTACCGGAGTGGAAACGCGGACTTCGTCTCCGGTTAGGATATTAAGAAGGAACGACCTTCAGGCTGAAGAAGCCGACGGCTTATTCCCGGCGGGAGAGGGAGCGGGATACGCGGGGGGTATAGTATCGGCGGCTGTCGACGGCATAAAGTGCGCCGAAAACCTGATGAAGTTATACAAAAGGCCCTGAAGAACCAAAGGCAAAACAGTGCATTTTGGGCATGAAGGAGAGCGGATGAAAAGGATAACGGTGCTGTACGGGAATTACGGAAGCGGAAAGACGGAGCTTGCGCTAAGCATAGCGCTTTGGCTTAAACGAAAGCATGATAATGTGTCGCTTGTAGATATAGATATCGTAAACCCGTATTTTCGCTCTTCAGCGCACAGGAAAATGCTTGAGGAAAAAGGCATACGCGTGCTTGCCCCGGCGTATGCGAATACCGGGGTCGATCTGCCGACGCTGCCTCCGGGCATATATTCGGCTTTTAACGGATACGCGGTTTTCGACTGCGGCGGAGACCCGGTGGGCGCCGCGGCTTTAGGAGCGCTCAAAGAATATTTCGACCGGGCGAGGGAAGACACCGAAGCGCTGTTCGTTGTAAACACGAAGCGCCCGTTTCAGGAAAACGCAGAAAGAATAAGGGAGAACTTCGAGCGGATACAGAAGAACGCAAGGCTTTTGGCAGACGGGCTGATACTCAACTCAAACATGGGGGCGGAAACTACAGGCGAAGAGCTTGCGGACGGGCTTAAGACCGCAGAAGAGTTCGCGGCGGCTGCAGGAGTGCCTTTAAAGTATGTAAGCGGCACGGAAAGCTCTCTAAAACGCTTTGCTGAGCTTTGCCCCGGATACGCCGGCGGAACGATATTGATGGATATACATATGAGGCCTGAGTGGATGCGGTATTGAATAATCTTGATTTGGTATTATAATAGACACAATATACATGAATGGGACAAAGCAATAACAGCGTTTGAGAATACCGTAATAGAAAAGAGGAAGATATGGACCTTAACAAAAATGTACTGGACACTATAGGCAATACGCCGCTGGTGCGGATAAACAGGCTCTGCACAAAGAAAGGCGTTGAAATATATGCGAAAACAGAGGGCACAAACCCCGGCGGAAGCATAAAAGACAGAATAGCGCTCAAGATGGTACAGCAGGCGGAGGAAGAAGGCACGCTTAAACCGGGAAAGACGATAATCGAGCCGACTTCCGGGAATACGGGCATATCGCTCGCTATGATAGGCGCGGTAAAAGGGTACGCGGTAGAGATAGTTATGAGCTCTGCGGTGTCGGTCGAGCGCCAGAAGATGATAAAGGCGTTCGGCGCCAAAGTTATTTTGACGGCTGCCGAGGAGGGAACGGACGGCGCGATACGCCGGGCGCGGCAGATGGTGGCCGAAGATCCGGAAAAATATTTTATGCCCGACCAGTTTACAAACAGATATAACAAGATAGCGCATTACTCGACGACCGCGGAAGAGATAATAAGGGATACCTTAGGCAGGGTGACGCACTTTGTGTCCGGCCTTGGCACTTCGGGCACGCTCATGGGCACGGCAAAAAGACTGAAAGAGCTTAACCCGGAGATAAAGATAGTCGAGGCGCACCCGGTAAAAGGGCATTATATACAGGGCCTTAAGAATATGAGCGAAGCGATAGTACCCGAGATATACGACCCCGGCAAAATAGATATTTCCATTATGATAGACTCGGAAGAGGCGTTCGAGATGTCGAGGCGCATTGTGCGCGAGGAAGGCATATTCTGCGGCATGTCGTCGGGAGCGGCCATGCTCGCGGCCCTCAGGGTGGCGGATATGATAGATAAGGGGTTCATCGTCTGCATATTCCCGGACAGGGGCGAGAAGTACCTGAGCACGCAGCTGTTTTGATAAATGAAGATAACAATAGCCTGGCAGCAGGCTCTTGTTATCTAGACGCGTGTTTCTGAAGAGCAATATCACTGTGCGCAACGGTTGGGTGTAACAGATCTCGGCGCTCATCAAAGGCCTCCCTTCGGGTAATGGTATTTATGCAGTGACGCCATCGGACAATAGAGGAAATAAGCGTAAGCAGCGACGCCGCGCATATTGCGAAATCAATGGCAAGTTTACAATCAAGGCCGGGTATACTGCCAAGCAAACATATGGCGCCCGGAAGCACAAAGTATAGAACAGCGGCGCACCTGCCCAAAGGGTCGCGTACGAATCCCGCGGACTTGCATAAGCGGCGGCTGATAATATGTGAAGTAATGACATACTCGGCAAATTTAATAATAACCAGGACGAAGAACCAAACCGGTATGATATTCAGCACGGTCAGTACAGTAAACGATGAAACAACATAGAAAGCATCCGCAAAAACGTCAAGGACTGCACCGAAAGCCGACGCCGCCCCCAGCCGGCGTGCGGCTTTTCCGTCCAGCACGTCGCTCGCGCAGACGGCGAGGAATACTGCCATTGCCGGTATGAGGCCATAGCCGCCGGTAAAAAGGCCGTGCAGTAAAGCGCAGAAGACGCAAGCGAG
>CAZJOS010000108.1:0-5069 GCA_964547655.1 uncultured Christensenellaceae bacterium
AAAAACGATAATATGCCGAAATTCACCTGTTTTGGGTGAGGCATTTATTTGCGTTTTGTATTATTATTATTTGCACCGTTTAATAAACGATAAGCAACATCTCCCATATGACGTGAGGCGCCGCACAGCGGCGCCTAAACGTCGAAAAAATACAAAGTACTCATACAATGGTTTTAATAAAGCCCGTCAACAGGGGTTTCCAGACTTCTAAATTTATTATTAATAAAACGTTAATTTTACGTATACGAATAATGTATAACCCGCATATGCCGGCGGCCCGGGCCTGAGAAGCAAGCGGGTTCCACGGCGCTATACCATTTCTATTGTGTTGACACAGCGCCATTATTTGTTATGATATTATATAATGTTGCGGAAGATATGAGGCGGCTTATTGAAACGGGCCTCGAAACATGGTCGGAGGAGATGGACAGGAAGTATACCTGCGGCAAATGCGGCAGGAAGTTTTCGTATTTCGATGGAAAATGCCCCAGCTGCGCAAAGACGGGCGGAAAAGAGTGTTGATATGAAGAAAAAGCTTTTTGGTCTTCTGAGTGTTGCATTATCATTTTGTTTTCTCGTTTCAGGCTGCCAGCGGATATCGGATCAGGCCTCGGGTATACTGGACGCTAAATGCAACGAGTTTATCGATTATTTCAACGAGATCGCGCTTTACCCTGACTATACTGCAGGAGAGGTAATCACGCGATGGGAAAGACCGATGCATGTCAAGATTGAGGGGGATTATACCGAAGAGGATTATGCTGCGCTCACAAACCTGATAGGCAAGCTCAACTCGATCGATGGGATGCCGGAGATATCGATTGAAGATGAACATTATAACTGCTACATTGATTTTTCGCCTCAAAAACTATTGGAATCAATTCATTTTTTCGGTAAAGGCAACTGGTGGACGTCATACATAGATTCATATAAAGGTAATATAGACTTCTCACATATCGGGATCGCTACCGATGTATCGACACAGGAACAGCGGAATTATATGATCTTATTGAGCATGATAAATACCTTGGGATTACGGTGTTCAAGCGACAAATACCCTGACAGCTTGTTTTATCCAAAATGGAATGATGTCCAGTCTCTGAGCGATATGGACCTTGAACTGGTCCGTATGCTGTATTCGCCGTCCCTTCACGCCGGTATGAACGAAGAGGAAGCGAGAGAAGCTTTATTGCCGATGGTCAGAGCAAAATTCATAGACGATTACCTTGGCTAGGAATGCGTTGCTGATTCGTCCTGGAAGTTGGATATAGCGCCATAAAAAAACAGAGTGTTCATCCCTGAAAGCAAGGCGGAGAATTAGACAAAACCGTGATTTTATGGTATTATTCTAGTAAAATATATAATAGAAAACAAATAATTCAGGCGGGGTATAGGTGATGAATGCGTTATGGAGCTTGTTTGGGGTAATAATAGCTATCATTGGTACAGTTTTCATAATTTTAATATTTATTTTCGTAATAATAAAAAAGTCGCCGCCCAAGTCAGTTTCGGAACCCTCATGGGGAGATTATATCTCTTTTCGGGAAAGCGTTAAATCCGGCGGATTGAATTCTGAAAAGATAATGTCATACGGCAAGACATATTTTACTTGTGATGAAGCAGGCAAGAAAATATTTATCAAGACAGCGATGATCCCCGAGGGAAGGATGATAAGCAGCGGCGACGTCGCGTCGTTTGAGATTTGCCGCGACGGCATAGCCGTAGAGCCTGAGGCGGCGGGCCCTGAAGACCCCTTTATCGAACAGGAACAAGCTGTACGCTCATGCAGTGATTTGCATATAACGGTCAAGCTGAAAGACGGTTCGGAAATTAATATGCCGTTTATAGATTCGCCGACCCAATACGAATATGTATACAGGCGCGCTTTGGACGTTGCAAACGAAATAGCCGCGGCACTGAAAAAAGTGATAAACTAATATATATGATATGATGGAATTATGTATGTGAAGATATACGAAGTATAGGCAATGATTTTGTTGCGGGAATTGGAGATGATCGTCATAGAGCGCAGTAAAGAATACGACTCTTTCGGGCCGTGGATCTATGAGATAGATGAAGAACACGAGATGCCCGCGATTTTCAGAAAATATTATAACGAGAATGAAACGCCGTTGATTTTATTTAAGGTGCCCAGAAATATAGAACGAAGAAATGCGACTCCCAATACGGATCTTTATGATTATCTTGTCGGCGCATACGATGAGTATTTGCATATATATAAAAGGTCAGGGCAAAGAGTAACCCGGCAAAAGATATATTATAACGATATTTCGGCAGTTAAAGACACACATGCGCTGCTTAAAGGCGAGTTCGTCCTTTTTACACAAAACGGCCCGGCCATTATAGAGTATAATACCGTTTCCGAAGAAATCATTCTTAAATTGATCGATATAATCGAAAAAAAGATATGCGTTGATTCTCAAAGGCTGCGGATGGAAAGCATACCGGTAGAATATTCAGAAGACGAAAGCACTATAGATATATTGTTCTTTAATCTTTTTGGCAGGCTCCAATCAGCCGACCCGGGGCGCAGCCTCATTGCTTACCAGCCTGCGCCGCATATTCAAAAAACGCGTGTATTAAGGCAAAGGCTGAAAGCGGAAAAGCTTGTACTGTCGAAAACGGCGTTCATAATAAACGAAAAAGAGCTTATAGTTCTGGAACGGAACATACCCGTAAGAAAGAATATAAAAGCGGTGTATGATTACTCTTATCTCTATATCCCGTTTCAGAGCATTATCGGCGCCGCATTAAATGATTTCGATGACGAGCGGTATCTTTTAATATTGAGACTCAAGGTAAAGCATCAGACATTCCCTTTTATATTCGAAAGCGGAAACAGGAAGGTATTCGACCTATATCATAAGCTGCACGATTTTAACCGTATCGCGTAAAACAAACGGCGCAGACCATACCGCCCGGCTCAAACGATATGTATCAGGTTTTTATTTTCCAATAAGTTGCCGCGTCATATCGATAATGTTATAATTTGTACGATGATACAGAAATTAATGGGGGCAATATGAAAAAAGTAATAATAGTTTTATTATGCGCGGCCGCCGCGCTGCTCGCGGCATGCTCGAATACCTTGAAGTCTGAGCAGGAGCCTTCTTCAACCATACAAATCATTAAAACGCCTGCGCCGCCTCCGCGTACTCCCGTTCCTACCGTGCCGGTAGTAACGATTGAGCCGACTTCCGCAGTTACTGCCGTAATAGAAGTTAAAGACGGAGACACATTGGAGCGCGATATAATACCCCAGCTTACCGCGGCGTTTTCGATGAACGAAGACGAGGTGAAAGGCGCTCTGGAGGGTGCGGAAAGCAGCCTTATAAAAAAGGCCAAAGGCTTCCGGCGTATGGAAGGAATGATAGTTCCGGGAACGTATGAGATAAAGGGTGAGGACCTGGATCATTGGATAAATATGTGGATAGAGGGTTCACAGCAGAGATATGACAGAATTGCCGCAGGAGTATCTGATAAGAATGATCTAAGTCCAGACAAACAGCTAGCGTTAGCGTCGATAGTAGAATGGGAGACGACGCTTTGCGACAGCGATGAAGCGGAGGCGGCGGCTGTATTGCTGAACCGTTTGAAGGATGGCTGGAAACTTGAATGCTGTGCGACGGTTGAATATACTTTAGGATACCAAAGGCCGTTTCTTACCAAAAACGATCTAAAAGTCAAAGGAGATTATAATACTTATGACTTTAAAGGAGTGACGCCGGGGCCTATATGCTGCATTGACGACGAGAGTCTGGCTGCTGCTATAGGAGAATCAACAAACAGGGAAATATATTTTTTCTTCTACGATTATGTAAGGAAAAAGATATTGGTTTTTTCGGAGTCGGGCGATTCAAGGAAAAAAGCAAATACAGAATCAAGAGAACTCTTCGATTCAACATATGATATCGATCCTTTTAAAATAATGGAGGACAAACGGGAATACTTCGCAACCGGCGGTTGACAAAAAGCACCGGCTGATTGGTGGAAGCAGGCGCTTTTACGGGGTATTCTGCTGCTGAGGTGAAGGATAATGGATTTTAAAGAAAAACTGGCTGCCATAAGGAAAGACAGAGGGCTTTCACAGGAAGAAATGGCTGAGCGCATAGGAGTATCGAGGCAGGCAGTGTCGAAGTGGGAGTCAGGCGAGTCGTTCCCGGATATCGGCAATCTTATAGCGTTGGCAGACATACTCGGCGTGAGCATCGACAGGCTGGTAAGGCGCGATTCTGACGGGTGCGCTGCCGCCGTTATTGACAGCGCCGGGAGCGGTAACGGCAGGACAGCGGCTTTTCTCTGCAAGGCAAAGAAAAATGGTTACGCGGCGCACGCGCCCGAGCAGCAGCCATCGCGCCCGGCGTCGCACGATATCCGTTACAGGGACGGAGATTTTCTGTATATAGATTCTTATCTGGGCGGCGAGAAGTTTACGGGGGAGGAAGCCGTCTGGTATAAGGATAAGCCGGTCTGGGCTATGAACTACAGCGGCAGGGTGCTGGGGCAGGGCTTCCCGGGCGATTTTTTGAAGGAAGCGCTGCTTAGTGTTACGGAAGACCTCCCGTTCAGGGGGCCCCTCGTATATAAGAACGGCGACTATAGCTATCACTGCAGCGTAAGCGGCGGCTTTGAGTGGTTCCAGGGGCACGAAGAGATATTCTGCGGCAACGATATAGTATACGAGTGCTGTTTTCACGGCGGGGTTGTCAAATAATCAGACTGATTATGGTATAATACGGGAGTGACGCGAGTATGAAGAAGCACAAAAAGGCGATATTGATAGTTTTGATCTGCGTATGCGCGCTGGCGGCAATCTGCACAGCCGGGTATTATATCATGAGATCCCGCGATTTTCAGCTCTTCGGCAAGATAGTGTGCCGGGCGGACACTGATAAAAAGATAGTCGCGCTTACGTTTGACGACGGCCCGTCGGACAGGACTCCGGAGATACTCGCGGAGCTTGACCGGCTCGATTTAAAGTGCACGTTCTTTCTTACAGGAAAAGGGATAAAAGAAAACATGGACTATGCCCGCGCTATTGCGGAAGC
>CAZJOS010000108.1:5169-8371 GCA_964547655.1 uncultured Christensenellaceae bacterium
TTTGGAGGTGTGATATTGGGTAAAAAGTTTATCATGTTTATTACGGCAGCGGCTCTGCTGCTGCTCTTTGGGTGCATGGCTCCGGACGCAAGGACGCCGGACCCCGATACCGCCGTATCTCAAACTGCCGGAAGCACTCCGGAACCGCAGGCAGCGGTTTATTCCATTACCGATGTATCCCAGACCGCGGACGACAGCGGTTATTACACGTGCGATTATAACGGCATTAAAAGAAAATTTGTATTATATATACCCGAAGGAGCAGGCGCCGGCGCTCCGCTAATATTCATGCTGCACGGTTACGGAAGCAGCGCAAAGGGTTTTATGGATTTTACGGGCATGAACAGCGCGGCAAAGAGCCGCTGGTTTGCCGTAGTTTACCCGCAGGGGATACGCGACCCGGGAAACAGGACGGGCGCGGCGTGCTGGAATTCAGGGCTTACGAAAACCGGCAACGACGATATCGGGTTCCTCGTCGCCCTGGCAAAGTATCTGCAGCAGACCTACGGGTTCAGCGAAAGCCATACGTTTGCCGCCGGTTTCAGCAACGGCGCTTTCATGATGTATAAACTCGCGTGCGGCGCGCCAGATACTTTTAGGGCTGTGGCAAGCGTTGCGGGCTCGATGAGCGGAGGAGCGTGGAATGAAAGGAAAGAGACGGCTTCGGTCGGGATTTTGCAGATAAACGGCACGGCGGACAGCGTAGTGCCTATCGAGCCGGATAAGGGAGTTTACGGAGACGCTCCCGCCATAGGCGGCGTAATAGAATACTGGAGAAAAGCGAACGGCCTTGCAGAGTTTGAGAAAGTCATGCTGTCGGATAACGCCGCGGCTTATAAATATTCAAGCAGCGAAAATGAAAATAAGGTTTGGTATATCGAGATAGAGGGCTATAACCACGCGTGGCCCAAAGGAGCGGACATCTCAGGCTTCAAAGCAAACGATATTATACTCGAATTCTTCAGCAGTTTTATTGTATAGAGGCTCGAACAAAAAAAGAAGGCGGAAGGATGCCTTCTTTTTCTGATGTTCGTAAATAACTTACGTTATTCCTCGTAAACCAGGTTTTCGTTGAAAAACGGTATCAGCAGTTCAGGCATGCCGTTTACAGGCTGTATATGCCCGCTGTTAAAAATATAGAGTTCATTATCTATCCCGTTTTCTTTAAGCAGATCCGAGAAATACTGCGTGCCTTTCGGTATCCACGTATAAGCGTCTTTAGTGCCGTATGAAAAACCGATGCCCTTAAGGGGAGTTCCCAGCGCTATATACGCGTCCATCTTCTCCCTGAGGTTTCCAAAGCCGGTCAGCCATTTATCAATTATCGCGTTGTCTTCATCGCTGCCGTCCATCGTCGGGATGTCGCCGAGTTTTTCGGAGTTTACGTTTGGGGCAAACGCCTGGGCATAGGTCCTAAGGAACGTGCTGTCGGTCTTCCACAAATTCATAGCCTCCGCAAACCCGTCTTCAGTTAATAGCCCGGGCGACATGGAGTATACTGCGCAAAACACGTCGGGATGCTTCAACGCGAGATTAATACACCCGAACCCTCCCATAGAGAACCCGCAGATCCCGCGCGACGAGACATTCGGGATCGTACGGTAGTTTCCGTCGATGTAGGGAATGACTTCACTTAAAAAATAGTCTTCCCAGTTTCCCAAAACAGGCGAATTGACATAGAAAGAAGCTCCGCCGTCGATCCCTACAAAAATAAATTCTTTTGCGCCGTCCTTAAACGCTATATCGAGCTTGCTTTTGCTGCCGCTGATATAGTTGCCGGCCGGTTCGCCGTGTCCGTGCAAATAATACACCACGGGATATGACTTATCGCTTGTATAATAAGACGGAGGAAGGTATATATACATCCTTCTTTTCGTCTGCTGGCGGGCGAGGTTGTCCTTAAGACATTGCGAGTCTATTTCGGGCGTGATCATATGCGGCCCGGATGTTGCTTTCGGCATCGGCGAAACCGCAGCGTCTGCCGTCAGCGATGCCGTCGGCGAAGGCGTCTCGGCCGGATCGGACGGAGAGGCACAGCCGGCGGCGGAAAAGATGAGCGCCGCGCATAAGATGAACAATATAAGCTTTTTCATTTCTTTACCTTTCTTTCATCCCCGCAAACATTTGGTTTTTGGGGCAGCAGTTAAACTGCACATTAAAAATTTACAAATGTACATTAATAGTATAAAATAATCAATAATAATACAACGAACATTTCTTGCTGCTTTTTTAAGTTCATACTTCGCTGCGTATGCGTTTTGCATGGGGTATTAAATGAGAGACTCAACCGTTCGCCTGGTGGAAGAGACAGTAACTCTAATTGAAGAAAAACTTAAAACGCCTCTTTGGCTTCAAAACCTGTCGGAAGAGCTGTATATTTCAAAATATCATTTTCACCGCCTTTTCAAAGCGCTTACGGGAAAAACGCTTATGTCTTACGTACGCGGGCGAAGGCTCAGCCGAAGCCTTAGCGACTTAATACACACAGGCATAAAGATATCGGAAATAGCCGAGGAATACTGCTTTAACTACGAGCAAAGCTATGAGCGCGCCTTCAAAAACCAATTCGGGCTTTCGCCTACGGCTTTTCGAAATAAGCCTCGCGAATTGAAAATAGTAAATATGCTCGATACGGCCGAACTTCGGGATATAGCCGGGGGTATATTTACCCAGCCGCGCTATTGCCTTGTGCCGCAGCTTAAGGTAGCCGGTATACGCACGCTTATCAGGGCAGACGGTGAAGAAATGGCGGCAAATAAGGCTGCGCTTTCTTTCTGGCATAAAGAGCGCTCTAAAATAGCCGGAAGGGTAAAAGGGCATATATACTACGGATTCGCGTTTCCCGCGCAGGAAAACGATTATTATTACATGCCGTGCGTGGAGGTAAAGGACTTTGGAAGCCTTGCGCCGGAGTTTGAGGGCCGCATATTTCCCGCGCATCTTTATGCGGTGTTCAGGTATATAGGGTTTCATTCCGCCGACTTTCTTTCAGATTATTATATCGGCCATATCTATAGATACATCGAAGAGGAATGGTCGCAAAAGACGCGGTACAACCGGAACAGGGAATATCACTTCGAAAGGATGGATACGATGATATGCTCTTCAACGTATTGCGAGGTGGATATCTATATACCTGTCAGCGACGGGTAAAAGTTGCCTTAAGGGAAATGCCGGTTTCATAAAACATAAAGACTTTTTA
>CAZJOS010000109.1:0-8359 GCA_964547655.1 uncultured Christensenellaceae bacterium
TAGCATGCGAAAACACAAAATTGGGGAACTTTCTGCCTGCGATAAAGTAAAGAATTACGTACCAGATCAACGCGGGAACGAAAAACAGCTTGGCGTGCTCCCACGGGCTCTCGTTAACGGGCGCTATAGCCGCCGTTATGCCCGATTTCAGAACATCGCTGTATAAAAAGTGCCACCCGGCAGCCATCAGGAACACTATAAACGTTCCGACGACGCTCCAAACCATAAGTCTCTTTTTGTCGCTCATATCCATGATTATCCTCCTTTTGGTTTATTTTATGAGGAAATTAACCCGGATAACAGCGACAAAGTCACCAAATTATATCAATATCTCCAGCGCTTCGAACACGCTGCCAACTCCGTTTACCGTCATGCCATCCGGCACAACAATGCCTTTCATGTTGGTCTTGGGCAACACCGCTTTTGTAAAGCCCATGCGCGCGCATTCTGAGAGCCTTTTCTCCGCCTGCCCTACGCCCCTTACCTCGCCGGTGAGCCCTATCTCGCCTATGGCTACAGTATCGCCTACCGGCTTATCGCGGAAGCTCGATACTATGCTTGCGGCCATGGCGAGGTCGGCCGCGGGCTCGGTGAGCCTAAGGCCCCCCGCTACGTTGAGGTATACGTCCTGGTTATAAAGCTTTAAGCCTATGCGCTTTTCGAGTACCGCTATAATAAGCGCCATCCTGTTGTAGTCGAGCCCCGCGCCTATGCGCCTCGGCATCTGAAACGAAGTTGCAGAAACGAGCGCCTGTATCTCTAGCAGCATGGGGCGCGTTCCTTCCATGGCCGGGTACACGCACGAGCCGGATACCCCCGCCGACCTCTCGCCCAGCAGAAGCTCCGAAGGGTTTGTAACTTCCTTCATGCCCTCTTCGCGCATATCGAAAACGCCTATCTCGTTGGTGGAGCCGAACCTGTTTTTCACGGCGCGCAGTATGCGAAAAGTGCCCTGCCTCTCGCCCTCGAAGTAAAGCACTGTGTCTACCATATGTTCCAGCACTCTCGGGCCTGCGATAGCGCCTTCTTTCGTCACATGCCCTATTATGAATACCGCGGCCCCGCTCGTCTTCGCCTCTCGGGTAAGCAGCGAAGCGCACTCCTTTATCTGGCTTATGCTGCCCGCCGAAGGCGACAGCCTCGACGAATACATCGACTGTATGGAATCAACGACCACGAAATCGGGCGCGGTATCGCGCATCCGCTCTATGCAGTTGGTTATCTCGGTCTCGGCGAGCATGAGTATGTCTCCGCTCGCTTTGAGCCTGCCGGCGCGCAGGCGTACCTGCCTCAGCGATTCTTCTCCGGATATATAAAGCACTTTTCTGCCCTGCTTAGCAAGAAAGTCGGCTACCTGCAGCAGCAGCGTAGACTTGCCTATGCCCGGCTCGCCGCCCGCCAGCACCACCGAGCCTTCCACTATCCCGGAGCCAAGTACGCGGTCAAGCTCTGAAAAACCGGTAGGCCATCTGTCGGACCGTTCGAGAGATACATCCTTTAAATAGACCGCGGCTTCGCCCGCCGGCGCTTTTGCGTTCTTTACCGGCGCTATCGCCTGCGTCTCCAAAAGAGTGTTCCACGCCTTGCACGAAGGGCACTGACCCAGCCACCTTGCGCACTCATACCCGCACTCGCTGCAAACAAAAACTGTTTTCTCTTTCGCCATCCCAACCCCCAATATCTACAGCAGGCTTTTTTCCATATGGTATTTCACTATGCCTGCCGGAAAAGTCTTTTGAACGTAAACCAGTTTATACCCGTGCTTCTCGTAAAACGGCCGCGCCTGAAAGCTGAATGTAGTAAGGTACGCCATATCGCATCCCATGCTCTTGGCCGCCTCTTCGGCCTTTAAAAGCAATTCGGAGCCGAGCCCTTTGCCTCTCATCGTTTCGTCCACCCAGAGCAGCTTGATGTTGAGCCACTCTCCCCAGACGGTGAATATTATTCCTCCGGCCAAACCGCCCGCTTCATCTTTAGCTTCTATAGACAGCGTCTGCTTGTTTACGTTTTCGAAAAACGGCGTGTTATATTCATGCAGCTTCGAGCCGATCCTGTCCATATCGTCCTGACTGGGACGCTCATTCAAAACGAATTCCATCTACCCCTCACTGCTCGGAAATTCCCGTATATACCATGCCGCGTCCTGTATCGAGAGTTACCACCGTGCCCGTTTTCAATATCTTAGTGGCGTTTTCCGCTCCGCAAAGCACCGGTATGCCCAACGAGAGCCCGACTATTGCCGCGTGGGAATCGAAGCCCGGCTGCTCGGATATTATGCCGCTCGCCTCTTTCAGTATTTCCATCATGGAGTTGTCCGTTTTTGCCGCTACGAGTATATCTCCCGGCTCAAACGTCTTTTTAGCCTGCTCCATGTTTTCGCACACGCACAGCTTTCCCCTTATGGCCATGTTGTTTATGCCCTCTCCCTTTACGAGAACGTCGCCCACTATCTGCACTTTTAGCGTGTTGGTCGTGCCGCTTATTCCGATAGGCACGCCGGCAGTTATGACTACTACTTCACCGTGCTTTACGAGCCCCGCCGCTTTCGCCCGCTCAACCACATGGTCAAACAGCGCGTCGGTATTTTCCTTTTCTTCAGTAAGTATAGGGTATATTCCCCACGACAGCGCGAGCTGCTGATATGTTTTTTTATCCGGCGTGCACGCTATTATCGGGACAGCCGGCCGGAAACTCGACACCATCCTCGCGGTGCGGCCCGATTTTGTAACGGCGAGTATGGCGCCCGCGCTTAAGCTGTGAGCCGTCGAGCAGACCGCGTGCGAAATCGCGCTCGTTACGCTTATGCTCGTTTCAGGCGGCGTGCTGTTGAAGCGTTTCTTATAGTGTATGGCTTCTTCCGTATGCGTCGCTATCCCCGACATCATTACCAGGCTCTCTATCGGGTGCGCTCCCGAGGCTGTCTCTCCCGAGAGCATTACGGCGCTCGTGCCGTCGTATACCGCGTTGGCCACGTCGGTAGTCTCCGCCCGCGTAGGCCTCGGGTTGTGTATCATGGAATCGAGCATCTGCGTTGCCGTCACCACCATTTTGCCGGCTGAGACCGACCGCTTTATCAGCGACTTTTGTATCCTCGGTATATCTACAAGGTCTATCTCTACTCCCATATCGCCCCGTGCGACCATTATGCCGTCGCTTACTTTCAGTATATCTTCTATGTTGTCTACGCCGCTCTGGTTCTCTATCTTCGCTATTATAAGTACCTGGCCGCCGCCGTTTTGGAGCAGTATCCTCCTTATATCCAGCACGTCGGCAGCCGTCCTGCAAAACGAGGCGGCGATGAAATCCACATCGTTTTTTATGCCGAATAATATATCCTCTCTGTCCTTTTCGCTGATATAGCACATATCTATACAGATTCCCGGCAGGTTTACAGACTTATTATCTCTAAGAAAGCCGCCGCTAATAACACGGCAGATTACGTCGTTGCCCTTAATGAGCTGAACTTCAAGCTCGATGAGCCCGTCGTCAAGGAGTACCCTTGTGCCCTTATTAACGTGTTTCGAAAGCTCCGGGAACGTAAGCGAAACTTTCGAATCATCGCCTTCCACGTCTGCCGCGCAAAGTATAAACGTATTTCCCGGGGCCAGCTCCGCTCCGCCGTTTTTAAACTTTTTAATTCTTATCTCAGGGCCTTTTGTATCGAGCAGTATGGCGACAGGCTTGCCGTATTCTTCGCGCAGTTTTTTGATGAGCTCTATCGTCTTCTTGTGCGACGCGTGATCTCCGTGGCTGAAATTAAGCCTCGCAACGTTCATGCCGTTTTCCATCAAGCGGCGCATCATCTCCTCTGAAGACGTAGCCGGGCCTATCGTGCATATTATCTTTGTTTTTCTCATATACGCTCCCCGTTTACAGAAGTAAATCTATTTCATTATCAATACATTCATTATAATGCTTTGATGATGAAAAAAACAGTATGGATGCCCATTTTTACCTAACAAAAAAAGAGCTGCGTTTATGCAGCCCCTTTTGTAATGTTATGTTTATTCTATCGCGATGCGCTTTTCTTTGCTTTCCGCGGATTTCGGCAGCATTACGGTAAGTATTCCGTCTTCCATCTTCGCCGAGATCTTTTCCTCGTCGATATCCTCGATCTCGAAACGCCTCGTCATCGCGCTGCTCGAGCGCTCTTTGCGGATATAGCCTTCTTTCTCTTCCGTCTTTTCCTCGTTTGCCTTAGCGGTTATCGTAAGAACGCCTTTCTCGCACACAAGCTCCACGTTTTCTTTCTTTACTCCCGGCATCTCCGCCTCTACGATGTAAGCGTCTTCGGTTTCCTTTATGTCCGTCTTCATCACAGGAACGGCAAAGTCTCCGAAGAAATTACCAAGCAGCCCAAATGGCCTTTCATATCTTACAAGTGTCATTTTAAAACCTCCTGTTACTTGAATCTTTTTTGTAATTGAATGATATCATATAGGTCAAAGATAGTCAAAGTCTATATTTATATATATTTATCGCATTTGGGCTGATTTCACCGGAATACGTCTGCTATTTGAATTTACTAAATAAAATCGTGAATTTCGGTTGATTCTCCCGCCGATTCGCGTTTTTTTGCTATAACAATATCCCTCATGTTCGAACAGCAAGAAACGGCGGTGCGGTATGCTTTACGGTTCTCCTATTGTCAACTCATGCGTCTTTACGCTCTGCATAGTCATTCCTTTCATATTACGCTTTAGCTTATGATTACCAGCCATATTGCCAAATCGATGAAGATACAATATAATCATAGCTATGTATATTCCATCCAATAAAAAGGAGTAAATGTATGTATTTCGGACATATCGGCGTTGCATTGGCAGCAAAGCCCATTGCCCCAAAAGTAAACCTTGGAGTGACGCTCGCCGCGGCGACCGCGCTGGACACTATTGGGGGTGTCTTTTCGGTTGCCGGGGTAGAGTATATAAATGCGGACGGCTCCAGCTGCTTTCCCTGGTCTCACGGCTTGTTTATGTCCGCAGTGTGGTCGATCGCCTTTCTCGCCATCGCTTTCGCAATGACCCGGAAAGCCCGCACGGGCTTCGTGATAGGCGCGCTTGTCTTCAGCCACTGGGTGCTTGATTTCATCTCACACCCGATGGGGATGGGCGAAACGCTGCCGCCCGACCTGCCGCTGCTGTTTCAAGACTCGGCGAAAGTAGGTCTGGGCCTATACAATTCAGCCGTCGCGGCGTTCACGATCGAATTCGCGCTGCTTGGATTAGGCCTTTTCTGTTATCTGAAAGCAACGCGTGCCACAGATAAAATGGGGAAATGGATCCCTGCTCTGCTCCCGGCAGTCGCTCTTATGGGCGCATTGCCGGCGACGCTGCTGCCGCCGGAGCTTTCGTATATTACGACGTTTGTCGCCGTGCCGGTTGCGCTTACAGGATTCTGGATCGACCGCCACCGCCGCCCGGTTTCAGAAGTTCCGGCGCTGCGGGACGTTACTGCAGCAAGCTGACGATAGGGTCGGATACGCTCCGCGCATCCGACAGGCTGTATAAGGAATTAAGCAAAATACATGTGGGAATATTATTGATCACAAGCTTTCGGCAAGACGATGTTTATTTGCACAGTATCTTAATTGCACGATCGATATCTTCTTCGCTAAATCCTTTGTTTCCGTTGGTGCGTACCGTCCGCGCCGCTATATCTCCGTCTTTTAAGTCCATGTCATCTATAACGGCATAACTTTCTATGCCCGTATGATTGCTCAGCCATGCTTTTATCTCTTTTGCCTTTACCTTGCTGAAAGTACGGTTTTTACGTATCTCTTCGGTGCTGAAATCCGGCGTCTTATCAAATAAAGCGATCCCGTATTCACAAAGCACATTATACAGCCCTGCGGCTTTTTCAGTCGTTGGTCTCATACCGTCATCGAACCATAGCTTCCAGCCTGACGACAAAACAACAGCCGCTCCCGTTCTGTCTATAAGCCTCTTTATAAGAGCTTCATTCTTTCTGTCAATAAGGTCATACTTGTTTTCTTCCTGAAAGCCGGCCGAGTTTAATACGCCGTCGATATCCAAAAATATAACTTTCATTTTCGCATATTAGTTTTTAATGCCGCCAGACCAGCGGCAGGCCGCGCTAAAAAATCAGTCCACCGCTTTTTATGCTTTCAGCTCGGTGATAAAGCTCTTTATCCTCTCCAGCGCTTCTTTTAAATTCGAAAGCGACGAGGCGTAAGAGCACCTTATATAGTTCTCCATGCCCTCGCCGAACGCCGTTCCGGGCACGCAGGCGACTTTCTTTTCAAACAGCAGGCGTTTGCAGAACGTATCCGCGTCGAGCCCGGTGCTGCTTATATTCGGGAAGATATAAAACGCCCCCAGCGGCTCGAAGCAATGAAGCCCCATTTCGTTGAGTGAAGAATACATAAGCCTTCTTCTTCTGTTGTATTCATCCGTCATCCTGCGTACGTTGGGAAAACCGTTGCCGCACTCGTAGCGCATCGCCTCGACTCCGGCGTCCTGGCTGAACACCGAAGCGCACAGCATGGAGTACTGGTGTATCTTGACCATCGCGTCTGTAAGCGGCTTTGGCGCGGCTGCGTATCCCAGCCGGAAGCCAGTCATGGCGAAAGCTTTGGAGAACCCGTTTATCATTATGGTCCTCTCCTGCATGCCGGGCAGCGATGCTATAGAGCAGTGCCCTCCGCCGTAGGTAAGCTCGCAGTATACCTCGTCGGTTATTACCAGCAGATCGTGCTTTTCTATAAGCGGGATTATCTTTTCGTAATCTTCTTTCGTCATGATGGCGCCCGTAGGGTTATTGGGGAAAGGCACCACGATGGCTTTTGTTTTATTCGTTATTGCGCTTTCAATGCTCTCTGGCCGAAGGCGGAAGTTCTCGCTCTCTTTTAAGAACATGGGAACGGGCTTGCCTCCGGCGAAACTCACGCCCGGCATATACGATACGTATGACGGCGCGGGCACGAGCACCTCATCGCCCGGGTTCATAATGGCGCGGAAAGCAAGATCGAGCGCCTCGCTGGCGCCTACGGTAACTACGATCTGGTTAAGTTCATACTTAAGAGAGAAACGCAGCTCAAGATATTTCAATATCTCTTTTCGAAGGTCTGTTGAGCCGTGATTAGACGTGTAATGCGTGCGCCCCGATTCAAGCGCGTATATCGCGCTCTCGCGTATATTCCACGGCGTATCGAAATCAGGCTCGCCCACTCCTAAAGATATGCAGTCTTTCATCTCGCTCGCTATATCGAAAAATTTACGTATACCCGAAGGAGGCACGTCTCTGACTATGGCCGAAATATATCTTTCGGTGTTCACGGAGAGATCACCAGCCTCTCTTTCTCTTCTCTTTCAGTTAAAATTACGCCATGCTCTTTATATTTTCTCATTATAAAGTGCGTGACCGTGCTCGCGACGCCCTCGAGCACCGCAAGCTTCTCAAACACGAACTGCGATATCTGCTTCATATTTGCCGCCCGCACGATAACCGAAAGATCGTACGTTCCCGACATGAGGTATACGGATTTTACTTCGTCGAATTTATATATCCTCTCCGCGAGGTCGTCGTACCCGAGGCCGCGCTTGGGCACCACTTTAACCTCGATGAGCGCTTCCGCCGATTCTTCCGTAGTTTTCTCTCTGTCGATTATTGCGGCGTATTTAACGATGACTTTATCGTTTTCCAGCTTCTTTATTGCCTCTTTTACCTCTGCTGCAGAAACGCCGGCCATCGCCGCCATGTCTTCGACAGTCGTCTTTGCGTCGCTTTCAAGCATCGCGAGTATCTCGTTGTATACGGAATCGCTCATAAAAATCGCCTCCCCTTAAAATCTTTGTTATTTCGAGTATTCTACCACCGCAAGGCTGCATGCGTCAACGTTAATCTGTCTTTTTTTGGGTTATGTATAAATAACGCGTTAGTTTTGACGCGTTAGTTTGCCGGATTGACGGAATACACAGCCTGAGTGTAGAATAAGTATATATTCCCAACAGAAAGGATAAAAAATGGAAAAAAAGATTTCTCCCGACAAAACGCTCTGCGCAGTCTGCGGGCTCTTCTGCCCATCCTGCACCATTTACATAGCGACGCATGAAGACCCTGAACGGCTGAAGGCCATTGCTTCGCGCTCAAACGTACCCGTGGAAGAGATGGAGTGCGACGGCTGCCGCTCAGACAGGCTTAACCTCTTTTGCAGGACGAAGTGCAAAATGCTTAAATGCGCGGCGGGAAAAGGAATAGACTTTTGCGGAAGCTGCGACGAATTCCCCTGCGCCGAGCTTTCGGAGTTTCAGTCGGCGATGCCCCACCGCAGGGAGTTATGGAACTCGCATCAGCGCATAAAAGAAGCGGGCTGGGAGAAATGGTTTGAAGAGATGAC
>CAZJOS010000110.1:0-7105 GCA_964547655.1 uncultured Christensenellaceae bacterium
GCGTATTTTTTACGGGAACCAGCTCGTCCGGGTCTTCCGGGCCGTTATCTTTCCGACTCTCATCCGGGTCTTCCGGGCCGTTATCTTTCCGCTTCCCGTCCGGGTCTTCCGGGCCGCTGTCTTTACGACTCCCGTTTGGGTCTTCCGGGCCGCTGTCTTTACGACTCCCGTTTGGGTCTTCCGGGTTGTTATCTTTCCGGCTCTCGTTTGGGTCTTCCGGGTCGTTATCTTTCCGTCCATCATCCTCATAAGGTGTTTCTTCTGCAGAGCCCGCTTTATTGCCAAACAGTTTAAACGGTTTAAAAAACATAATAAATACTTTCTCCATAAAGAAAATTAACTATCGTTGATTTTAAATAGATATGGTATAAAAAGTATGATCAGTATTCTGAAATTTGTATTAAAACAGTGATATATCGCCGTAGTATTGCAGCGTTTAAAATGCCATCCGCTTTTATCCGGAAAAACAGAGATCTGAGATATGAAACATAGAATCACCCCGCACCAATAATATTCGCCGCGCAGCCGCGCGCGCAATTTTTCACCCGTAAAAGATATTGATTTTCATAGACGCCGCGTTATCTTCCCGCATCAATCCGCCGGCCCCGAGCCTTCGGCTTCTTGCGCCGAGGGTTCGTCGATTATACAGATCACGTCCAGCGTTTTCCTCTTAACGCTCGGCTTGTTTGTCCACTTGCCCAAAAAGGCCATCTGCGCCGTTCCGCCTCCGTCGAGATTGAACGCCTCTTTGCATCCGAGGTCATGCATCAGCTGCGATAATTCCGTCATCGTCATGCCGACCGAATATCCCGGCTGCCGCCCGTCCACGTTAACGAACACATAATGGCCGGGCTCGTAATACCCTAAGGCCGTGCGCGGGTTTACTCCTCCAACCTTTTTCGCTAGATTGAATTCGCTCATCGCCGCGCCGTCTTTAAGAAGCATGGGCCCGAATGTCCATATCTGCCACGCGTCGTCTTTCATGGCTTCAATGGTTTTCTTATCATACTCGTCTTTGGTAAAAGTCTTCATCGTGCCGTCTTTGTACATTACAAGTATGTCCAGCTTTATCTCGTTTCTGTACAAAACCCCATCCCTTAATACGGGGCCGCGGTTATTGGCGCAGTAGTCTCCGTTTATCGCGATCACGGCGTTCAATTTACGCGCTGTTTTATAGACATACTCTCGGTTCGCCGATCTATACTTTACGTCTGACGGCGAGATGAAATACTTCAGGTCGGTAATATAGATATCGGAAACGAAGTATGTGTTTTTGCCTTCCTTTACCTTATTGACCGTCACGTTAACGTGTTTGCTCTTATACGATCCGGCCACCTCTATTGTGCATGCTTCAAAGCGGGGCGATAAAGCGCTTAACGCTGGCATTACTGAGCTGTCGTTTTGAATTATCTCCCCTTCTGTGAACATGCCGGGGAATTTCGCGCCCCACATAGTTGACGGCGTCGGTACCGGGGTCTCAGTCGGCGAGGGGGACGGGCTGGGTGATGGCGTTATGACCAAAGACGGCTCGGGCTTTAGAGTTGCTTCCTTAAAAATAGGAGGGGCTGCCGTATCCTCTGATACGGCGGGCCGTGTCCCGCAGCCGCAAAATAATAAGATAAGAATAATCGCTAAAACAACATGCCGATACTTTAGATGCATAATATACAGCTTTCATAAAATTATATTATTTATATAATATCAGCATCGACAAAAAATATCAAATTATAACAAGATATTTTACGGTAATTGCAGATAAGTGGGGAAAAATAATCTTTTATTTATCAGTTATGTTATCATTATTCACGCTCGCATACGGCTTTGTCGATAGAAACGTGTAATGTTTTCCAGTGAATACATATGAGTAATGCGTTACCCTTGTAAATAATGCTTCTTTTAATGTATAATTACCACATACTATTATTTTTTATCTTTATATATAAGGGGTTATAAACTTGAGGCTCAACAAAACTATCGAACTGCCCAAGCTGTCAAAAGTAAACAGATTCTTTGAAAACTTAAACCCAGCGTATACCTGGCTTGTTTTATTAATATACGTCGGCTGCATGATAGTTATCACCCTTTATCACGAGCCGTGGTACGACGAGGCGCAGTCGTGGCTAATCGCGCGCGACGCAAGCATTACGGATATAATATTTAAAGTGCCGCACTTCGAGGGCCACCCGCCCCTTTGGCACCTGTACCTTGCTCCTTTTGCAAAACTGGGGATGCCATATGAGGCAGGCATAAAATCGGCCTCGATACTCATAAACGCGGCTGCTATGGGCATAATGCTCTTTAAAGCGCCGTTTCCGAAAATATACCGTTTTATAATACCTTTTACTTACTTCTTCTTTTATCAATACGGGGTGATAAGCCGCTGCTACAGCCTGCTTATATTGGGCTTCGTTCTGGCCGGCCTTACGTGGAAATCGAGGAATGAGAAACCGTTCCGCTTTGTATTAAGCCTTATGCTCGTTGCATCTTCCTCCGCTTACGGCATACTGTTTGCCGCAGGCATAACGCTTGTCTGGCTGGGCGGTATAATAAGGAGTCGAAGTTACCCAAAATCTTTTAAGATAGCGTTTTTGGACAGCCGGCTTTACGCTCTTCTTTTACTGCTCTTTTTTGCATCGGCGATTTCGTATCTTATAATACCCCGCGCAGACACTTATGCAATAAATCTGGCAGACGTAAAAAACCCTTTTATCGTTCGTCTGTTCTATATGCTGGCTGCCGCGCCGGTGGAAAGCTTTTTCTACACCAGCGTTAACGGTTGGTATTATTTGCACAATGTTGAATTTACAGTTGGTTATTACGTTGTCTCCGTTTTGTTTTCTATACTTTTTGTAACCTTTATAGTGTGTTTCGGCAGAGAAAAACGAAAACTGGCTCTACTGGCCGTACCGTATCTGCTGTTTGCCATTTTTGGCGCGGCAGTTTATTTCTCGTCACATCACCTGGGCGTTGCCACGGCGTTCTTCCTGTTTTGGTTTTGGGCGTGTATGGCGGAAAAGCCGGATTTTGAACCGACGCAAAGCGGGCAAAATGCCAAAAAGATTATAAACGTCTTTATTCTTCTGAGCATTTTTGTCTCCGTATACTGGACAGTATCCGCCTGTGCCGCGGATATCCGTACCAACTACGACGCTGCAAGGGCGACAGCCGCTTTCATTAAAGAGCATAAGCTCGAAGATCGTTTGATAATGAACAGTTGGTCTATGCCAAATAATTTTCACCCGGACATCCCCCCTAACCCCTGGCAGCAGTCGGCTCCCCGTTTCAACGCCTACTTTGATAAAAATATTTTCTACGCTTTTAATGACGGCGAAGAAGGCTTAAGTTACGACCTCCATAAAATTCCCGACGCGGGCGCCGTAGCCGCCACATATAAAAAGTGGGCAAGCTATGGCCCTCCCGATGTGCTGCTGGGCAAACCGGAAATTCGCGAGGTTTTCAAAGATGCCGTGACTTACGGCGATTACGCGGTGGTAGCCATAATACCGGAAGCAAAAATCACAAAAGCATATGAGAATAAACAACCAGCAGCCTTTGCAATATATATGCGCAGAGACCTTCTGGGCGTTTACGGCTTAACGGAAATAACCGAATTTGATACCTCAAAATATGAATGGCTATGGTGAGGAGGGTAATGAAGGTTATTGCGCCTGACTGAGAGGCGTCCTTGAATTTTGATCTGGATAACTTCTTTACAAGCCATCACAATATATCAAACTTGCGCTCTTTGTTTAAGAAGCTCTATCGCCGCCTCTTCGCCGAGCGGCTGGCTTACAAGGTTCCCCTGTATTCTGTCACAGCCATGTTTTTTCAGGTATAGTCTCTGCTTTTCGCTTTCCACGCCTTCGGCTACCACGCAATGCCCCAGCTTATGCGCCGTCAGGTATAAATTCTAAAGGCGATATCCTTCCAAACTTATAGCTGCTTATAGTATTCGCTCTTTTTAATATCTTCCTTTTTGCAATGAAACATTTTCTATTTGTATTATAGTAAGGGATAACAAAAAAACCCCGAATTTCTTCGAGGCTTATGGAGCCGCTAATCAGATTTGAACTGATGACCCCATCCTTACCATGGATAAAACTATAGCATGCTCACAACCGCGCTATAAAGCCAAAAAGCCCTATTTAAAGCCATTCTGACGTTTACATCCTGTTATATTTAGTATCAATTTTTCCACTATTTTTGGGGTTATAATGTTTCTTATGCAGTAAAAATGCAGTAATTGTTGAGGAGTGTAGCTCGGCTTTTCTTTCTTCTTTTAGCAAACGCCATTTAAGATTTCTTCCCAATTTTCCGGCGCTCCAAGATGTTTCATAAGTGGATAAGGGTATTTTAATTTGATAGTTTTAAATGCCTGTATACAGTTTTGTCTTTTTTCAGTGTTCAATAATTTTAGTATTGCAATAAAGTGAGAAAAAAATCTTTTCTTATCTATCCCGCTATATTCGGAAAATAAGTTTACACCTGAAGGTAAAGGCCTATTAAAAATACGTCCTCTGTGGGCACATATATTGCGTAATTCGGAGGTGCAACGTACCCAGTTCTCGAGATAGGCTTCATGTACACCATAGTATTTATTTGCAATTAAAGATTTTTCATCGGGCAATAAATTAGCATACAACCGAGATAAATCACCGAAACCTATCAACTCAATTACAACCCAAATGGGAAATACGCAATCATAATTATCTCGATAATGCTTTACGAATACTTCCTTCGAGCGCTCGATTTCTGTATATAGATCTTTTAAAAACCCCTCAGCAAACTTAGGATTTGAATAATATTCGGGCAGCAGATAGCCTAACTTGCCATGAGCTTCTGCGTGATGGTAAGCAATATGAGTGCGCATTGAAACTTCTATAGTCTCTGAAAAATCTAAAATCAAGCGTCTTAAACAACTATCAAAATTATAAATGTCTAAAACATTTTCAAATGTGATTCCTGAATAGAAAGTATCATTTTTCCGAAGTGTCAGAGTGTATCCGCTTAATCGATAATAATTTATGCTCTCCAAAGCCTGCTGTGCAGCTTCGCGATCAGCAATTAACAAACCTCTTGATTGCAGTAAATCAATTTGCTGATCAATAGAAAGAAACTCTTTATTTTTCATAATACCCCTATAACAAAAGGCCCGCCGTGGTCCGCATATATTGGATAAACCAATAAAGAGGCGTGGCGGGATCTGTTACATATATGATACAATACATATACTACGTTGACAAGGACTTGGAAACCCTGTTTTGCCTTGAATTCCGCGAAAATCGGTGAAATATCACAGTATTCTCGCTCATACTTACTGCTAAGCTGATATAGATACATAGATTGTAGAATCGGAATCATAGAATATAAAGACGGCGGTTTCCCGCCGCCTAATCAAAAGGCTCACCCTGGTCCGCTAGGTTACCCAAGAAGCGTGGTGAGATCGATTATATTATACTTACCCAATCGTCTTATCAATTATGCATCTGGTCAGCTGTTTTTTTCGGTTAAGCTGCAATATTTAACGATTTGACAGTTAGAATCAAATTGATTTAAAGTAATGCATAACGCATGACACATCAATTATTAAAAAAATGTTGACACAGACACTTTAATTATGCTATTCTTTTTGCAGGACAAGAAAAAACCTCCGAAAACAGCGGCAACTGTATATTCGGAGGTTCTCTCATTAGTTTTTTATGTTACTTCATGTTAACATAGCAGCTTAGATCGTGTCAATTCTTGAGAGCTTGTCACTCTGAAAAAGGAGGACAAACTATTGGCTATATTCTACGTCAACAAAAATGCACAATCCAATGGTGACCATGAAGTACACCGAAGTAGCTGCAGCTGGCTGCCAGATGTTGAGAACCGCATATACCTTGGCGAATTTGCAACATCTGCCCAAGCTGTGAAAGCGGCAAAACAGTATTACTCTCAGTCTAACGGCTGCTACTATTGTTGCCCAGAATCACACACTTCATAACACAAAGACTGCCCGCGCGCAAAAATTGTGCGCGGGTCCCTAAAGGGGTTATTATGAAAAAAAGTGTAACGAAAAAATTATACGAAGTGGCAGACATACAAACAGGACTAGTGTTATCTAGAAAAGAGGCCGATCATGGCGCTTCTACGTCTTGTGAGTATCGTCGATTTACGCTTAAATCTCTCTCGGATAATGGGCAATTTGATGGGGAGTCATTTGAAGTTTTTTTTTCATCAGAAGAACTGCACGGTCAAGTAATTACTCAACCAGGAGATATTATTATACGCACTTTTGTGCCCCCCAACCCTATTGTAATCACGCGCGAATTTTCCGGCATAGTTGTGCCGTCGCAATTAGCCTCAATTCGAGTAAAGGATACAAACAAAGTAAACCCAGATTTTCTAAGATATTATTTATCGCAAGAGTCTGTTTGGCAAAGGCTTGCAGTTGGAGGAACAGGAACGGCTTTAAGGATAATTAAAGTTAGTGAATTGACAAAAATCTCAATACCTATACCCAGCATTGAGATTCAAAGGGATATTGTTGAAATAACAGAACTTACAAAACGCAAGAAGCAATTATATGAAGAGCTATCTGTTCAAGAAGATAAGTTGGCTAAAGCGATTATTCAAAGATTAATTAAAAATTAACCGGAGGAAACTGAAATGCCTACAACAAGAAAAGACATTGAAAGCGCATTGATGCGCGGTGCAGATTCTTTAAGAGATACCATAGATGCCGCGAATTATAAGGATTATATTCTCCCGATAATGTTCGTGAAGTACTTGACTGATTCTTATCGCGAGGAGGTTGAAAAGCTCAAGGATAAGTATAAAGGCTTCGATGAAGTGCGTCTTGAAAGACAAAAGCGCAATCTTCCATTTACGATTGCTGAAGATTGCTCCTTTGATTCATTGTACAAAAACCGATACTCTGATCAGCTTGGACAAGACATAAACATGGCTATGCGTCAAATTGAGGCCGATAATGACCAACATTTGTCCGGTATGCTTTCAGCTGTTGATTACAATAGCGAAACTGCCTTGGGGACGCGTGAACATAAAAACGCAATTCTCCGTGACTTACTTGAAGATTTTTCTGATCTCGACCTGAGACCAT
>CAZJOS010000110.1:7115-8298 GCA_964547655.1 uncultured Christensenellaceae bacterium
ACTGAAAACGGCAAGAGCCCAGCTGATATTATTGGTGATGCCTATGAATACATGATTGGCTATTTTGCAAGTATAGCAGGTAAAAAGGCAGGCTCATTTTACACACCAGCGGCCGTTTCAGAGTTGATGGCACAGTTAGTTAATGCTCAGCCGGGAGAAAGAGTGTACGATCCTACATGTGGGTCGGGCTCGTTGCTCATAAAGGCTGCGCAAAGACAAAACGTTCGCCAAGTGGCCATTTACGGTCAGGAGGTAAGTGGATCATCTGTCGCTATGGCAAAAATGAACATGTACATTCATGAAATCCGCGACGCAAAAATTGCTTGGGGCGATACGCTAGCTAACCCGGTTTTCAAGGATGCAGACGGAAACCTTATGCTGTTTGATGTTATTGTCGCCAACATGCCGTTCTCTAAGGATAAGTGGGCAGCAGGGTTTAATCCGGGAGGCGAATCATCCGGTGACAATAAAAAGGAATTTAAAATGGAACCGTCATTGGATAAATATCATCGCTTTGATTGGGGCGTTCCCCCTGCAAGTAAGGGTGATTGGGCCTTTCTCCTACATATGATCGCAAGTGCGTCCATCAACGGAAGAATAGCTGCGGTTGCGCCTCATGGTGTGCTTTTCCGTGGAGCTTCAGAAGGCAGCATCAGAAAACGCGTGATTGATGAAAACTTGCTTGATGCAGTAATAGGCCTGCCAGAAAACCTTTTTTACGGAACACCGATTCCCGCATGTATCCTTGTTTTAAAAAAAGGCAGAAAGAATGCAGATGTCGTATTTATTGATGCCAGTAAGAAAGACGAAGATGGCAACTTGCGTTATGAAAAAGCAAAAAACCAAAACGTGCTTACCGAGAAGAATGTTTCGGATATTATCAATGCATATCATGCACGAGTTGACAAAGACAAGTTTGTGCATGTTGCGACTATAGATGAGATTAAGGAGAACGAGTATAACCTGAATATTCCACGTTATGTAGATACATTCGAAGAGGAAGAAATCATAGATATTGAAGAAGTTCAAAGTAATATAGCTCGTATAAAATCGGAGCTTGTGGAAGCAGAGGCACAGATGGAGAGGTATTTGAACGAGCTTGGTTTGTGATTCACAAGAAGGTATGGCTGAAGATAGGTGTATTTTAAAGGAGAATAAACATGGCTAAGTTAAAAGAAGCAGA
>CAZJOS010000111.1:0-5665 GCA_964547655.1 uncultured Christensenellaceae bacterium
GCAAAAGCGTTATATCATGTCTTCCGAAAACTCGACGCGCTGCCCGAAAACGTCTTTTATTGTTTCGAGTATGCGCGAGTCCCAGAATCTGTCTTTGTTGTGCACTATGATGCTCTGCGGAGCTATATTGACAAGCGCCGAAAGAAGCGCGTCATCCTTATCGATGTTGGTCCCAATGAACCTGCACTTTAAAAGGCACAGCCTTTCGTCAAGCAGAAGATAATCGCCGTCGCCGCCCACGCATATATGCACCTTGCGCGCGCGGGGTATGCGTATCTTTATAAAAAGCCTTAGTATCTCGACGAATTCCGCGTATTCTTTCCTTCTTATATAATCTTCAACACTAAATGCAAGCTCCTTTTGCCAGGCGTCGAGGTAATCCTTCATGCGGAAACGCATGAAGCCTTCAAGTATTATAGTATCCGACCCGTTTTCCTTTATCGTTTCCGAAAGGCGCTGCCTTAAGTCGCCCTTGCATGCCGCTATCTCGTTTTTCTGGCCGGCCGTGCCGTACCAAAGCTTTTTTAATACGCGCACAAGTATATCGCATTGTTCTTTTTCGGAAAGAAAACCATAGTCCTGCTTCAGCAGCTTGACAAGATGGCGTATCTGCAGGTTTTCCACTATTATATCGGCAAGCATCCCGCATAAAACCGAGCGTTCTTTTTTAGCGTCATGTTCGCAGTCGCTTACCGATATGCTTGCCATACGGCCTTCAGCGCCCTCTATTTCATTCGTATCGATGCTGCATCCCTGCCATAACGCGTCATGCGTCCGGTTAGCTATAAGCGGACGCAGCACCAAGCCTTTATCTTCAATTCCCACTAAGATGTTCAATAATCATCACGACCCTTTTTTCCGTTCTATATAATTTATGCAAAGCGGAAATAAACGTTTCTAGCATTAATTTTTGCAGCAAAATAAAATACTCTCGTTGTAATTTTTGTTATAACTATGTTAGTATGGTAGACAGGGTATTTAATGAGAATTATTTTATCAGTAAAAACATCATTTACAATTAGAGGAAGAGCGGCCGGTTTTTCTTGTTGAAAATCAAGGCCGAATCGCGTGATAATATGGAGCAAAAGATAACCAATACTGCTAATAGATACAAAGATCTTGCCCTTATGCTCGATAATTTTGCGTTGGAACAGCCTATAGACGAAAGCGCGCCCGAAGACGTCCAGGCGGCGCTCGTTAAGCTGTATTACGCAAAAACGTTCGAGGCGGAGATCGAAAAATGCGAAGACTTTCTTGAAGAAGACACGGACGAAGAAGCCGTAAACTCGGTCGCTGAAGCGGCCGCCGCGGCAGAAAGAGCATCGGAATCGGCGCTTTGCGTTATTGAAGAATTTTATTCTGAGGATAATGAATTCGCGGAGCGGCTTGACGGCGTCACGGTAAGCATGGAATCGGAAGAGATATTCGTAAAGCTTGTCAAACTGTATAAATGCGAGAAAATCATCAGGAAAGCCTACAGATGCTCGATGAGGCTGCCGATGTACAGGCTTTCGATTTTCACATCCGACCGCCAAGAGAAGATGATGCCGATATGAGCCCGGAGCAGGCGATAGCGCAGAAACTGGGCATAGATATGTATGAGCTTTTTGAGCTGCGAAAGAGCCTCTTAGAGGAGATAGGAAGCGTTATCGAAAGAAAGGCAAATATACTATGAAGCTGGCGGTCTTTGATTTTGACGGGACGCTGTTTTTACAGGATACGCTCCCGTTCCTTTTAAAACTGTGGAGAGTGTTCGGTTATTCGAAGGTCAGGCTTATAAGGATTTACGCCTCGCTTGCCGCCCTTTATATATTATATAAAATAGGCGTGCACGACGCTCACCGGCGCGAAAAGGGCGCGAAAACGGTCATGCGCAGATTTACGCTTATATTCGCGGGGATGAGCCGGGATGAGGTGGAACGCTTCTTCGACCGCTGCGCGGGCGAAATAATGAAGAACCTGAATAAAGACGTCGCCCTTGAGGTGGGGAAGGCAAAAAGGCAAGGCTGCCATACAGTGCTTCTCTCGGGGTGCTTTGAATACCTGCTTGAAACCATAGGCAAGCCCCTCGGCATCGATACGGTAATAGGCACTAAAATGAATTATGAGAACGGCATGGTATCCCTAAGGCGCCCGCTCGACGTAGTATACGGGCCGGAAAAGACCGTAAAACTTAGAGATCGCTTTAAAGCGGAAAAAATAGAATGGCAGGATAGCTATGCGTACGGGGACAGTATTTCGGACGTTCCCGTTCTCAAGCTTGTCGGGAACCCCGTTGCGGTAAACCCCGACGCGGAGCTTAAGCGCAGGGCCGAGGAGTCCGGCTGGCGTATACTTGTATCATAGTGGCCGAAAAGGCGGGACAAAAGAATGATTTTAGAGTAAAATGCAGACCCATAATACTCCGCACATCTTAAAAATGCCGTTTTGACAACATGGCATAATTCGAGTATAATATGAGCAGAATAAATGTATAACGGAGAAGAACGAAAATGCCAACGATCAAATCTTCCACAACACTGCGAAATGATTACAGTAAAATATCAAAGCATTGCCACGAAACCGGCGAACCTGTTTATGTAACGGTAAACGGTGAGGGCGACCTGGCGGTGATGAGTATAGAAGCCTTTGAAAAGCGCGAACGCACTTTGGAGATACGCGAAAAGCTTTTGGAAGCGCAGATACAGAAGGCTGAAGGCGTACCCATGCTCGACTTTGATGATGCTATGAGCGAACTAGAGGCATTGGCGAATGGGCAAGTATAAGATCAAAATATTGCAGATCGCCCAGGACGACATGAGATCCATTATAGCCTACATTCGCTTGGACGACCCTGACGCTGCGATTCGAATGTTTGAAAGGATAAGGTCGGCCATTGAAAACCTGATGGATTATCCTTTGATGGGGGCTGTTCCGCGAGACAAAAAAATTGCCGGACAGGGCTATCGTATTATAGTTGTCGAACCCTATCTGATATTCTATATCGTAATATCGGATGAAAAGACTGTGGAAATCCATCGCGTTATCCATGGAATGCGGGATTCCCCTGATATGTTCTGAAAACTACACCTGAGTATCCGGATATCAAACGATTCGAAAACATATCCTGTTTAAAAGGGGCTTAAAAGCCCCTTTATTGCGGTATCACCTTCACGATGTTGAACATATCGTCCAGCACCAGCCAGTTCTGGGGGAACGATATACCGAGCAGCCAGTAGCTTACTCCGCGCAGGTCATACTTGTTTACAAGCAGGAGTTTCGCCTGAACGCTTCTCGCGTCTTCAAACCAGACTTCATGCTGAACGCCGTTCGAATCATAATATTTGAACGTCGGAGATTGCGTCTGCTCGTCGAAGCGTATCTCTGAGCCATGTTCGGCGGCGAGCTTGATCGCTTCCTGAGGGCTTATCCTCTTTGCGAATCTTCCCGGCGTAAACGGAAGGGTCCAGTCGTATCCGTATAAAGGCATGCCCATAAGTATCTTTCTGCCCGGCATCACCGATGCCGCGTACTTTATAACGTCTTCAACAAGGTCGACGGGAGCTACGGCGTAAGGCGGCCCTCCCGACCAGCCCCATTCGTAGGTCATTATGATCACAAAATCAACTATTTCGCCGTGCGCTTTGTAATCGTGAGCTCCATACCATGCTCCTGTCAGATAATCGTCAGGTTTGGGCGCAAGCGCGGTCGATACGGAAAATCCGAGCGGGCGGAGCGTTGCTGTAAGCTTACGCAGAAAATTGCTGTACAATTGCCTGCTCTCAGGAGATATCCTTTCGAAATCAATATTGACCCCGTAATACCCCTTGCTTCTCAAAGTGCCGGCGATATTGTTGATAAACGTTGTCTGCAGTGTATCGCTTTTAAGTATCGTATCTGCGAGTTCCGTATTGAAATTGCCGTTCGAGAAGTTTGTTACCACCATGAGCGCAGCTATGCGAAAGTTCGCGGCAGCGGCAAGTATTGCAGCTTCATTGATTGGCGTAAGCGAACCGTTCGCGTTTGCCTGATAGCTGAAAGGGCTTATATAAGTCAAATACCTTCCCACCTCGTTAACGGTCTTTGTTTCGTTATCGGGAGTGGACGGCTCGATATACCCGTTTACCTCGATAAAACCGTATTTGTTTTCTCTTTGAGGTATTCTTAAGACCGTTCCCGGCTGAAGGCTCTGCGGGTCTGTAATATTATTTAAAGCGATTATCCCGTCAACTGTTGAGCCCAACCTGCGGGCAATGTTCCAGAGCGTATCGCCCGGCTGTACCGTGTAGGCGACTTCGGTTGAAGGGATGACCAATGTTTGGCCTACGACCAGATAGGGAATGTCTCCAAGCTTGTTCGCGCTGAAAATCTCATCCGTACCGACTCCGAATCTCTGCGCTATATCGTAAAGCGTGTCGCCCGGTTTAACAACATGTATGTTCAATTCATTCACATCCTTAATAAGTTTTCTATACGTTTATGCTGTTATATTATATTTAGATCATATTGACTAAGTTCCGTAAAAAGGCGGCAAAATATAAAATAAGAAATTATTGTATAAAACCTTATCAAAATTCCTGTGATCTCAATATACTATATTGAATGCAGACAGCGTTATTGAGCTGTATATGCAATTCTGATTATACAGGTGAAAATTTATGGAAATGTCAGCAAGAGAAATGTTCGCAAGGATGCTAAGATGCGAAGCCGAAAGCGAAGGCAATGAAGGAATGAAGGCCGTTGGAACAACGGTAATGAACAGGGTGCATATTCCTTACGGAGAATACATGAGGACGGGGCAGGGAGACCTGCGCAGAGTACTTTTGCAGCCGTATCAGTTTACATGCGCTATGACTGAAGTCGGCGGTCAGGTAAATCCGCAGAACATCTACAATATATCTCCCCGGCCGCTGGATTACGAAATAGCGGATTGGTCGCTGTCCGGCAATATTTTTCCCGGGGCTGCGGATACGCTGTGGTACATGAATCCGTTCAGGCCGGACTGCCCGCCGTATTTCCCGTACAACAGGACGGGCGTGCAGTTCAACAGGATACACCAGCATTGCTTTTATACGCCGACGGCTTTATACGCGGAGACTTGAAATTAAAGGAGGGGATAGAATGTCATGCCAATACACGAATCCATATAACCAGAATACAGCAAGTTACATGCAGGCAGATATGAGCAAGAGCCAGAATAATACAGGATACATGAATAACCGGCCTCAGCAGATGGGGCAGATGCAGGCGTACCCCAGAGGTATGCAGAGCGACGCGCCCAGAGGCACAACGCCTCTGGCAATGCAGCTGCCGCGCATACAGGGGTCGATAACGGCGCAGGATATGGGGGCGGCTCCTGCCGTCACAACTGCTCCCAGCCCGATCCAGCCTGTAATGACGGGAGCCGAAACTCCGGTAACCGTGCAGAGTCCATACTTTACCGCAGGCTTTTTGAAGAACTTCATAGGCAAGAATGTAAGAGTGGAATTTGTATTGGGCACAGCGGGCGCAACGACGGACAGGGTGGGCACCCTGCTTGAAGTCGGGGCAAGTTACATCGTGATACAGCCGCTGCTTACCGACGATCTTCTTATGTGCGATCTGTATTCGATAAGGTTTGTAACTATAGTTCTTTGATTCAGAAAAATTTTCGGCAGACGAACAGGCCTTCATCAATTGAAGGCCT
>CAZJOS010000111.1:5765-8263 GCA_964547655.1 uncultured Christensenellaceae bacterium
AGGCCTTCATCAATTGAAGGCCTGTTTTGTGAATATACATGACTGCATATAGGAAGAGAGGGAAGCATAAGTTTATACGGGGGCCGTTTATGATACCGGGCATTTTAGCGGCAAAAACAGACAAGGGGGAATATGACGTTTAATATGCGGATAAAAAAGCTTGTTATACTATTTGTTGCGTATCTTGACATTGCTGCGATAGCCCTTCTGGTGATATTTGGCTATTCCACCCAGGCTTTTTCATATCTATCCGCACGGACGGAAGGCACGGTATACAGCTGGTATTATATGCCGCGCACCGACGGCGTACAGCCCGCGCCCGAAGCCGCGTTTGAGTTTGTTTATGATTACGGCGCATATTCCGCGGGAAGCCCCGATAAGAAGATAATATACCTCACGTTCGACGCCGGGTATGAAAACGGATACACCCCGCAGATACTCGACACGCTGAAAAAGCACGACATAAAAGCCGCTTTTTTTCTGGTGGAATATTATATAGAGACGAATCCCGACCTTGTCAGGCGCATGGCAGACGAGGGGCATCTCGTCTGCAACCACTCCACCCACCATAAGGATATGGCTGCTATGGCCGGCTTTGAGGAGTTCAGGAAAGAGATATCGGACGTTGAGAATACCTTTTACGAGACTACAGGAAAGCATATGCCCAAGTATTTTCGCCCGCCGGAAGGCAAGTTCAGCGAGAGATGCTTAAAGTACGCGCAGCAGCTCGGGTTTACGACGGTCTTCTGGAGTTTTGCCTATAAAGACTGGTATACGGATGATCAGCCCGATCCCGATTCGGCTTTTAACACAATTATCTCGCGTACTCACCCGGGAATGGTCGCGCTGCTGCACGCCACTTCTAAGACGAACGCCGAGATATTGGGCCGCGTGCTTACCGAGTGGGAGAACATGGGCTATACTATAAAGAGCCTGAATTATCTTGTACGCACCTACGACCCGGCGCATAAGGATAATTAAACGCTCCTTGAAGGAAATAGAGTGAAAACTGTCGAATAGATATATGCCGGTAATAACCAGCAGAAGGCCTGGTTATTTTTGTTGAAGGCAAGAGAAAGCGCATTATCACACTAGCATTGTAAAGCGCGTCATCGGGAGGAGTCTGCGGAGCAGCGACGCGGCAATCCAGAACAGGTACAGGAAGATATAATGAAAGCAGGCGGAAGTATCAACCAAATTGCTATATCATCAGGAGAGAAACGCTAAAAGTTTGGGAACAATCTTACTTAAGAAACATAAAGGCTTATTGAAGAATGAAAAAAACTGATATCAAGGATCTGACCTCCATGCAATACAAGGTAACGCAGGAGAGCTATACCGAGCCCCCTTTCCGCAACGAATACTGGGACAACCATAAGGAGGGCATCTACGTCGATATAGTAACGGGCGAGCCATTGTTCACTTCAATGGATAAATTCGACTCCGGCTGCGGCTGGCCGAGCTTTACGAGGCCTGTAAAAAAGGATATCATTGAATACAAAGAAGACAGAAGTTTTGGCAGGGTGAGAACTGAGGTAAGGGCAAAGGATTCCAGTTCTCATCTCGGGCATGTGTTCGAAGATGGGCCGCAGCCGCTGGGCACGCGGTATTGCATCAACTCCGCGGCTTTAAGATTCGTTCCGAAAGAGGAGCTTGAAAAGGAAGGCTACGGGGAATATAAGAAATTGTTTGAAGGAGAAAACAAGTGAGGATAATATCCTGGAACGTTAACGGCTTGCGGTCGTGCATGAATAAGGGGTTCATGAACTTTTTTAAGGAAGCGAAGGCGGACGTCTTTTGCATACAGGAGACGAAGCTGCAGCAGGGCGAAGAGATCATTAATGCAGAAGGTTACCATCAATTTTGGGATGACGCGGAAAAGAAGGGCTACGCCGGGACGGCGGCATTTTCGCTAAAAAAGCCGACAGGCGTTTCCTATGGATTGGGCGAGGGCGACAGTGACGGCGAAGGCAGGGTCATCACTTTGGAATATGACGATCTCTATGTAGTTAACGTATATGTACCAAACGCGGGCGAAGAACTCAAACGGCTCGGCTACAGGCTCGAATGGGACGTCCGCTTCAGGGATTACCTTTTATCGCTGGACGCGGAAAAACCCGTGGTTGCCTGCGGTGATTTTAACGTAGCGCATAAGGAAACAGACATAAAGAACGCCTCCTCCAACCGAAGGCACGCCGGGTTCACCGACGAGGAGCGAGGAAGTTTCACGAAGCTGCTCGATTCGGGGTTTGTTGACTCGTTCAGATATCTATACCCCGACGCGAGGGATAAATATACATACTGGTCGTACCGGGCTGGTGCGCGCGAGCGGAATACGGGATGGCGAATCGATTATGCGTGCATCTCTTCACGGCTGAAAGAAAACTTAAAAAGCTTCACCATACACAGCTCCGTATACGGCTCAGACCACTGCCCGGTTGAGGTTGAAATCTTTTGACTTTCTATATATAGATGGTAGAATATAATCAGCGGTCCCA
>CAZJOS010000112.1:0-8240 GCA_964547655.1 uncultured Christensenellaceae bacterium
AGCCTCTGCATGCCCAAGCGCCAGCTCGACAACATAATAGAAACGCTGCACGCGCTTGACAGGGTTGCGCCCGGCACGGCTAACCACGATACCCTGCTTTACGGCGTGGAGTGCAAATATTATTCCGCAAGGCCTGCGGCCAGCGACTTCGAGCTTGAAGGCTGCCGCGGCATATACGCCGCGGGAGACGGCGCGGGGTTCACGCGGTCGCTTTCTCACGCAGCGGCGAACGGATTGTACATTGCGGATAAAATACTGAATAAAAGATAGCGGTCAGGTTGTTATTAAAGTTTTATAACGGCCCCGTATACGAAACTCCCGCCGAAGTATATCAGCAGCGCGCCTAAAGCTGCGATTATGACCCGGTAGGGAGTTTGCTTTATGAATTTCCGGGTCGTTCCCACGATTACAGAGACCATAACGTACCATATAAAGTCGGCGGTTATGTGACCGAAATAATATACGGCGACCCCCGCGGTTCCGAGAGTGTCGTAAGACTGAATTACATATCCTAAGCCGACTACGGCCCACCAGATCAGGAAATAAGGATTCGCGGCGCTTATGAGCGCGCCTGACAGCAGCATGTTTCCGCTGCCGGTTTTTTTGCCGTCTGTCTCTACTGTAACCTTGTTTCTTATCGATTTGATTATCATATCAGAACCCATGTATGCTAGCATCAGCCCGCCTAAGATTCCTATGGTTACCTGCGCCGCCTTGGATTGCAGTATTATATCAAGGCCGAGGAAGATAAGTATGAGCAAAACGAGCTCGAGCAGCGCGTGCCCGAGCGTGATAATAAAGCCGCTTACCGGGCCGCGGGCAAGAGATTGCTTTATTGTATACGTGAGCAGCGGGCCGGGCATCATCGCGCCCGAAAAACCCACCGTAAGCGCGGCAAAAAATATTTCTATCATATATATTCCCGAAAATTGTTTCCCCAATATTACACCAAGGCTCATCAGATGTCAAAAAATATCGTAAAAAGCAGATTTATTGGGATATGTTCAAAACACATCAATGCGCCCGCCGGCATATCATGTTAAACGGAAGGAGGGGTATTATGTATAAAGATCCGGGCTTTAAAGATTATACGCTGGGCGACCAGAGGTTTTGGGCAAGGAGAGGCACGCCGCCGGCACATTCGGGTAGGGATCCGTTAGATACAGACACTGATCTGCCCGAAGCGCTTAGGCTCATGGAAAACGCGCTGGAGGGAGAGACCGGGGATAAATTATTCTATCAATACCTGATAAGCGCTGCAAAAGACGCCGAAGACAAGAAGGTGATCTCGGGCATAAGGGACGACGAGATGAAACATTATAAGCTATTCCGGCAGCTGTTATATGAACTTTCGGGCAATATGCCCGAACTACCGGCCGTGGGGCAGGTATTCGAGAAACCGGCTTCTTACGGCGCGGGGCTGCGCAGGGCTTTGATGGGCGAACAGAACGCCGTTACTTATTACCGGAGGATACTCTACGCAATGAAAGACAAAAGGCACATAAACATGATGACTGAGATAATTACCGACGAGCTGAGGCATTTGGGGCTCTATAACTACCTGTACGCAAAAAATAATTGCGCCGTGTAAACGCGGCTTATTGGAGAACCAAAAAGCTTTCTGTTTTTGCATAGAGAACCCGGCTGTGCCGGGGGTGTTATTAAAGTTATTTATATAAACCTATCACATACCCGAACATAATTTCATATAAATATAATGTAACACAAGAAAAAACTTGACGCAGCGTATTGAAGGAGAAGTCCTGCAGCTGCGCTAAGGTCAAATATCAGGGATAAGTATGTCTGCAGACATTAGGCTGGTACGGATAAAATTAATGCGGCAGATGGTTATGAGCGTTCAGGTTTCCCGCACTGATAAGATGGCTGCCGCCGGTTTTAAATGAGCAGACAACCTTAAAATATACTAACGGGAAAGATATTCCCGTATTATATGGCGATAAATTTCCGGCTTTTAAAAGCCGGAATTTTTATGGCGCCGGGCCGAAAATAAAAAGTGATATAATAAACAGGAACTTTTTTTCCGGTTGTACGTCTATTATTATATAGCATAATGTTAAAACATAACGGAGGGCCGGATATGAAGAAAGCATTGATAAGCCTTGCATGCCTTGTTGTTATAGTTGCGCTTTACGCATGCAGCAATACGGGCAATGAAGACCTGAAAGCTTCGGGAACCTCAGCTGAATCGATAACTTTTCAAAGGATCGGCCTTGACGAATTGGATGCCGAATTCAGCGGCATGATCGATGAGGCGAGGGCGGAAGAGGGATACGAGCTTCTGGCATACGGGAACGATAACTACATAGTCGTATATGCCGGGCAGCGCCCAACAGCGGGCTACAGCATAGAAATAACAGGGATAACCGCCGGGGAAGGCAAAGCAAAGGTTAAGGTAAAGGAGACGGCTCCCGCCGAAGGCGATATGACGGCGCAGGTGCTCACATATCCGTTTGACGTCGCAAAGCTCTCATCTCCCTTAAAAGGCGTCGAGATACAATATATAAAATAAAAGCGGATTGATAAAAAAAGCTGCCCTCTTTTATATGGCTGAAACCGGGGTCATGAAAGCTTTAGGTGGAAAATAATAGAAGTCATACTATTTTTCAATGTCAGCAAAAGATACCGTAACGTATTTTAAGGTAGTGGTAGATTTCCTGAGGAATATTCACATTGCAGCAGGATTGCAGCCCCTGAAACCCGGGGGAAGAGTTGACCTCGCATATCTTGAAATGATCGTCGTCAAAAAGCAGGTCTACTCCCGCAATATCGAGCCCCAGCACTCTCGACGCCTCGGTCGCGAGCCATTCTATCTCTGGGGTCACCTCGTGTTCCTTCACGGTTCCGCCCGCGGAGAAGTTTGCCTTAAAGCCTTTATCCTTCGCTATCCTCTCCATACAGCCCACCACCCTGCCGCCTATAACGAATACGCGCAGGTCACGGCCGAAACTCGATTTAATGAATTCCTGAAGTATAAGGTTAAATTTAGGATTCGTGAGCTCGATAAGGTGAATCAAATCGGTAAGATGTTCTTTTTTTTCCGCGAGGAAGACGCCTTTGCCCTGCGAGCCGGATATCGCCTTTATAACGACGGGGAAGCCTATCTGATTTTCCACGAGCTCGGCGTCTACGGGAAACTTCATAAGCATGGTCTTGGGCACGGGCAGGTTTTTCTCGGCCAGTATCTGCTGCGTAAAGAGCTTATCTTTAACCGTTTCCACGCCCAGCGAAGAGTTGACGCAGGGCACGCCCAGTTTTTCGAGATGGCGGAGTATGGACAGCGCGTAATACGTTGTGCCCGCGCCCATCCTCGGCAGCACGAAGTCGGGAAGGGGAACGGGGTGGCCGTCAACGAATATGCTCTTCCTGTCTTCCCTTGTTACTATAAGGTCAAACTGCTCCGGCTTAAGCACTTTTAGGTTGATGTTCTGATCGGCGGCGACGTCCATAAAGCAATTTATCTCATAGCTCTCGGGTTTCAGATCGGCTTCCGTTTCACGGTATATTATCCATCCATGCATAACCATACCTCCCATATCCGGCCTGTGAAAAAATATTAACCCGCGCACAGATAAAAATCAATGTGTACGGTCAGGTGATATATATTATATTTTGTTGGGGCAGAGAATATTATGAGGGGCCGGGCGTAATTCCGCGGCGCTGACCGGAACTTTACTGTTTTAAGGAAGGGCGGCACGTTTAAGAATAGTATAATAGATTTCATTCAATCAGATGAAAAGGTTTACAGCGGAGGCGTATAATGATTGAACTCAGTGGGGTATCCAAAACATACGGGGGAAGAGTAAAGGCGCTTGACAATATATCTCTCAATATAGATTCGGGGTGCATATACGGATTTTTAGGCCCTAACGGGGCCGGCAAGACGACCGCGATAAAGCTCATTACCGGCATAATCAAACCCGACGGCGGCCGCATTACCGTGGACGGTGTCGATATCGAGAAGGAACCGCTGAAGGCCAAAAAGAGCATAGGTTTCGTTCCGGACGACCCGAACGTCTTCCTCCGCCTTAAAGGAATAGAATACCTTGCGTTTTTGGCCGACGTTTACGATGTGGACTCGAAAGACCGCCCTGGGGTAATATCGGAGCTGGCGCGGCGCTTTGAGATGACAAACGCCTTAGGCGACAGTATACAGAGCTATTCCCACGGCATGCGGCAGAAGATAGTGCTGATGGGCGCCCTTATTCACAGGCCGAACGTATGGATACTCGACGAGCCCATGACCGGGCTCGACCCGAAATCTTCTTTCGAATTAAAGGCCATGATGCGCGAACACGCCGACGCGGGAAAGACGGTGTTCTTCTCTACCCACGTGCTCGAGGTCGCCGAAAAAGTGTGCGATAAGGCAGCGGTCATTAACCTCGGAAAGATACTCTTCGCGGGAGACATAAAAGATATAAAGAAGAGCGGCAGCGAATCGCTGGAAAAGATGTTTTTGGAGATGACCGAAAATGCGTAAATTTATTGCGCTGTCGGGAGTGCTGTTAAAGGGCGGCGGAGGGTTTTTCACCAACAAACGCGGCAAGACTAACCGGATAATTCCCGCGGCAATAATCTTCGGCTTCGCTGTTCTGGCGCTCGCTATAATGTTTTTCGCCAACATGGCTTACGATACCCTTGAGCCGTACGGCGCGCAGGATATAATAATACCCGCTATATTCGGGGCGACGAGCGTGGTCATTTTCCTGTTCGGTATATTCTACGCCATATCGGCGATGTATCACGCGGAAGACTTGGAGCAGCTTAAATACCTGCCGCTTTCAACTAACCACATACTCGGCGCGAAGTTTCTGACTCTCGTGGTATACGAATATATATTCGAGGCCTTCATACTGCTGCCCGTGCTCGTTTCATACGGCATAAAGAGCGGCGCGGGGGCGATGTACATAATATACTCGGCATTGCTGTTTCTTATTACGCCTGTCATAGCGCTATCTATAGCGGCAATAATAGTGATAATAGTGATGCGCTTTACGAGTTTCGGCAAGAACAAACAGACTTTTAAGTATATAGGCGGCATTATCGCCGTAGCGTTTGCCCTCGGCCTCAACATGCTCATTCAGGGCTCCGTATCGCAGCTGGCAAGCTCGCAGCTTGCCATCGCCTTAAAGGATTCTTCGCTTCCGGATATACTGGCAAGCGTCTTTCCGGGGCTTGTGTTCGCGTCGCAGGCGCTGCTGGGCAGCACGGAACTGACAGGTTTGTGGAACCTGCTGCTGTTTGCGCTGTGCAGCGCGGGAGCAATAGTTGTATTTCTTATTACGGGCCGCCTCTTCTACCTCAAAGGCTTAGCCGGAATAGCCGAGACTTCGGCGAAGAGAAAGGCGATTGGTGACATAAGCCGGGAAACAGAAAAGACTCCGGCCTTTAAAGCATATGTCAGAAAAGAGATAAAGCTGCTTTTCAGGTCGCCTACTGCGTTTCTGCAATGCATACTGGCTACGTTTATCTGGCCCGTGCTGATAATGATAGTGTTATTCAGCGGAGGCGGTGAAAATTTTGCGATAATGAAGGCGTTGATCTCCGGTATGGACCCGGGGCTTTTAGTTGCCGTGCTTGCCTCGATGAGCGCGTTCATAACGTCGGCAAACTCCATAACGAGCACCGCAATATCGAGGGAAGGCAAGGGCCTGTATTTCACAAAATATATACCGATGAGCATGAGAAGGCAGCTTCATGCGAAGAGCACAGCGGGCATAATATTCTCCGCCGTAAGCGTCGTAGTGTTTACAGCGGCGATAGGGGCATTGATAGAAATAAGCGTTGCGGAAGCGCTTGTTTCCCTCGTATTGGGGCTGGTAATGGGCGCGGCCTGTTCGTACGCCGGGCTGCTCATAGATATAGCCAACCCCAAGCTTGAGTGGATAAACGAGCAGCAGGCGATAAAGCAAAATATGAACGTGATAAGGCATTTGTTCGTCGGCCTCGCGTTCGGGGCTTTGGCAGTCGTGCCCGCCGCGGTATTCAATATGGGCATAGTGCTTTCGCCGCTATATATACTGGCCGTTTTCTCATTGCTTACCGCGCTGCTCGTAAAACGAGTAAACAAAAAAGCGTCTGAAAAAATGATTGGGATGGATGTTTAATTTCCGATATGTATATAAAACCAGGCTTTTTTATAATATAATCAATAATTGATGAAGGAGGGATGTATTCAATGATAATTCCAATAGTAATAGCGGCCATAGTCGTCATAATAATAATCTGGGCTATAGCCTCGTACAACGGGTTCGTAAGGCTCAGGAACAGCATAGAAGAAGCGTTTTCCACCATGGACGTATATCTTAAAAAGAGGTACGACCTTATACCGAACCTCGTGGAGACGGTAAAGGGATACGCCAAACATGAAAAGAGCACCCTCGAAAGCGTTATATCCGCGAGGAACATGGCAGTATCGGCGTCGTCGATGGAAGACAGGGTGGAAAAGGAGAACATACTTGCGGGCGCATTGAAAAATCTGTTCGCGCTCGCCGAAAGCTACCCCGACTTAAAGGCGAACACAAACTTTCTTGATCTACAGGGGCAGCTTTCGCGCATAGAGGACGAAATAGCGAACTCGAGGAAGTATTACAACGCGGTCGTGAAGTCGTACAACATAAAGACAGAGTCGTTCCCCAGCGCCATAATAGCCGGAATGTTCAGGTTTACGAGAAAGCCCATGTTTGAGGTGGCGGGCGCTGAAGAGAGAGAGAACGTAAAGGTGCAGTTCTGATAAACGGGGATCTCCGATAGAGATAAAAGCTGCGGGCCGCATGAATGCAGTGAGTTGCATGCTGCCCGCAGCTCTTATAATATCGGCGTCCTGGGCGGAGGCTCTAATATCCCAGCGCCGGGTCGATGATGCTCCCGTCTATTGCGTTTATTGTTAAAAAGCTCCTTCCGATGGCTTCCTCTATATGTTCGTTGTTTTCATCCAGATAACATCAGCCCGGCTGTTGCCCGGTGTATTTATCCGTCTCGTAACCGAAAAAGCTCCATGTCGGGATGAGGAGAAATTGACCGGGAGAATCTTTTTTAGCGACTTTCGTCAGGCCCAAAACTATTCTGTTTATATGGATCCTGCGCTGTATTATCCCCGGGGCATTTCCGGTAACAACGTCGCACTTCATCGCGATGTCTTTTTTTAATATTTTCCTGATATCATCGAACGGCAGTATCTCAACGTTGGCATTGAGCACCTTTGTTACCCTGAAGGGGCACCCCCAATTAAACCCGATTATACCCGTATCGTCTACGAAGACCCTTACGCTTTCCTGCCCCCACAGCGGCGCGTACTGTTTTGCCAGAGCTTCGTCATCGAGCCTTGATTCCTGATAAACGATCGGGACGCCTTCAATGTTTCTCGTGAAGTAAAACACATAACACCGGGGAGAATCGTATATGTTTTTCTTTGCGAATGCCTTTTTATAAGATGAGCAGGTAATAGATACCTGCATGTCTTTCATTCCGAGTTTCTCAAGAAAATCCCGGGCTATAATTTCGGCCTCATCTATCGATATAGTGACGCCGTCCAGGTTTTCGGTATTCGCGCTGAATACGGTGAACGGCTGGTTCTTAAAGAAAGAGACGCTTTCAAAGTAAAAGGGCGCGCTGGCCGGTTTTCTTATACTGAGATATGCGGACCTCGTGTTTTCAAGTTTCGGGTATCCTTCTATCTGCCAGTAGTCTTCGACTGTTCCTTCGCTTATAAGCTCGAATTTTCTTGACACCTCTTCGGGCTCTATCTCTTCAGGAGCGGTCTTTAACGCTTCCTGCCAGCCTTTCAGCTCCGCCTGCAATTCCGCTAATCCCCGTTCGTATTCTTCAGTTCCCTTTTCTACAACCTGGTTAAAATCCGAATTCGGGTCGTTGATATCTTTTTGTACCGTCGCGATATATTCTAATATCTCGCTCCTCGTATATCCGGCCCCCTGCATTGTCAACGGAGCGTCGCCTATCAATACGTCCATCAAACGGTCCGCGTCTTCCTGCGTTATCTCGACCGGCTCTATCTGTACGACAGGCAAAGCTCCGGTATCGGGGATCTCTACTGAAGCGTCCAGCTCGATTATTAATTTATCCGACAGGCCGTCCAGCGTTTCAACCCAGTTTTCGGGCGCGTCGTATGTTTTTCCGGGCGAGGCGGTCTGAGAAATCTTTTCGTTAAATGCTTCGCCGCCCTTGCCGATAACAACCGCTTTCTCCGGCGTGGGCTGGCAGGC
>CAZJOS010000113.1:0-4731 GCA_964547655.1 uncultured Christensenellaceae bacterium
GTATATGTCAACCACAAATCTTGGATATCACTTTATCGCTTATGCTTATGGAAATGCAAATGTGTACCCAATATTTGCCGCCGTTGTAGGTGTTTCTCAGATCGGTGCTCTGCTTGTATTCCCGATGTTCAGCAAACGGTATACGCGCAAGCAGCTGTATACCACAGCCACGATATTCGTAATTGCGGGCTATTTACTGTTCTTCTTTACACCGATGAATTTAATACCTATAGGTATTGCAGGAGTACTTTTATTTGTCGGAGAAGCATTTATTCAAATACTTATGTTGATGTTCCTGACCGATACCATTGAGTATGGGCAATGGAAGTCGGGCAAACGCAATGAGGCGGTTACGTTCTCGGTTCAGCCTCTTATTAATAAGATAGGCGGCGCTATAGGCACCGGCGTGATGACATGGACGCTGATTAGTTCTGGGATAAACGAAGCAGATACGCTTGGAATACCCGTTACGCAGGAGGGAATTACTCAATTGAAACTTGCAATGTTTATTCTGCCGCTTGTCTGTATCGTATTAGGGTATCTCGTATACCTCTGGAAATATAAAATTGATAAAAAGTTATATGGCCAGATGGTTGCGGATATAGCCGCCAGAGGCGATATAACCGAAATTAAATAATAAGGCTAAAGAAAAGAAGCTGCTATGAAGTAAAGCAGCTTCTTTTTTCAGTTCAGTTTCTTTATAACGTACAGGTTCGACCCGAAGTCCCCGAGCAGCCGGGTATGCTCGTTATAATAGTTTCCGTTAAACTGGTTATTAAGGCGCAGCCCTAAGTTCAGCATGTCGCCGCTGCACTCGTAGCTCTCCACGCAGTCTGTCAGGCGGTAAAACCTGCCTATAGTGCGAAGCACCAGCCCTTCGGGGTCAAGAGCAACGGGAAGTATGTGTTTAACGAGCCCGCCGAAGCGCTTTATGAACAAGCTCTGCGGCCGGGTGCTCACCGAGTATTTGCTGCCCGGGTCGAAGCCTGTAAGCGGCAGGAAATCGTAACCTTCGCTGGCGTTTGCCTGTGTCTGAAAGAACCCGGCGACTGCTTCGCTGCCGTCGGTCGAAACGCTCTGCCAATGGATTTTATTATTCTTTAGCGCCGGAAGACGGCTGAACCTTCCGTACTGGAACGTTGTGCGATGCTCTTTATAAAACGCTATCTGTTCCCTTATCTCTTTTCTCTCCACGCGCGTCAGGTATTTTAAATCAAGCTCGTAGCCGAGGCAGCCGAAACAGGATGCGTTAAACCTTGTGGTAAGAGGCGTATTTCTCAGCGTCTGCTGGTGCGGCGCTTCCGACACGTGCGCGCCCATTGTGGAGAGCGGATAGAGGTATGATAATCCGCCCTGTATCTTCAGACGCTCTATCGGGTCGGTATTGTCGGAAGCCCATACCTGCGGCGAATAGCAGAGCATGCCGAGGTCGAACCGGTTGCCGCCCGAAGAGCAGCTTTCAAGCAGTATATGAGGCCGCGGGCGGAATATGCGTTCCAATACGTCATAAAGCCCCATTATATACCGGTGGAAGAACTCGCCCTGGTTTTCAAGCAGCGGTGAATACGTGTCGCTTATGTGGCGGTTCATGTCCCACTTTACATATGAGATATCCGCTTCATCGAGAATCTGCCCGACGGAATTTACTATATAATCCCGTACTTCGGGGTTACACAAGTCCAGCACGAGCTGATTGCGCCCCAGCGCCGGCATTTTGCCGGGCGTGCGCACAGCGTATTCGGGGTGCGCGCGGAAAAGATCGCTGTCCTCGTTCACCATCTCCGGCTCGAACCACAGGCCGAACGCCATGCCTTTCTTCTTTATCTTCTCCGCGAAATGCGGAAGGCCGCGGGGGAGCTTCTTCCTGTTTACATTATAGTCCCCGAGCCCCGCGTTGTCGTCGTTCCTCTTGCCAAACCAACCGTCGTCCAGCACGAAAAGCTCTATACCGAGGCGCCTTGCCCTGCGGGCAAGGCTGAGCAGGCTGCGCTGGCTGAATTTGAAAAAAGTCGCCTCCCAGTTGTTTGCGAGCACGGGGCGCTCTTTCCCTTTCCATTCGCCGCGAACTATATGGCTGTTTATAAAATCATGAAAATTATCTGATAACCCATTGAAACCTTTGCACGAAAACGTCATGACCGCTTCGGGTGTTTCAAACTTCCCGTCCTTATACAGCTTCCATTCAAAGCAATGCGGATTGATGCCTATCAATACGCGCAGCAGCTGCTGGTCGGAGAGTTCCACAGCGCCGTAATGGTTGCCGCTGTAAACGAGATTAAAGCCGTAAACCCTTCCGTACTCTTCGGTAGCTCCGGCTTCCGCGAGCAGGAAACCGGGGTTATGTTTGTTACTGCTCGCGCCCGTAGTCGAGCTGTTGATATAGATACCGCATTCTATAGTACGCTCGTGCCTGTGCGCTTCCTTTATCCAGCCGCCGTCGAAAGTGACGAAACGAAAGCCGCGGTTCGGGATGTCGGCCATCATGCTCATCAGCCGCCGTATGACGAGAGGTTTATCGTTTCGGTTTATAAGAACAGCCCGGCGGGTAATAACGTTGGTTTCTTCGTAAACACTATAAAAGAGCAGCAACTCTACATTATTTGAAACGTCCTTGAGCGTTATTTCCAGAGTATCGCACTCTTCGTCTTCACTATATGAGCAGGGGAGCGTTTCCATCGGAACGTTTCCCTTAAGTATGCGGTAAGACTTGTACACGAAATCGCACGCGAAGCTGCCGTCGGGCATCTTCATCTCCGCCGGTGAATGGCGGTAATCGCCTTTGCCTATGCCAGACCATTCGAAGCACATGTTGTCAAGGCAGTATGTCGGATCTTCCGGGTCGTAGACGACGCTGCTGCCGGGAAGAGACGTACGCTTCAATATGAGCCCTTCGGGGTCCTGATCGGCTAAACGTTCTCCGTAATGGATATGCTCGATATGCCCGAACCCGGTAACGCGGAACCAATAGCTGGTTTCTTTGGTGGTTAGACGGAACACCTTTTCTCTTTCTTCTATCACAGTTAACGCTCCTTTGCTCAGGTTTTCGTTATATCCATAATAACGGCCTCATACGGCTTAAGCTCGCCGCTGTATTCAGCGCCGCCGTAGTTTGAAACTATCACCGAACCGCTGCAGGGTGCTTTCGCCTTCCGTTTTCCGAAATTCAGCAGCACCCGGTAAGTTACGCCGCCTTTTTCACGGTCATATATAAACAGATGCTTTGACGCCTTTACAAGCCGGAATGTGCCGTACTTAAAAACGTCGCTGCCCGCGCGCAAAGTTATCATCTTTTTATAGAAACTTAGCACCGAATCCGGGTCTTCTTTCTGAACCGCCAGATTTATCTGTTTGTAATTGCCGTTTATGCCGAGCCACGGCTTTCCCGCGGTGAACCCGGCGTTTTCTTCGGCGCTCCACTGCATGGGTGTGCGGGAATTATCGCGGGACGAGCGCTGTATCATCTTCCAGCGGTAACCCTTGGGGATATGCAGCTTCCTGGCAAACTCGTTGATGTTGATGGATTCGACGTCCTGTATCTGATCCATGCCTGTAAAATCGAAGTTCGTCATACCTATTTCCTGGCCCTGATATATAAAAGGCGTGCCGCTCAGGGTAAGCAGCATTGCGCAAAGCATTTTTGCCGAAGCGGCCCAATATTCTTTATCGTCGCCGAAGCGCGAAACGCTTCTCGGCTGGTCGTGGTTTTCAAGGTAGTTGGCGTTCCATTCGAGAGCGTTCTGCCAGACGGCTATCGTCTTCCCGAAGCGCCCGGCGTTAAACCCGCGCTTGAACCACTTTACGAAATATTGGTCAGTCTCCATGTGCTCGAACGAAAATATCATGTCGAGTTCCCCGCGGCTCTCATCGCAGAGTTCCTTGCCCATTTGGGGCGTAACGAACACGGTCTCGCCGACTGTGAAGCAGTCGTATCTGCTTAAAACGTCTTTGCGCAGTTCGCGCAGTATCTCGTGATTGCGCGGCTGTGAGACGTAGTATTCTTCCCCTTTCACGATCAGCTTACTGCTGTCTTTAAAAGAACTCTTATATAAGATGTTGATAACGTCGCAGCGGAACCCCGATACCCCCTTACCCAGCCAGAAGCGCATTATGCCCTTTATCTCTTCCATCACTTTGGGGTTGCGGTAGTTTAGGTCGGGCTGCTTTTTTGCGAACAGGTGAAGGTAATATTCGCCGCTTTTTTCGTCGAACTCCCAGCAGCTCCCCCCGAAAAGGCTTATCCAGTTGTTCGGAGGCTTGCCGTTCTTTCCCTGTTTCCAGATATAATAATCGCGAAATGGGCTGCTCTTATCGCGGCTCTTTTGAAACCACTCGTGTTCGTCGGAAGTGTGGTTGATAACAAGGTCCATGACTAGCCTCATGCCGCGCAGTTTCATCTCTTCTATAAGCCTGCCCATATCCGCCATGGTGCCGAACTTTGGGTCTATATCGCGGTAGTCGCTTATATCGTAACCGTTGTCGGCGTCGGGTGAACGGTATACCGGGCCAAGCCATATGACGCCTGCGCCAAGGTCTTTGATGTCGCCCAAGTGAGATATAAGCCCCGGAATATCGCCTATGCCGTCACCGTTGGAGTCAGCGAAGCTGCGAGGGTATACTTGATAGATCACGTTGTTCTGCCACCATTTTGACATTTGAATGCCTCCCGGTGTAAATATGTATATATTTATTAATAAGTATACATCAAGTCTCATCGGTTTGCATTAACGCCGG
>CAZJOS010000113.1:4831-8227 GCA_964547655.1 uncultured Christensenellaceae bacterium
GTATATATTTATTAATAAGTATACATCAAGTCTCATCGGTTTGCATTAACGCCGGAAAAAATAGATCCCGCTCTATATCAGTTTCGTAAGTTTCGTTATGTAAGAGATTGACTTTCGTAAAGTGAAACTATACACTTGAATGGAGCAATATACCAGTTGAAAAGGAGAAGACCATGAAAAAACTGATAGTCATATCGATCTGCTTTATATTGATACTGAATATATCCGCATGCAATCAGCAGACGCCGGAGGGATCGCCGTCGGCAACCGAACAGACACAGATTGATAATCCTGCTGAAATATATCTTGACCCATCATATACGACTGAGGAGCGCGTAAGCAATCTGCTGTCGCGGATGAGCCTTGCCGATAAGGCGGGGCAGATGGTACAGGGCGAACAATACGCTGTTAGCGACAGTGATATGGTTTCATTGGGATTGGGCTCGGTATTGAGCGGCGGAGGTTCCGTTCCCGACAATAACAACACGGTGGAAAACTGGAACAATGCTATCGACGGATATCAGGAGGCCGCGCTTTCAAGAGACTTAAAAGTACCGTTTATCTACGGAGCAGACGCGGTGCACGGGCACAACACCCTCTACGGCGCGGTCATATTCCCTCAGAATATAGGCATAGGCGCTGCAAACGACCCTATGCTTACTGAGCAGATGGGGGAGTACGTTGCCCAGGAGATGAAGCTCACCGGAATACTGTGGAACTTCGGGCCGTGTGTTGCGGTGGCGCAGGACCCGAGATGGGGGCGCACGTATGAAAGCATGTCCAGCGACCCCGAAATAGTCAGCAGCCTGGCATCGGCATACCTTAAGGGCCAGCAGCAGGGCGGAGTGCTCGCCACGGCCAAGCATTACGCCGGCGACGGAGGAGCGGCATACAGCACCGGCGAAGGAGATTTTCTTATAGACCGCGGCGACGCAGCCATGAGCGAGGAAGAATTCAGGGCGCTGCACCTCGCGCCTTATAAGCGGCTAATCGACGAAGGCGTGCAGTGCGTGATGGTCTCGTTCAGCTCGTATAACGGGCTTAAGATGCACGAAAACAAATACCTTGTGACGGACGTATTGAAGAACGAGTTCGGCTTTAAAGGGTTTGTCGTATCCGACTGGGAAGGCGTGAGCGGCATCGATGCTCCCACGTTTGAAGCCAAGGTAGCTGCGTGCGTCAACGCGGGCGTAGACATGCTCATGGAACCGTATAGTTATAACGATGCCGTAAACACCATAGTTAGCGGAGTGGAAAACGGCATGATTCCGCAGAAAAGGATCGACGACGCGGTATCGAGAATACTTACGGTAAAATTCGAACTTGGATTGTTTGAAGACCCGTACCTAGATAATGCCGATATAACCATAGACGAACTTGGCAGCGCGCAGGGGCGCGAAATAGCTAAGAAACTCGTGGAAAAATCGCAGGTGCTGCTCAAAAACGATAACGGCATACTCCCGCTTAAGCAGGGGCAGAAGATATACGTTACCGGGCCCGCTGTTGATAATATCGGGGTGCAGTGCGGGGGCTGGACGCTCAGCTGGCAGGGCATTCCCGATAAAGATTTGACGCCGGGGACGTCTTTGCTGGAAGGGCTGAATGAATGCGCCTCACAATACGGCCTCGAGATAATAACAGACAAAAACCGGGCAGGCGAGGCGGACGTAGTTTTGCTGGCCGTAGGGGAGAAGCCTTACGCCGAGTACGAAGGAGATACGGCGGACCTTTCGCTGGCAGGCAGCCTGGGCCTTCCTGATAACGAGACGGCTATCGCCGAAGCGCAAAGCATGGGCAAGCCCGTCGTTACCGTCATAATTGCCGGGCGCAATGTAATAATAAGCGACTATATCGACGGATGGGACGCTGTGGTGATGAGTTATCTGCCGGGCACCGAGGGCGGCGGCATAGCGGCGGTGCTTACGGGAGAAGCCTCGTTTACGGGCAAACTGCCCATGCCGTGGTATAAAACGGTAAATGATATAGGTAAAGCGAACCCAGATTTGCTGTTTGAATTTGGGTATGGATTGACAGACTGAAAGGGCAGGCCGGTTAGAATCAATATTTCAACACAAGATAAAAGCTGATATCCGAACAGGTATCAGCTTTTTTGGCGGAGAGAGGGCTGTTGAATTTTGCAACCTATCTGCCCGCGTTGATGATTTAATATAGATTCATAATTTCATCAAGCCGTAAGCATTTGCTTTAAAGCTGCGTCAAGCCTGAAGCCCCTTTCCAGCGGTATCGAACAGAGCCACATGGTTGAAAAACAAAATTTATATCGTCACAGAAGTGCGTTTACAAAAAAATTACAGAGCTAATTTTATTATTTTACGCATTAATTCTATTAAGGAAACTTATTATTTCTTTTGATAGTAATTAGATATGTAGTTTTGCCGTGCGTCACTTAAATGCTGCTTCATGCGTTGGGCGGCAAGATCTGAATCGCCGTTCCGCACCGCATCGAAGATACTTGCGTGGTCAGCCAGAGTTTTTTTAGGTTGACCGGGGATGTTAAGAGTCGCCTCGCGTGTCTTTGACAGCAGGTCTCCGCACATATCAAGTATGAGCCCCATTGCCTCATTTTCAGCCGCAGCGGCCAGTGAGTTATGGAATGCGTTTTCTGCGTTTATTCCATTATTTCCGCTGTCTATTTCTTTTTGCATATCGTCCAGCGTCTTCTGTATGGTGTCTGTTTTTAATGGAGTAATTCGCTTGGCAGCCAGACGAGCAATTTCGGTTTCAAGCAGAATACGGACTTCAATAAGTTCCATTATAAGCTTGCCATTTTGTGAAAGCAACGTTGAAAAGGGATCCATGACGTTTTTAAGCGTAACTTCATTTATATATGTTCCCTCGCCCACTTTGGAATATATGTAGCCCATCGTTTCAAGAGAACGGAGAGCCTCGCGTATTGCGGTACGGCTTACGTTTAAATCCTCTGCAAGTTTTCTTTCGGTGGGAAGCCTATCCCCCGGTTTAAGCGAACCCTCTTTTATCAAATTAACAAGCTGGTCCATTATATCTTCGTAGAGCCTTGTTCTTTTTGGCGGATTTAACATTATCAACCTCAATAAAATTAATCAGTATATGATAACACTTTTTTAATGATATGTCGAACAATCTTACCACGCATATTTAAAATTATAGCATATGGTAGCATTATAAAGCGGTTTGATGAAATATCGCAATAATCTATCACAATTACCGCTCATATCGAATTATACGTAACTGATATTATTGCCGTTAATATATACATGTGATATTATTGGTATGACCATTATACAAATGATTTTGAGGTAGAAAATATGGATTACGGTAAAGAGAGTTTAAGGCTTCACTACGACTGGAAAGGCAAGATAGAGGTCGTCGCGAAGACCCCGGTAAAAAATAAAG
>CAZJOS010000114.1:0-8193 GCA_964547655.1 uncultured Christensenellaceae bacterium
TGCCATAGGGTGATAGGATCGGGCGGGAGCCTTACAGGGTTTGCCGGAGGGCTCGGTATCAAGGAAAAGCTGCTTGACTTAGAACGTAATGCCAATGGTAGCGATTGACAGTATTGGTTTTTTAGTTGTTGTATAAAAAGGTCGATATATGGTATAATTTATTAAGACTGTATATACCAAGATAATAATACATAGGAGGAATATTATGAGGAAGACTGTTATTGCGCTGTTTCTTTGTATATTGACTATCATTTTTTCATCATGCAGCCCAAATATGAAAACTGATAATGAACAGCCTGCTGAGAATACAACAGTAAACACCGCAAATTTGGATGCGGCAGATACATCAGCAATACAAATCGAACCGACGGCAGAGCCAGAACCGGTTATCGATGTTCCGGCTGAAGTAACCGTAGACGAGCAGGTGTTGATTGACAAGAGCGGGATAGTCGTTACTCTTAAGTCTCTCGATATGGATTCCATGTTTGGCCCTTCGCTTAAAGTTTTGGTAGAAAATAATAGTGTCACATCTGTGACAGTGCAGGTACGAGACTGCTCCATCAACGGAATTATGACTGATTGTATCTTTTCAAGCAACGTTGCACCCGGAAAGAAGGCAAACGACGATATAACCTTTATGTCGTCGACCCTTGAAAAGGCCGGTATAGATACCATTCAGACTGTAGAGCTTAAATTTCATGTGTTCAATTCCGATACATGGAACACAATATTTGACTCGGAAACGGTAACTATAACCACTTCCGCAGAATCTGCCGAACAAGCTGTTGATGACAGCGGATTTGTAGCGCTCGATGAAAAGGGATTTAAGATAGTCGTTAAGAAGGTGGACAGCGAAAATAGTTTCTGGGGAGCAGACGTTTATGTCTATATTGAAAATAATACCGATAAAAGCGCCACCGTACAACTAAGAGACGTTTCAATAAACGGCTTTATGATGAACCCCATATTTTCATGTAAAGTCGCAGCCGGCAAAAAGGCGTTCGACACTATAACGTTTCTTCAAAGCGACCTTGAAGAAAACGACATAGATACTATCGAAGAGATGGAATGCAGTTTCCACATCTTTGAAACAGACGGTTGGGATACTATCTTCGATTCCGAACCTGTGACCATAACGTTCAGTTGATGTACGGATAAAACCTTATAGAACATCCTTAGCGGGATGTTCTATTTTTCTGCTGGGCGGCTTAAAGATATCGGAGGCGAACAACATTAACATAATGAGGAAGAACACGAAAGACGTTGACCATATAAGCGCTTTGGAGTTATAAATAAATGATATGATCGAATAGCGGAAACGGAGAGAAATCATGAAGAAGACGAGGCTGGGAAGGACAGGCCTTCTTGTATCGAGGGTATCTTTCGGGTGCATACCGATACAGCGTATAGGCGGCGGCGAGGCCGTGAGTCTTTTGAGAAAAGCTTACGACAGCGGAGTCAACTTTTTTGATACCGCCCGTGCGTATACCGACAGCGAGCAAAAGATTGGCCGGGCTTTTGAGGGCATGAGAGACAGAGTTATTATAGCCACGAAAACGATGGCAAAGGACGCCGGAGAGTTTTGGGCTGATTTAAGCGTGAGCTTAAAGAGCCTGAACACAGATTATATAGACCTGTATCAACTGCATAACCCTTCGTTCCTGCCCGTGCCCGGCGGGGAAGACGGGCTTTACGACGCGATATCGGAAGCAAAAGCAAAAAGGATGGCCCTCCATATCGGCATAACGAGCCATTCGCAGGAAATTGCGAACAAAGCGGTCTTGTCGGGCCTGTATGAGACATTGCAGTATCCTTTTTCATGCCTTGCGACTGAGGAGGAAGAAAAGATAGTGAGGCTGTGCGGGGAGAAGGATATAGGATTCATCGCGATGAAAGCTATGGCTGGAGGGCTCATACGCAACGTGAAGGCTACGTTTGGCTACATAGATTCTTTTCCGGGCGTTGTTCCGATATGGGGGATAGAGAAGAAAAGGGAGCTTGAGGAGATACTTTCTCTGGAGGCCGACCCCCCGCTGCTTGACGAAGGACTGCTCGCGCAGATCGAAAAAGAGCGCGAAGATTTGAGCGGCAACTTCTGCAGGGGCTGCGGCTACTGCATGCCCTGCCCGGCGGGGATACAAATATCTACGGCCGCGAGGATGGACAAGCTTCTTGCCCGCTCGCTTCCGAGCCTGTTTACGACTCCCGAGTGGCAGGAAGGAATGGAGAAGATAGACGATTGCACGGAGTGCGGGCAGTGCGAAGAAAATTGCCCGTATCATTTGAAGGCCTATGAGCTCCTGAAAAAGCAATTAGAAACATACCGCAGCTTTTGCGGAAAGGACTGAAAACAACATGATAAAACTGCCGAAAATAAATACGAAGGAAGAGCTTTGCGCCCTTATAGAGGATATCGGGTTCATACCGCTGTTTAAAAGCGCCGTGCCGGGCTTCTCGGTTGAGGAGATCACACGCGGCGAAAGCTGGTTTAGTGACGACGCCGAGCATGACCCTTGGGACTGGAGAAAACATATAGCCGCCGAAGGCAATATAGCCTACGGCAAGCTGTTTCAGAAGAAAGCGGGATATATCTCGAAGAAGTGGTATCCTGTATTCGCCAATTACCGGCGCAACGGTTACGACTTCGACTCGCTTTTTGAGGAAGGGCTGGCGCCTCGAAAAAGCGCAATCATTATGGAGCTGTTTCCCGGCGGAGAACTCATCCCGTCGTTTGAGATAAAGCGCCGGGCCGGGTTCGAAAAAGGCGGCGAGAAAGGGTTTGAAGGTGTGCTTACCGCACTGCAGATGCAGACGTACCTGACCATAAGGGGTTTTGAGCAGAAGCGCAACAAAGCAGGCGAGCCTTACGGCTGGGCTACCGGCGTCTATTCCGCGCCCGAGGCGCTGTTCGGAGAAGGCCACGTGCGCTCCGAATACTCGAAACACCCGGAAGAGTCGAAAGAAGAGATACTTGAGCACTGCCGGAAGCTGCTGGTAAACGTCGGTGAAGACAGCATATCAAAGCTGATCGGCTGAGGGCGGCGGAATGCTTTCGACGAGCCCCTGCAACCTGTGCCCGAGGGAATGCGGAGTAAACAGGAATACCAGGCCGGGATATTGCGGCAGCGGCAGCGAAATAAAGACAGCGCGTGCTGCGCCGCATTACTGGGAGGAGCCGTGCATAAGCGGGACAAAGGGAAGCGGTACGGTATTCTTCAGCGGCTGCGGCCTTAAGTGCTGCTACTGCCAGAACTATAAGATAAGCAGCGAAGGATACGGCAGGGAGGTAACGCCGGAGAGGCTCGCAGACATATTCCTCGAGCTGCAGGGCAAGGGCGTACACAACATAAACCTCGTTACAGCCGCGCAATATCTTCCCGGATTACTCAGGGCGCTGGACATAGCGAAGCCGAAGCTGCGCGTACCAGTTGTATACAACACGAGCGGGTATGAGCGTATCGAGGCAATAAGGGCGCTTGAAGGATATGTCGGTATATACCTGCCGGATATAAAGTATTTCAGCCCGCAGCTGTCGCAGGCGTATTCAAAAGCGAAAGACTATTTCGATATCGCTTCGGCAGCCGTGAAAGAGATGATCCGGCAAACCGGCGCAATCGAATACGATGAACAGGGCATAATGCAAAGAGGAGTCATAATACGCCATATGGTTCTGCCGGGGCACAGGGAAGACTCTATCGATATATTAAGATGGATAAGCAATAACCTGCCGGAAGATAAATTTCTATTGAGCCTGATGAGCCAGTATACGCCCGCATTCAGGGCAACGGAGCACTGCGGGATAAACCGCAGGGTTACTACGTACGAATACGAGTGCGTCGTTAAAGAAGCGCTGAGGCTGGGGCTCAGCAGCGGATTCGTTCAGCAGAGAAGCAGCGCGAAAGAAGAATATACGCCCCCGTTCGATCTTGAAGGGGTATAGAAAAGAGCCGGCGCATTGCCGGCTCCGCTCTTATTAGTTGGCACTGATGTAAACATTATTTTACAACTTCAATATCGCCATGGCGACAAAGTAAACCAGGAATAATGCAGCGAACACATAGAGAAGGGGATGAACTTCCTTTGCTTTGCCGCGGAATACCTTTGTCAGAACGTAGAATATGAAACCGAACGCAATACCGTTCGAAATGCTGTACGTAAATGGCATTATAATTATGGTAAGGAAAGCCGGCAGCGCCTCTTCTATTTCTGTCCAATGTATGTTCTTGAGCGGTTCAGCCATTAACACACCGACGATTATGAGCGCGGGGGCTGTAGCTGCAACTGTAACCAGACCGGCAAACGGCGCGAGGAAGACACAGAGTGCGAACAACACAGCTGTGAAAACAGACGACAAACCGGTTCTGCCGCCTTCACTGATGCCTGCCGCGGACTCTATATAAGTTGTAGTATTGCTGGTGCCGAAGAGCGAACCGATGGACGTCGCAGTAGCGTCGGCAAAGAGCGCTTTGTCCATCTTGGATTTGAAGCCTTTACCTTCAAACAGGGCTGCTTCATCCTTGTCGTCGAATATACCCGTCTTGCGGCCCGTACCGATAAACGTTCCTATCGTGTCGAACGTGTCGGTAAGGGAGAATGCAAAGACCGTTACTATTACAATTATTAATTTTGAAGGATCTGCGAAAAGCCCCGCAAAGTCGAACTGGAAAGCCGTCCTGCTTACATCGCTAATGGCATATGCTGTTGACGGGTCATACTTGGTAACTCCAAGAGGCCACCCGACAAGAGCTGTTGCAATTATACCAATTAGTATTGCGCCTTTGACGCGCTTTACCAGCAATATGCCTGTTATTACTACTCCGATTATAGCCATAAGGGCCATAGGGTTAATTCCACCATTAAAGTTAACAAGCGCAGGTACTGCCCCTCCGTTGGAAACAACCGTTCCACCCACGTCCGCCGGAACATTTACGATATTCCAGGGGTCGATAGTAAATTTGATAATATTGGCGTCTTTAAGACCTATATAGGCTATAAACAGCCCAATGCCTGCCCCAATTGCATATTGCAGCGACTTGGGTATTGATTTTATAATGGATTTCCTGACCTTTGTTACGGTAATGATGATGTTTATGATACCGCAGATAAGTACCATTGTCAGCGCCTGCTGCCATGTGAACCCGAGTCCGAAACATACCGTGTAGGTAAAGAACGCGTTGAGCCCCATACCGGGAGCCAGCGCATACGGTACATTGGCAAACAGACCCATGATAAGAGTACCTATAACAGTAGCGATAATCGTGGCTATAAAAATTCCACCCTTATCAAAACCGGGGACCTCGCCCAGGATAGCCGGGTTGACGAAAATGATATAGACCATTGTAAAGAACGTTGTTGAGCCAGCTATAAGCTCTCTCCATGCTGTTGTACCGTTTGCTTTAAGCTTGAAAAGTTTCTCCATTGATCTTTCTCCTTTATCGTTATTTATCAAAAAGCAGGGTTAGCCCATGCTTATTGCCTATAAAGGACATGCAGAACTTCTGTATTAAATTGAGGAGAATCACGATATTTGACGGCTGATCGCCCTGAATCTATCTGCACCAACGAAATCCGGTTTTGTTCATATTTCATTCACATTTTAGCGTATCATAAAGATTAATTCAACATACTTAACACAAACTTAACACAAAACGGCACGGCATTTTTGATAATGTCCGGGTTTTAAAGATGCGAAATCAGGACTGATTTTTTATAGTGCCGTCCGCGTTAAACAGCGGCAGGGGAGACAGGAACAGTATGTCGCTGCGGTTCTGCGCCGCGCCTTCGGCAAGAATGGCCATTTTGCCGGTGACTATGCCGCCCGCTTTTTCCACAAGTTTTTCAACGGCTAAGAGCGATTCGCCCGTAGAGATGACGTCGTCAACTATAAGTATGCGTTTCCCCTTCATCATTTCGGCGTCGTCTATATCGAGATACAGCTTTTGCGGGTTTGCGGTCGTCATCGAAACAACGTCTGACTCGAACACCCCGCGCATGTAGAGCTTGGGAGATTTGCGCGCGAGGAAGTATTTATTTGCGCCGCTCTGCCGCGCCATTTCGTATATTAAAGGAATGCTTTTGGCCTCAGGGCTTATCATATAATCGTATTCGGGCGCTGCGGCAAGCAAAGCCGACGCGCATTTTACAGTAAGCTCCACGTCGCCGAAAATAACGAGGCCCGCTATGTAAAGGTCGTCGGTGACGCGGCAAATGGGAAGGCCGCGCTCGAGGCCCGCTATGTTTATTTTGTATGTCAGCATTTGAAGTTCCTCCAGGTTTACGCAATTTTTCGTTATGCTATGATGCCGGATTTCCCCGACAATTCATGTTAATAGAATATCGCGGATAAATCAATAAGCAACAGATAAAAACATATATTTATCTTATTTATAGTTTAACTTTAACTGATATGAGCAATGTGTTGATTGCGGGCATATTTTATAATATTTTTACGTCCGTTTTACGATTTTATTAATTCTAGCCTGATTAGAATAGGAGGGCAAGGGTATATATTAATATACCGGGCTTGCCATAAAACGATAAATCTTAAAGCTGGCAGTAGCATTTTATTGCGCAGGCCGGGCCTTCTCAAAACGTTGCGTGATTTAAAGGCAATTTGGAAGGAGTACCACTATGAAAAAAGTACTGGCATTTCAGACAATATAAAAGCGCCGATATGGCGCTTTTGATTTGGGGCTATATATCAATCCAACTCTTCATAATACTTGTCGCGTATCTGCCTTACCGCCATTACCCACTTCATCATCTGCCGGCGGTCGCCCAGTACAAACCTGTTTATATCTTCATGGGCCGCCACCTCTATGTATTCGTTTGCGGCATAGGGTACCATAGGAATGTTCTTCATCGGGAATATCAACTGCGACATTTCGCCTTTTACCGTGCCGTCATATATTATCGCTTCCCTTGTGAGCCGCAGTACGCCGCAGCCCTGAGGCTGGTACCCGTACTTCCCCGGCTCCGCGAACAAAAGCTCTGTTTTCGCCGTAAGTTCAAACCCCGGGTCTTCGATCTCCTCTTCGAGGCATGAGCTTTGATAGTCGTACCATTTGTCTATGCCGTCGAAGAAAACGGTATCAGGAGTTTCCGGTTCAAAAAACAGGTATTTGTTCATACGTACGGCATTTCCGCAGGATTCGCAATATAAACGGTCTCCCGAAGAGCGCAGAGTAAACTCGCTTTCGCATTTTGGGCATTTGTATAATACGTATTCCACGCCTTCCGCCTGTTCTTTGCCCCGGTAAGCATACATGTTTTTTCTTTGCCATTTGTAATCGTCGAAGTCTATAGAGTTTATTACCCGTTTGTAGATCTCATTTAGAGACAGGTCTTTTATGTCTTTTACAGTAAGTATCGGGCTTACCGTTGTCTCCAGCCGCCCGTGCTTCGACTTATGCGACCATCTCGGCCTCGTAAGATACCCCCCGTTCGTTTTCACCGCGACCACCGGCACATTCAAAAATTTTATCAGCTTTGCGATGCCGGGCATGGCAAACCCGCCCGGCCTTCCCTCGTTGGAAAGGCAGCCGTGCGGAAAGAGCGCCACCGCCCTGCCGTTGTCAGTGCAGTATTTCATTTGTCTTATCGAGACGGTGTCGCTGGTAAACTGGCGCCTTGGTATTACGCCCATTATAGTAAAAATCTTTTTCAAAGTTTTGTCGCGGAAAAAGTTATAAGCTCCCACAAAGTTCATACGTACCGGATACATGCTTATACTGCTTATTATATAGTCAAGCCAGCAGCTATGGCCCGCCACCACGAGGTACGGCGGATAAATACCCTTCATTGCAGATCTGTCTACCTTATGGCGGTAAACCATACGGTAATATAACCTGAAAAAAGAAGCGGCGCCGTAGTATAAAAAAGCGTTGGGCTTTTTAATTTTACCGTTGACCTTTTTTTCCGTCACAAAGCCCCCAATACGTTATAGATTTTTATACTAAACAGTATAACAGATAATTTCGGCATTGACAGATTATTTTTTATAGCATTCAGAGTAATGAGCCGGGCATAAAGATAATTCAAAGATGAAAAGTAATTTTAATAAAACTGTTTTAAATAAAATCTATCCGCTTTACAATAAACATGAAATCTGCTAGAATACCACTTATCGATTAAATATTATGGGGGCGTAGCTCAACTGGTAGAGCGCTTGAATGGCATTCAAGAGGTAAGGGG
>CAZJOS010000115.1:0-2498 GCA_964547655.1 uncultured Christensenellaceae bacterium
TTCCGCTACCGCCAGGCAGACCAGAAAGTATTCGTATCGAAGCGCGGCGGCGGAGAGCATATAGAGTTTGATTGCAGTCAGCGCGCGGTGACGCCCGGCCAGTATGCCGTCCTTTACATGGGAGACGAGTGCCTCGGCGGCGGCGTAATAGATAAGGTATATTATTAGGAGGAAAGCATGGCATATATCCCGTCGTCAAAAGAGGAGGAAGAGATACTTAAGAGTTACGACCCTTCGAAGTATAAAAACCCGGCGGCCGCGGCCGATACGGCTCTGTTCGCCGTAGACGGAGAAGCGCTGAAGATACTTCTTATCAAGCGCGGAGCCTACCCGTATAAAGACAAATGGGCCCTTCCCGGCGGGTTTCTGGACATCGCCGAGGATATAGCCGACAGCGCGGCACGTGAGCTTGAAGAAGAAACAGGCATCACCGGAGTATACGCAGAGCAGGTTTTCGTGTGGGGCAAGCCGGACAGGGACCCGCGCCAGCGGGTGATAACCGTAAGCTACATAAGCGTTGCCGATTATTCGCTGGTAAAGCCTAAAGCGGGCGACGACGCTGCGGAAACGGCGTGGTTTGAGATAAAAGAATATAAAAAGTATGAGAAAGACGGATCCTGCTATATAGGCTACGTCCTCGAAGGGCCTGAGACGCTAAGGCCCTCGGTCATGTTCCCTTGCGGGCGCATGCAGCATATATCGCCCGTGGAAAGCGGAGGGCTCGCGTTCGACCACGCGGAATCGATAACGTACTCGTTTGAGACGCTTAAAACAAGGGCGGAGCACGGTATGTTCCTCGAGCAGGCGCTCCACGACGAAGCGCTGAGAGAGAGGGCGAAACGGGTGATAATGGGATTATAAATAACCGGCTAATTCGTTTTGACCGGGTATCTCAGGCCGTATTTATATCTTCAGTTGCCGTTGAAGCTGCCCGGCACGCTGTAAGGCGTGGGGAGCAGTATCGTCTGCCCGATAGTTATCAGATCTTCGTTTTTGATACCGTTTATAGACAGTATTATCTTCCTGTTGGAGACATAATCGAGCCCGTAAGCATTACATATAGACGTAAGGCTGTCCCCTTTCTTTACAATATATTTCGTAAAGACCACGGCCACGCCATTAGACTCGGTCTGTATTTTGCTTAAAAGGGCTTTCATCGAGCTCAGTTCGTCTTCCTGCTGCCGCAGAAGATCCTGCTGCTGATCTATCCGGGTATTTAGATCATCTGAAGCCGCGGAGCCTGACTGTTCAGCTTTGAGCCTCGCTATTGTGTCCTTTTGTTCGTCGATCTGCGCCTGCTGCTGCTCTATACTGCTAATAAGGCGGTCCTGCGTTTCCCTGCTGCTCCTCATATATTCGTTCCGGCTGTTATCGAGTACTATCACGGCAGCCGTGAGCGCCGCCGACGCGAGGAGAAGTACGCAAAGGGCCGCGGCGATAAGTTTTTTAAATCTTGCGGACTTAGCGGTATCCTGAGCTTTTTTGACGGCGGGCTGCTCGACCTTTACGGGTTTGCCAACCTCGTCGTACACGTAGAACCCTTCGACCTTTTGTACCTTGCCGTTTTTCCACTGGAAAAACCCGCGAATATTCTGAACCGGGTCGATCACATACGCCACCTGGAAAGAGAGGTTGAAGAAATTTTCCTGTATGAACATATCGTAGTTAGACAGGAATATGCCGTAATTAGGATGGGTGTGCTGCCATCCTACAATTTTCTTATCAGGATAAAGCCTGCTTTGCTCACTGTGTACGTAGTTCCACGTTTCGTGCGTGAACGTAAGCGTGGATACGGAGGCGTCGGTATATTTCGCTTCTACGATATCGCTTATGACAACGTGCGTCTTGCCCATTTCCTCCGACGCGGCGCCAATAAGAAAGCTTCCGAGTTCTTTTGTTTTATCCGACTGCGCCAACTTTTCTATCTCTTTGTACGCGCTTTGCTTTATGTAAATACGGACATCGTCGTTTTCCACTGTTCCGACAGCGGTATAATTCACCGGCAGCTGCGCATTCCCTCCCTTTATCCCGGATTCTCCGGATAATTCGATCTCAGCGTCAATTGCTTTTTTATCTTTCATAGACTTCAGCCTCCTATATATATCATGACTTTCATATGTTCCGGATACTCTGCTGTTTAACGAGCGGGGTACCGCACCTGTAACAGAAATTTTCATTCGCCGCACACGGCGCCCCGCATTTTACGCAGAAGATCCTGTTTGAAGGAGCGCCTATATTCGCCTGAGGGGGCGCTGTATTTGCCGCGGGTGTATATACGTTTGTCGGAGGGGCGTACATATTTGCCGCGGGTGTATATACGTTTGTCGGAGGGGCGTACATATTTGCCGCGGGTGTATATACGTTAGCCCGTTGAGGCGCCGGTCTTTCCACTGGGGCATATACATGCTCCGGAGGAGCGTCCGTATTCTCCACGGGAGCGTACGCATGCGCCGGAGGAGCGGTCGTTCTTTCTACGTATGCGTGTACGCGCGCCGGAG
>CAZJOS010000115.1:2598-8192 GCA_964547655.1 uncultured Christensenellaceae bacterium
TATACATATTTGCCCCGGGCGTCTGCCCGGCGTTCTGTACGGTGCCCTGGCACCCGAACGTCGTACAACCCTGGTTTTCTATCCAGCAGTCTTTATGGTGCGGCATTTCGCACGCGCTGCATATAACGACTTCATCCGATTCGCTGAAACCCGTCTTGCAGAAAGGGCATATCTTACCTTTAAGATCAGTCATATCTACCGTACCTTCCCGTGTTTTATGATCATTCGAGTATATCGATATCAAAATCCGTCCGTTCCTTTCGGTCGGCCAGTGTCTTCCTGCGCTTCAGTATCAGCAGCGCCGCAAGTACCGCGTTCGCCGCAAGGGAAAACACCAATAACAAAACGAATACCGGCGGTAAATTGGCTGTTTCCGTTTTCTCATACCCCCCGCTGCTCCCGGGGATTTTGGCAGCAGCCGTAGTTTCAGCTGCGGGAGTGGCGCTTGGCCCGTTTCCCGGCCCCGATACTTCCACTCCGTTCGATTCAAGAAAACCGCGTACAACGTTTGAAGGTATCGCAAGGCCTATGCCTTCGCTGCCCGCAAGCTTCATTGTATTTACCCCGATAACGTTACCCTCGGCGCTCAGCAGCGGCCCTCCGCTGTTGCCGGGGTTGAGCGCGGTATCTACCTGCAAGTATTCATAGCCGCCTATAATCCTTCCCTTTGCCGACAAAACGCCTTTGGTAAGCGTATAAGCCATGCTTTCCGGAGCGCCTATCGCATAAACGTCCTCGCCGATAGTAAGGCTGTCGGAGTCGGCAAAACCCAGATAAGGGAAGTCCGCGTCTTCTACCTTCAGCAACGCGATATCGAAGTCTATATCTATTACCGCTACGGACGCCGCGTATCTTTTGCCGCTGTACGAAGATACTATTATATTCCCGTGCCCTTCGACCACATGCGCGTTCGTGACTATAAGGTCACGGCCTATGGCAAATCCGCTCCCCTCGCTGTCTCCCCGATATATTACGAAGACCGCGCTATACAGCGCTTCGGCGTCGAAAGGTATGGCGTATGAGGAAACGGGGAGGGCGAGCAGCGATATAAATATTAAAACGCATATGAGCTTTCTTACCATGTAACTGCTTCGCCTTTCTTCTTGCGTACTCATAAATTACTTCGTGTTGAAAACCAGCACCGAGTTTCCTATTGCCACCGCATCGCCTTTCTTAAGAATATGGCGGCTTATTCTCATACCGTTCACTATGGTACCCATGGGAGTGCCCTGATCGATAAGCACGTATCTCCCACCTTCAAGCACTATATCGCAGTGATGGGGGCCGACCAGCTTATCTTTGAATAAGACTATGGTATTCTTCCCGCTGTTGCCGATGCTTGTAGTGCCGGTGAATACGAGGTATTCCTTTCCTTCAAATTCGCCGCGGGTGACTTTAAGCCACGCGACTTTTGCAAACTGCTCTAAAAGACCGATGCCGAGGCCGACTAAAAGGCCCATTATGGCAATGCCTATACCGCGGGACAGGACGCCCGTATCGGACAGATCGACCGTAATAAAGTTGAATATGAACCCTCCTATAAAGGCGCCGAGCATGCCTCCGATTATACAGAATATAATACGGCGAGTGCCCGGCTTTATAAGGCCTATGGCCAGCCCTACGCCGAGGCCCATTACAGACCAGCCGGCGCCGCGCACGAGCGCGTTCATAAATTCGGAAGCGTTGGAGGACAAAAGCTGCGAATAAAGCCACTGGGCAAGGTATCCGCTGACGAATCCCAATACTATTGAGACGCCCATGCCGATAAAGGCATATTTGGCCGTTTTGCTCTTGGAACCGTAATATACGCCCTCGCCTATCCCCAGCAAAAGGCCGAGGAATAACGCGAGCAATGCCGACCAGCACCCCGAAGAAAGCCTTATCGCATTCTCCATTATGGGCATGATCACTTTATCTGTTGAATCCGTCAGACCCTGAACATCGCTTGTTTGCAGCGCCGTGCCGTATCTGGCCGTATCGCCGTACTTATCCACAAGCACTATATACTGCGATATAAGGTCGCTTCTGCGGCTCTCGATCTCGTAATAGTCTGAGAGCATCGCGTCCTGAGTGCTTTGGTCCAGGCTATACAGGTTATCATAATCTATATCCTTATACTTCTCGCTGAAATCCCTCTCCATTTGGTCGATATCATGGGATATTTCGGAATACTCTGCAATGTCGTTATACCCATGCAAACGCAGCATGGCCGTATCGCTTGTGTGGCCCGTGAGAAGTTCGGTGACTCCGAACCCCAAAAGAGCGCCTATAAGAGCCCACAGCAGGCCCTTTACAAGTATAGTCTTGAAATTAACCTTTTTCTTTCCCGCGAGGCTTACCTGTAAGTTCTGCATGCGCTGGGCGGAAGGAACGAACACTATGCCCGCGAGTTCTTCCGCGGTGATATCGAAGTCGTTCTGATCGGCGGGAGGCGCCGGCGGCGGCTGTTCCGCCGCGGCCTGATCATACGGTATAAAAGGCGTTTCGTTCTCAGGGACGACAGGCGCGCTATTGTCTTGTGCGGCGCCCGCCTCGCCTTCGGCGGGCGGTATCGGGGCTTCGCTCTGTATATCCTTAATAACCGGCGGCTCGTTTGCCGCCGGAATGCCGCTCTCCCGCACGGGCCAGGCTGCGCCCTGCACCGCGCTCTGCCCGGACGGCTCGTTTCCCTCGACAACGCCGCCCTGCGCGGGCGGCTCCTCTATTGCGCCCGTATCGGCGGGCTCATCGAAAAGCTCTATCTCCACGTTCTTTTTCGATCCCGTAAAGTCGGCTTTGCGAAGCTCTATATTGCCTACAGGGAAGAGGTGTTTATTTTCAATTGCCCATCTCGCCGCGTCGGCGGACAGCGGGCTGTACGAGTTCCATGACTTATACTGTATCATATCGCCGATGTTGATGATTATATCGGAAAGCGATTCCCCCGCGCCCCATATATCGCCAATGCATATCTGGCCGTCGCGGAAATTTGGATGCCAGATAGGAGTGAATATCCTGCAAATAGGCTTATACCTCGGATATTCGGCGTGAAGCGTTATCTCGACCTCATGCCGCCCTATAGGCGAAACGGTGCCGTCGGGAAGCAGGTATATGCCGTTGACCAGATAAGTTACCCTGTATCTCTCCGGCGGGTCTCCCTCGGCGGGAACAACGGAGATATACCGGTGGCCGGCGAACTCCTGTTTTAACTGCTCCCAGTCGGATGCCAGCCTGCGCATTCTTGCAGTCATATCTCACTCCTTATTTACAGCCATCCGAGCGCTTCCGCTTCATCGGCTGAGAATTCAAAATGTATGACCCGATCTTTGTTCCTTCCGGAAACTATATGAAGAAGGGGCATGCCTATATCGAACAAGGTTTTATCGAGATAGCTCTCCCTGCCCGAAACCGAGTGTGCTATCTCGTGCAGCATGGTCCTGCCGCATTTGCCGCACAAGAGCGTTTGCGCTTTAAGCTTATGGGCGGGCATAAAAAGCTCTTTCCTCTCGCCGCATTGGCATTGCGCGTATGTGGCGATATCGCGGTCGAAGTCTATTACCGCCTCCGCGCCCATCTCTGCTCTTATTGCCCCAAGAAGCTCCGCAAGCGTCATATTTCTTACTGACCAGGGTCTGCTTTCTACCGACTCATACGTGTCGTGGCTCATGCAGCCTTGTTTACGCTGATACTCGACTAAATATGAATCGTGGGTAAGGCCGTTGAACACGAACCCCTTCCCTGCAAGCGTGGGAAGGCCCCTGTCTTTATGCAGGAGCTTGAGCATTTCCTGCACCTGTATCCCCGCGATGACTGAAGACGACGTGGGAGTAGTAGGTATCTTCCCTTCGGCCATCTGCTCATTGGTAAGCAGCGCGCACGATTTTCTCCTGTTTATATCCTTCCAGTCGGCCTCGGTCATAGTGCATTCGTAGCACGCCCCGTCCGGCGGGATAAAAACGCGCGCGAATCCGTTCAAGGCCTCTATGGCTCCGTCTATAAAGGGCACGTTTACCCTGTAGCATGACTGGTTTATGGCAAGCCTCGCCTCGCGGTTATCGAGCCCGCCGAGCACTGCGTCCATCCGGCGGAATACGCCCAAACCTATATCTTCTATTATGTTGGAAACAAGGGCTGCCGTCTTTATATCGGGATTTAAATCCTTCGCGCGCTGCGCCGCGACTTCGGCTTTACTTTGCCCTACGTCTTTAGCGCGGAACAGTACGGAACGCGTAAGGTTGGTATGCTCTATCGTATCCATGTCGATTATCAATATCTTACCGACGCCTAAAAGGGAGAGGTTTTTAATAAGCTCGTTTCCTAAGGCTCCCGCTCCTACCACCATTACGGAGGCGCTTAAAAGGCGGCTTTGATCCCACCACGGTATGAGCCTTAACCTGCTGTATCTGTCTTCGGCAAAATCGGACTCGCTGAGATCTATCCGGTTATCCACGCATATTCCCCGCGGTTATTTCCGGCTGCAGCCTTAATACGTCCCCGTCCTTAACGCCCGCTTCAAAAAGGGTCTGAGTTTCGAGGAGCTGGCGCCCCGTGACTTTGTGGATGAACTTGTAGCTTATAGGGTTACCGTCGGGGCCGACTGAGGGCAGCTTAATCTTCTCGATGAGCTTTACCATGATTATACCGGCCCTTATATCGTCCGGAAGCCCCACCTTTTGTTCCTTGTTGCCCGTCGTATCTACGATGACGACATTAACTTTTCCCATTATGAAGTCTCCTTTATATTTGCTGAGATGGTGTATCGTATATAGAGTCAATAAAGCAGATCGATAAGTGCTGTGAATATGAAATATAGAACTAATATACTATATTATTTAACAAAACTCAACATTTTTCCTCATAATAAAACAGCAAAGGTGATAATTTACAATGGCTTATAATATTATATATGTCCGGAATAAACGGGGTTATTTTTTATTAACCCTATAAGGACTCTTGCCGGAGCCTTCCGGCTTATGCCGGTTCTGCGGGCCGCATAGAGAAAAGATTCTTCGTTCGCTTCGCTCCTCACTACGCAGTGGACGGAATGACACTATTAGTTTTATTGTTTACCTGATTTAGTTTAAACTTATTCCGCCATTTCGTCATCTTCAGAAATCCAAACCAGTTATATCATTGCTATGAAAATCTTTTCTACATGTAGTTCTCCACCCTTTCGTCGCTCCGCGCCACCTTCCCTCCAGGGCAGGCTCTATTGTTCCGTTTCATCTGCCATTGATGGTGCTCACATAGGCTCCCCTTAGAGGGGAGCTGGCACCGTAGGTGACTGAAGGGTGGTGTGTTTTCATTTACTGTGGCGCTTTAGCGCGTGACAAATTCTGAACGAAGCTTTGGCGCAGTGAAGAATCTATTTTCTAACTAATTAAGATTTTTCTCATATATATTCGAATAAAAGTTGTTCCGCGATTGTTATCTTCCTATCATTGATATCAACATACGGAACGACACGGGGGTCGTTCCCTGCATCGCGCAATATAAGCTTATCGTGATGCAGATAGCGTATTCTTTTATTATAAATAAGGTGGATGTTTGTGATGGAGCGCAGAGGAGAGGGCGGGGAGGGTGATGGCGCCTGACCTTATTCCAATCGCGCCGTT
>CAZJOS010000116.1:0-8049 GCA_964547655.1 uncultured Christensenellaceae bacterium
GTTTTGACCGTTCGAGTACATGAAAAAACGGATTAAGCGGTCAAGTCAGGTAATAGTGGCATGAATAGTGGCACACTCGCTAAAAATCCCGTTATTAAGTATAACAAAACCCCGAAACATCAGTGTTTATCGGGGTTTTCTGGTGACCCACCGGAGACTCGAACTCCGGACACCTTGATTAAAAGTCAAGTGCTCTACCGCCTGAGCTAGTGGGTCATATATTTTTTCCCATAGGGAATTTTTATTTATCGATCGCCGATGCCTCGGGCCTTTACTGTACACAGTTTTATTATCCAGTATACATGCTCCCTACAAGCATTGTACCCTCGGCGAAAAGCCCTTCACGTTGGTTTGCGCCTCGGGCCTTAATTGCCTACAAGGCAATTAAGCACCTTCGCTAGTGGGTCAAAAATTTATGGCTGGGGTGGCAGGGTTTGAACCTGCGAATGCGGGAGTCAAAGTCCCGTGCCTTACCTCTTGGCTACACCCCATCGTTCATCCCAAAACATTTTAAGGATCTACGGGTGTAAACCCCAATTTTCATTATTGGGGTGAGCGGTGGGATTCGAACCCACGGCCTCCAGGGCCACAACCTGGCGCTCTAACCAACTGAGCTACGCCCACCACAAAACTATATATACTATGGCGCGCCTGCAGGGACTCGAACCCCGGACACACGGCTTAGAAGGCCGTTGCTCTATCCACCTGAGCTACAGGCGCACAATGCAAACCGAAAAAGGCGTAATTTTACGAGCAACCGACAGAACGAAATTTTATCATAATAAGACGTTCATGTCAACTAAAAACGGTTCGCCGCGCCGCCGGCGTTTCTATACATATTTTGCCGATTTCAAAGGCTTTTGCAGCGCGTTTTCAAGATAGGATATCAGCAGCTTTTTCAGCTTTATCAGGGCTTCGTCCTCTATGCGTATCCTGCCTATATCTTTTGGCAGCACGCCGGCCATCGATCTAAGCGCTTCTATAGATTCCCTGCCGATCCTCTCCGCGCCGTGCGCCTTTGCGCATTCCGGGCATACCGCGCCGCCGTGCTCGGCGGAAAAATGCGTTGTGCTCGTATTCCCGCAGAATACGCATTCGTCGATTGCCGGATATAACCCTTCTATATAAAGCAGCCTCTGTATAAAATAACATACGGCAATATCGGGTTTAGCCGCAGCGGTCTCCAGCGCGTATAAAGCGTTTATAACGAGCGCGTACAGCTTTGGTTCTGGAAATTCCTCCTGCGCCGCCTTTCCCGCAGCGTCCGCGATAAAACATGCCGCTGAGTAAGCGCCGTAATCTTCAGGGAGCTTTTGGAACGAATGCGTTATCTCGCAGCCCCTTACGCCGTAATACCCGCCCTTTTCATAAAACTCATACTCTCCGCAGCAGAAGAGCGACGACGAGCAGAACAGCTTTGAAGTCTGTTTCTTCGCTGCCTTTACTTTGGCCGACATCAGCCCGTAGTCTTTCGTCAGCAGCGTCAGCATCCTGTCGGCGTCTTTAAAATCCGCCGTCCTTATTACTATCGCGCTCGTCTTTATCAAACACTCACCTTATTCATATCCGAGTTCGTGCATAACGCGCCTGCTGTCGCGCCATCCCGGCTCAACGCGAACGAACAACTCGAGAAACACCTTTGTACCGAAAAGCATCTCCAGGTCTTTCCTCGCTTCGGTTCCTATACGCTTGAGCATCTGCCCGCCTTTGCCTATTATTATTGCCTTGTGCCCCGGCCTGTCGCATATTATTACAGCCGAGACGTCGGTTATCTCCTTTTCCTCGCGCTGCGAAACTTTTTCAACCATCACGCCTACGCCGTGGGGCACTTCCTGACGCAGTATGTTAAGCGCCTTCTCGCGTATCATCTCGGCGGCAACGACGCGCTCCGCCTGATCGGTATACGAGTCGTCCGGGTAATACTTGGGCCCCGGAACGAGATACCGCTTAAGGGCATCCATGAGAACTGCCACGCCCTCTCCGGTCTTTGCCGATATTAAAAACACATCCGCTATGCCCGCGCTCTTTATCTCTTCCGCGATAGAGGCGCTTTTGCCCACCCCGGCAACATCTATTTTATTCACAGCGGCAACTACGGGCGCCCTGCATCTGCCAAGCTCCTGTAATACCCCCATATCGCGCTCTCCGAGGCCGTAGTCCGCATCGCATACAAACAAGACCGCGTCCACGCCCTGAAGGGCGCCGACCGCAGTCTTTACCATGTATTCGCCGAGTTTGTCCTTGGGCGTGTGGATTCCGGGTGTGTCGAGGAACACCATCTGCGAATCGCCTTCCGTAAGTATCCCGGTTATCCTGTTCCTTGTGGTCTGGGGCTTCCTTGAAACTATCGCGACTTTTTCCCCCACCATGTAATTGACGAGTGTAGATTTGCCCACATTAGGGCTGCCGACTATGGCGATAAAGGCCGACTTTGTATCCAAATTATTTCCCCATCTCTTTGCCTGAAAATCCGCCTAAAAGCATTGCGCTCAGTTTCTTTGTCTCATATTCGAGAGCGTTGTTCGAAGATATCACGTCCATTTTGGGCGAGAATTCAAACAGCGCCTGGCGGCAAACGCCGCAAGGCGTCGTTATCATATCTGAATCGGATGTTACCGCTATAGCTTCGAAATCCCTCTCGCCGCTCATAACGGCGCTGTAAAGCGCCACCCTTTCGGCGCAGCACGCTACGCTGTACGCGGCGTTTTCAATGTTGGCTCCCACGTATATTTTGCCGCTTTTCGAAAGCAGCGCCGCGCCTACACGGAAGTTTGAATACGGCGCGTACGCGTGTTTCTTGGCCTCATCCGCTTTTTTAAGCAGCTCTTTTGCATTCATATTTCATACCCCGCTTTTTTCATTATCTCTCTCTGCCGCTTGCGCATATCCCGCTCGCCTTCTTCGCTCTCGTGGTCGTATCCGAAGAGGTGGAGCATGGAATGCGCCACGAGGAACGCCACTTCGCGCTGTGCGGAATGCCCGTATTCTTTCGCCTGCTCATACGCCCTCGGGAGGCATAACGCTATGTCGCCCAAAAACCCTTCCTCTCCCGACGGGAAAGAAAGAACGTCGGTAACCGCGTCTTTCCCTCTGTATTGTTTGTTAAGCTGCCGTATATTATCATCATCGGTAAAAAGAAGGCTTACCCATCCCTTTTTATTTTCCAGCTTTGCGGCGGCCTTTGCAGACTTCTTTGCCGCTTTTCTGACAGTATTGTCCGCGCCGACGCCGTCGGCTATTTCTATAACCAGCACCTTACGCTACTCCTGCCCCGGGTATTTTATACGCTCGTGAAACGCGCCGTCGTACACTCCGATAAACGCCTTCGCGAGGGCGTTAAGGTCGCGCCGGCCTATAGGGCATTCGTCGAACTGCCCCTCGTTATACTTGTTTCGTATGATATTGCTTATCATCTCTTTTACCTGTTCCCTGTCAGGGTCGTCTATGCTCCTTACCGCAGCCTCTACGCAGTCAGCCAGCATAACGACGGCGGCTTCTTTCGTGGAAGGTTTCGACCCCCTGTATTTGAATACCGGGTCGTCGGTATTTATCCCCGCTTCCTGCGCTTTATGGAAAAAGAACGTGACTACCGAATCGCCGTGGTGCTGCGACATTATCCTCTGCACGTCTCTCGGCAGCTTAAACTTTCGTGCCAGTTCCATGCCGTAAGTCAGATGTTCCGTAATTATCCTCGCGCTCTCCCTCGGGTCGATATCATCGTGCGGGTTTTCATTTTTCTGGTTTTCTTTGAAATATTCCGGGCTTTTTAACTTTCCAACGTCGTGGTAATACGCGCCCACCCTGCAAAGAAGAGCGTTAGCGCCCACGGCGTCGGCGCCCGCTTCGGCAAGGTTTGCCGTAAGTATGCTGTGATGGTAAGTTCCCGGCGCCTCTACCGTCAGCCTTTTAAGCAGCGCATTATTCGGGTCGGAAAGCTCTATCAGCTTCGCCGGAGTCGAAACGCGGAACAGCGCTTCCCATATGGGCAGTGTGCCTATGGCGAGCACTCCGCCGAACAGGCCGCTCCCCAGCGCATATGCGCAGTCGGTTATAAGGTCTCCAGAAGTCCAGATGGTGTCCATAAGCGCGGAGAGCCCCGCGCCTATGCCGCCGGCAATAAGCCCCGCGTATATTAGCGACGCGCGGTAGCCGGGCTTGTACAGCGAAAAGACCGCCGCGGACCCGCCGATTATGGTCAGCATTACCGTCCTCAGCATGTCCGTACTGAACAGGCCGGTTTCCCATGAGCATACGGCGCCGACTATAAACGCCAGAAAGATATTAAGCGAGAGCGCGCTCCTGCGCGAAACGAGCACGCTCACGAGCATAGTGCCGAAAAACGCGGTTATGATACGCGTATCGAGTTTGGCAAACGGAACGGCGAGAGCCACCGTTACCGCGGCCGCGCCCATTATCAAAACAAGTTTGCGCGTTTCGGCGATAACTTCGCTTTCAAACTGGAACAGGTAGATGACATATATCACGAACAGACTGGCCGCGAAGATAAACATGCCTACATACAATAAATAGTCCGGCCCCTGTCCGCCCAAAAGCCCCAGTTCTTTAACCATTGCTATCTGCGCGTCGGTCACGACCTCGTTTTGTTTTACAATTACCTGGCCCTTCACATATATAATAGGTTTTACCGAATCCTCCGCAGCATCCATCGCTTCGCTCGTTGCGTTTTGGTCGTAAAGCAGGTTCGACTGCAAAAACCTGTTTACCGGAGAAAACGCGATATATCTTAAGCCGGTATCGTCATACATATTATCTATCTGGTTCTTTATACCGGTTTTCGCTGTACTGAGCTGCCCGGATAATATTCCGCCGCCCAGCGACGCCGAAACCATACTGCTAACGTTATCTTTTATCTGAACCAAGTCGTCCGGGCTTTTTTGAGCCAGGGAATTAACGGCCTCGTCGGGCATGGCCGCATCGCCAAGCATAGCTTTCACGTGGCCGGCCATATCAGATGTCAGGAATTTGCTCCAGTCAACCTTTGAGGGGTCATAGCTGTTTCGCAGATATTCCTCGCTTTGCCCTGTAACGAGTACCCTGTCGGCTATATACGTATTTTCTAGATATTGCACGGCTTGTCCCGCATTATCAAAGAACGCCGAAATACTCTGCTTCGTTTCGTTTGCCGCAGCGCCGTCGTTTGTATAAACCGGCTCGACCGCGGCGCGGGCCTGGTCTGTTAATACCTGCGTGGAAATCCTGTCCTCAACGTCCCGTGTAGCATAGACCGCCTCCGCCGATTCTTCACCGGCTTTAAGGTCATATTTATGCGGTATCACCGATACTGCCGTAAGCGCGTAAACAATGAGCATGGCAGCGGCGGTAATTATTATTGCCGCGGCTTTCTGCTGTTTGGTAAGCACTTTCTTAGGCGAATTCTGCATTATTGCTTCCTCGCTTTTTCGTATTTTTCATAGGCGAGCACGATACTCTGAACAAGCGGGTGCCTTACGACGTCCTTGTGAGTAAGGTACTGAATGCTAATACCGGCTATACCTTCGAGCACGTTTACGCACTGCTTGAGCCCGCTTCTTTTTTCTCTCGGCAGATCTATCTGCGTTATATCTCCGGTAACGACTATTTTAGAGTTTTCACCGAACCTCGTCAGAAACATCTTCATCTGCTCTTCGGTGCAGTTCTGCGCTTCGTCGAGAACTATAAACGCGTCGGAAAGCGTCCGCCCGCGCATATACGCAAGCGGCGCAACCTCTATAACGCCCTTCTCGGAAAGCCGCGAGAACCCTTCGCCACCGAGGAACTCGTAAAGCGCGTCGTATAAAGGCCGCAGGTATGGGTCTACCTTGTTCTGCAGGTCTCCCGGCAGGAACCCTAAGCTCTCTCCCGCTTCCACCGCGGGGCGCGTCAGTATTATCCTCTCGACTTCCTTGTTTTTGAGCGCCATTACCGCCATAGCCATGGCTAGATACGTCTTTCCCGTTCCCGCCGGCCCTATGGCAAACACGAGCGTGTTCTCCTTTATCGCCCTAACGTACCTCTTCTGGCCGATGGTGCGGCTTTTTACCTGCCGCCCCTTGTTCGTTATCGCTATAACGTCGGCCATTATCTCTTCTATGGCGTCGGCGTTGCCTTCCCGCGCCAGCTCTACCGCGTACCGTATCTTCGATATATCGAGCCTCTCCCTCTTGCGTATCATCGTGAGAAGCTTGTCCACTACCACCTCGGCCAGCTTCGCGTCGTCCTCTTTGCCGGTGATGGCTATATGCGTGTTCCGCGATATAATGTTTGCTCCCGTTTCCTTCTCTATCGTTTTAACGTTTTCATCAAACGTGCCGAAAAGCTCTATGATCTGCTCCAGATTGTCGACTTCGATTCCGTATTCGACGTTAGCCGTGTCCAATAACTATTCCTCCAGATAAACTACTTTTCCTATTTCCTCCTGCGTCTGCAGGTAAACTTTTACCGTAAGCCGGTCTTCAACGACCTTGAAAAACGCTCTGTGGCCCGTTATCTTTGCGTCTTCCGGGGCCTTTCTCTGAGCGTCGTAATACGCCTTTTCCTCGAGGTAAGTCATAAGCACGCCCAGCTCTTTTGGCTTTTGCGACAGACTCACTTCGCTGTGCAGAAGCTGCTGCACCTTTACCGGGAGAAAAAGCGCGCCGCCCAGGTAATACTCGCCTTTGACCTCGGTATCATAATGCGCAAAGGTACACGGCCCGTCGATGGATGCGCGGTCCTCTCCTATATATATCACGCGCTCGGTCTGTGTTTTGCCCGTCTTCTCTCTCGCCTCTTCGAATATAGGGCTCACCGCTTCGCCCGTATACCAGATGGTTCCTACTACCCTGCCCTTTGCGGCAAACAGCATACGCGGTTTGCCCTCGTCCCACACCAGCCCGGATATGAGTTTATCCCCGGCTCTTACGGTATCCCCCGGCTTTACTACCGCGCGCCCCGCGAGTTCCGTTACGCTCTCGATGTAAGCGTCTTTCTTTGCGATTATATCGCACGGCCTGTTCTCATCGTAGACCTCGGGGGGCATGTCTGCGGGCACTATCTTCGCTATTACCACCACGCCGTCCAACTTTATGTCCATCCAGGCTATCTCGTCGTGGGCGATAAGCATTTTCGCAGTTATGCCTTTAAGGTCGAGGTTACCTTTATATATCCCGGGCTTTACGCCTAAGCTTTCGAGTTCGGCCCTTATCTTAGCCCCCTCGTAAGCGCTTATTCCGGTTACCCTTACTTCCCATACGAATTGCGCTCCTAAGGCTATACCGAGCGCGATCACCATCAGCCCTATGAGCAGAGCTTTCCTGCCGAAAAGCCATTTTATTCCGAACGGCGCGCCCTTTGCTTTCTTTGCAGTTAAAGTATACCTATCGGGAACGGTTTTTATAAGTATCCGGTATCCGCGCCCGGTCACTCCCGCCTGCAGCACCGTATAAGATTCGCGCCTTACGTCGTAAACCCTGACTCCCGCTTTCGCGGCGAGATTAAGGAACCTCTCCAGCGAAAGGCCTTCTACGCGTATCATAACATATCCGAAAATAAAATGCCATAATTTCAAGGCTTTACCCTTTCCGCGAAAGCTCGTATTTTATCGACGTTATCTCGCCGCGCACCGAGACGTTTTCCTGCCCGAAACTTTCGAGTTCCAGCCCTTCTCCTTCTATGGTTATATAAAACGTGCCCGTGTTTACCCCGAGGCGCCTGCCCGTATATTCGGATACGTTTGAATAGTTTTCGATAAACAAATTGGTATTATCGATGATCGTAACCCTGAGGCAGCCAAGGGCCTCGGGCGCTAGCCCTGTTTTAAGAGTCAACTTCTTTTTTATATCCGCTCTTCTGCCCAACTTAAATCACTCCGATAACATACCTTATAATAATTATGCCAGCGGCAATAAAAAAAGAAGAACGCCAACGGGCGCTGTCATTAGCCTCTATAATAGAATTTATAAAGTCCGAACATATTTATACAAATCGTTTATTCACGTTGCGGTGGAATGCAGCTTTATATTCAGGCCAAACCCGTAGACACCTCATCAGTCTCGCTTCGCTCGCCAGCTT
>CAZJOS010000117.1:0-7989 GCA_964547655.1 uncultured Christensenellaceae bacterium
GCAAAAAAATACGCCTTATGCAAAGGCGTAAGAGGTTTATCATCGCAAAAAGAAACTCATGGGCTCCTTCCTGCGAGCGCCCCGAAAGCCGAAAGCTTTCCGGGCTATAGTATCCAGTTAAAACCGGAATATCTATTAATATTTGATGAGATATTCTTTGATCTCCCAGGGGTGTACGGCGGTTTTGAACTCATCCCATTCCCTGTTCTTGAACTCGTAATACATTTTGAACACATGGTCTCCGAGCGTAGCCTTTACCAGAGGGTCGGCCTTATACAGCTGCAGCGCGTCAAAGAGGCTGCCGGGCAGGTTTACGATGCCGTATTTTTCCATTTCTTCCGCTGTCAGCTCGTATATGTTCCTGTTTATCGCTGCCGGGGGTTTGAGGCCTCTTTTAATACCGTCAAGTCCTGCGGCCAGCATGAGCGCTATTGCGAGATACGGATTGGCGGCAGGATCGGGGCAGCGCAGCTCTATCCTTGTCCCCGCGCCCCTCGAAGCCGGTATGCGTATGAGCGGGCTTCTGTTTTGAGCCGACCAGGCAATATAGCAGGGAGCTTCATACCCCGGGACGAGCCTCTTATAAGAATTGACAAGAGGATTCGTCACGGCCGCTATTGATTGAATATGTTCCATGAGCCCCGCTATATAGCTGTAAGCCACGCCCGAAAGCCCGAGTTCGTCTTTATTGTCGTAGAAAGCGTTGCCGTCTTTTGTTGAAAGCGACTGATTCACGTGCATGCCGCTGCCGCTTATGCCGAATATAGGCTTCGGCATGAAAGTTGCGTAAAGCCCGTGGCGCGCGGCTATGGTCTTAACGATTATCCTGAACGTCATTATGCTGTCGGCGGTCAACAGCGCGTCCTTATACTTAAAGTCTATCTCGTGCTGGCCTTCGGCAACTTCATGGTGCGAAGCCTCTATCTCGAAGCCCATGTCTTCGAGCATAAGGCAGATATCGCGGCGGGCGTCTTCGCCTTTATCGATAGGAGCGAGGTCGAAATATCCGCCCTCGTCGTGCGTTACTGTCGTAGGCTTGCCTTCAGCGTCGGTAAGGAAAAGGAAAAATTCGCATTCCGGGCCTACGTTCATCGTATATCCTATCTTTTCCGCTTCGGCCAGCGTCTTTTTCAGAATGAACCTCGGGCACCCTTCATACGGTTCCCCGTCTGTTGTATAAACATCGCATATGAGCCTCGCGACCTTTCCCTGCTGAGGCCTCCATGGGAATATCTCGAACGTATCGATATCGGGCATCAAAAGCATATCCGATTCCTCTATGCGGACGAACCCGTCTATGGATGAACCGTCAAACATGCAGCCTTCCTCGAGCACCCTTCCCAGCTGCTTTGAGGTTATAGCCACGTTTTTCAATATGCCGAATACGTCGGTAAACTGGAGCCTTACAAACTTGACGTCGTTTTCCTCAACCAACTTAAGAATGTCTTTATTCGTGTACTTATTTGCCATTTATATTACCTCTGTTTAATAGATATTTTAAGGGCTCAGCGCTTGTTTATAAAAAAAGATGCCTGAATCAAGCAATTAAACAATTGCTGCGGTCCGACATCATTGTCTTGCTGTTTAATTTGATTATACGATAACATATACTTCTATCCGTTGCAATATATTTTTAAATTTTCAGTAAACAGAAAACAAAACCGTAAGAGATATGTTATAATATTAAACGGTATGGTGGAATAATTAACTGGAGCCTTGATATGAATGTTAACATTCGCAACCGTTTTTTAATATTCGGCGTCGTATTCGCTTTGCTGATTGTAGTTATATTTATACAGCTTATTAAGCTTACGCTTGTTCAGGGGGCGACTTTCGCTAAGGAACTGGGAAAGCTTTCAACGAGGACCGTGACCGAAACAGGGGCAAGGGGAAGCATACTCGACAGAAACGGGCTGCCGCTTGCGTACGACGTTAAATCGTATAATGTCCGGTTTTATAAAGACCCGCTGAAGTCAACATCGACCGACAGGGCGTATTATACGGGCATAATAATGAACGCGATAAAAATAATCGAACAGAACAACGGAAAAGTAATCGATACCTTCGCGATAAAATATAGCGAAGAAACGGGCGGGTATTACTTCGATTTCGGTATAACGAATGAGAAAGCCATAGCCAAACGCAAGACGGCCTGGTTATCCAACATGTATATAAAAAATATGGAAGACCCCGAAAAAATATATATCTACCTTCGGGACAAGTATCAGATACCCTCCGAGATGGGGTATGAAGAAGCAAGGAAAATACTCTCGATATGGCAGGAGGTGCAGCTTGGCACATGGGTAGCGTACGAACCGGTAACCATAGCGTATAACGTTAACATACAGACCGTTGCCCAGATAGAGACCCACGCCGCCGAGCTTTCGGGAATGAGTATTTCGGAAGGAACGACCAGGATCTACCCCAAAGGAAGCCTCGCGGCTCATATAATAGGATATATTTCTCCGATCACGGCTGATACGCTTGACTTTTACGGCGTTCCCGATATTACGGCAGACGATATAGCCGCTTTAAGAAAGCTTCAGGCGAACCCGATGTTCGGGTCTATAATAAAGCAGGAATACGGGAATATAACCATTCCCGATAATGCCGAAGAACTGATAAAATGCCAAAAAAGCCTTGCGGATTTCGGCTTTACCGACTACAAGCTGGCCGGTTTCACTAATGACAAACTGAAAAGTATAAGAGGCCTGCAGGACTTAGGCTACAGCGTTGAAGGCTATATCGGAGCCGACGGCATAGAGAAGTCGATGGAGTCGTACCTCACCGGCAATACGTCCGACAGGCAGGGTATAGAAAAGGTCGAAGTCGACAATATGGCTGTAGTTAAAAACGTGCTGTCATCAACGCAGCCGAAGCAGGGCTACAACGTTATGCTTAACATAGACACGCCGCTGCAGCAGGCGGTCGAAGAGTCTCTTGCGAAAAACATTCCGGGAAGAATAAGACAAAGACAGCTCCAAGTATATGAGGAGGGTAAGGATAAAGACACCAAAAAAGAGGGCTATAAAGGTTTGAGCATTGACGATATCAAGCTTGCCGACTCGGGCGCGGCCGTGGTTATGGACGTTAACACCGGTGATATACTCGCGATGGCAAGCTACCCTACGTACGACCCGAACCTGTTTATACAGGGGATGACTGACGAGGAGTTTAAGGCGCTTGGCTATAATGACAAGGAGTTGGCGCCGCTGCTTAACAGGGCGGTAACGAGCCGGGGCACGCCGGGCTCGATATTCAAGATGGTCACAGGCCTCGCGGCGCTGATGGAAGGGGAGAAAGACCCTAATAAAGGGACGACGCTTACCGAGGAGATAGATTGTGACTACGAATATACCGCCATACTCGCTCCTAACAGCAATCGCGGGCCGAGGTGCTGGACGAAATATTCCGACAGGCATCAGGATCAGACGATAGTTAAGGGGCTTATGAACAGCTGCGACTATTATTTCTACACGCTTGCCGACAGGCTCGGGATAGACCTGCTCGGCAAGTGGGGAGAAAAATACGGCCTCACCGAAAAGACAGGCATAGAGCTGCCTAATGAAGCGGCAGGCCAGATAGGCAACCAGCAGGTGCTCTACGACCCTTCAAAATCAATATACAACCAGGCCACGTCTCTGCCGCTGCTTGTTAAAAGAGGGCAGAAATATGGGCTTCTGACTTATCTTAATGATGTAGCAGAGCAGCGGGGAATGCAGTACAGCCAGCAGACGATAAGCGACACCGCGGATGCCCTTATCGCGCTTGCCGGGATAGAATGGGACGACAGTAGTGCGCTGACGGACGAAAACGGATTGACGATAGGGGACCACGTCCGCAGCATTTTAAAAGATAAAATGGATATACCTACAAGGTCTTCGCATGCAAACAGATGGGACTCCGAGATATCGGCTATAATAAAGAGCCAGCTTATCTGGTCAAAATACATGACGGTCACATCGGGTATAGGGCAGGGCGTCGTTCTTGTCACCCCGGTCGCCGTAGCGCGCTATGTCGCCGCTATAGTGAACGGCGGCACCGTGTACCAGGCGCACGTTGTAGACAAGATAACGGACCAGAACGGGCAGGTGGTGTTCGACCAGCAGCCGGAGGTTTACGGCACGCTCGGGGCGCCGCCGGAATACCTTGAAAAGCTGATGGAAGGCATGGGCAGCGTCGTCAACGACGCGAACGGCACCGCGAAGAAATACTTTGAAAACTTCAAATACAAGTATTACATAGGCGGCAAGACGGGAACGGCCGAAGTTACGACCATAGACCTGGAGAACAACAGCTGGTTTGTCTGTTTCGCGCCTTATAAGAGCCCGGGCGCTGAAGATAACAGGGATTTTAAGGAGTATGACCTGCCTGAAAAGCCGGAGATTGCTATTGTAGTATATGTGCCGCACGGATATTCGGGAGGCCTTTCTTCATACATAGCGCAGGATATCGTGCAGTTCTATCTGGACAGGATGCAGCATTCGCCCCAGCAGACCATTCCGGAGCCGGGCTCGCTTGTGGGCAACTGATATTTTTTACGGCCAGGCAGGAAAATACGCAATATTTGTAGAATTTTGATGTTATATTTCTATGGCAAAAAAAGCTTTGAAGATATTAAGGGGAACACATGGGGTTAAGGATAAAAGGTAAGCCCGGCGGTCTGTTTGAGATAGAGACTGAGGAGAGATCCTCTTATTCGGATATCAAGGAGGAAATACGGCAGAAGCTTTCGAGAAGCAGGGGCTTTTTTACCGGGGCGGGCGCGAAGGTCGTAATATCGGGGAAGATGCTTTCCGATGAACAAAAAAACGATCTGCGGGATATGTTCGATACGGATTACGGTATCGTAAACGTTTCTTTTGGCGGGGCCAACGATATGCCGGCCCAAAAGCCGGCGCCCGAAGCCGCGCGCCCGTGGCAGGATGCAGCCGGTGAAGACGCCATAACGCTGGTCTCAAAAAATTATTTTAACGCGAAGAGCATATTCGTGGCCCACACGCTGCGCAGCGGCCAGCGGGTGGAGTGCGAGGGAGACGTGGTAATATTGGGCGACGTCAACGATGGAGCCGAAGTTATAGCGGGCGGAAGCATCGCCGTGATGGGAGCGATACGCGGCCTCGTTCACGCCGGGGCAACCGGAAGAAGCGACGTGGTGGTGGCGGCTAATGCGCTTAAACCCAAACAGCTTAGGATAAGCGGGAAAATAGCGATATTTCCCGAAGGAAGCAAGGCGGAAGGCCCGGAGATAGCCGAATTTAAACAGGGCAGCATCGAAATAAAATCTTTGCGGCCTCAGGCCAAACGAATATAAAAACTTATTGGGGGTATTGCGTATGCATAATGTGATCGTCATTACATCGGGGAAAGGGGGAGTCGGTAAAACTACGACCGTAGCCAACCTCGGCACAGGCCTCGCAAAAGAAGGTAAAAGGGTCGTAATGATAGATACCGATATAGGCCTTAGGAACCTTGATGTAGTGCTCGGGCTGGAAAACAGGATAGTGTACGATCTTGTAGACGCGGTGGAGGGCACATGTAAAGTCAAGCAGGCGCTTATTAAAGACAAACGCTACGAAGGGCTCTACCTTCTTCCGGCGGCCCAGACGAGAGACAAGATGGCCGTATCCCCCGAACTGATGAAAAAGATAATAGCTGAGCTGGAAGCGGACTTCGATTATATAATCATCGACTGCCCGGCGGGAATAGAGCAGGGGTTTAAAAACGCCATAGCCGGAGCAAAATCCGCAATAGTCGTGACCGTTCCCGAAGTGTCGGCCGTGCGCGACGCCGACAGGATAATAGGGCTCCTTTCGGCCAACGGTATAGAAGACTGCCAGTTGCTTGTTAATAGGTTTCGGCCCGACCTCGTAAAAAAAGGCGACATGCTCGCGCTTGACGACACTCTCGACATACTGGGCATAGAGCTTATAGGCGTTGTTCCCGAAGATGAAAGGGTATTGAAGTCGTCAAACCTCGGCGAGCCGGTCATAACCGACGATAAAGCGGTATCCGGAAAGGCATACAGGAATATAACCAAACGGATACTGGGCGAAAAGATCCCGCTTCTCGACATGGAGGACGACGGCGGTTTATTCAAAAAGCTGTTCGGTAAAAGGTAGGGGGGCAATATGCGTAACAAGAAAAATTCGAGCAGTATAGCTAGAGAAAGGCTTAAATTAGTGCTTATTCATGACAGGGCGGGAATGTCTCCCTCTAATGATATATTAGAGATGCTGAAAAAAGACATCATAGGCGTTATTTCAAAATATTTCGAGGTCAGCGAGGAAGATTTTGACGTAGAGATAACGAATACGACAAATCCGCACGGCGCGTCAAACGAAACCAGGCTGACCGCGAATATACCCATCAGGAGAATAAAGAATCTAGGCAGAAACACGTATTAGTTTTTTGGCTGGTACTTTTTAACCAGTTCGTCTACCCATAACCTGTTTGGGCCTTCGATGATAGAGAACGGTTCCGGGTTTCCCGTGCTGCTGCTTTCAAAAAGCAGTATCTTCACGCCTTTGCGCGTTTCTCCGCCGATGACCTGCAGATAGAAAAGGGCGTAAGGCAGAAACCCGTCTTTATATACTATAAGCGATACCTCGCCCCAGGGTTTCGGCATCATTTTATCAAACCGGGAATCCCGTATTACGGGCACCTCAATTATTTCCGTATTTCCGTTTGCGTCCGTAGTATACGTTTTGCCCGTTTCGAGTATGACTATTTTTGCGCCTTCGATGGGAGTATCGGTATACCCTTCAACAACGCAGACCGTTAACTTTGCGTTTCCGGAAGTGCCGAAAGCCATTGCCGCTATTGAGTTATCCCCGGATAAAAAAACAGTCATCATCACCGCCCCTGCAAGCAGCAGCACCGAAACGGTAACGGCCGCCGCGAGGCTGCGCCTCGGGCTCCGCTTTTTTGCCTCAGAAGACGAAGCGCGGCGGCCGCCCGACGGCGGCCCGGGAAGAGCGCGCGAGCCGAAAAAACCGCTGCCCTTTTCTTCATCGATGGAATTTCCGGAAAGCCAGATCCTTCTTGGGGTGTCATCTTTTTTATCCATGCTAATCACCTCAACAATATATATGCGTATTAAACGCTTTATTATTTCTCGTAAAAAATAATGGCACTAAAGCGCAAAAAGATATATAATGTGCGGTAGTATTTTTTAGGAGATTGGCATGAATAAGCTTAAATTCGATTTCAATAATTCAATGGCAGAAACGGTGGGCAAATACGGATTTACCCAAGGCGAGATATCAGAGGGGCGCAAAATGATAAAGGACGCGCACAGCGCTCTAAAGAAGAAGCCGCTTGGGTTCAAAAGGCTGCCCAAAGGCCAGGCCGGTATCGTGGAAGATATTATCCGCACGGCCGAAGACGTAAAAAAGAAGTATGAGAATTTCGTCGTATTAGGCATAGGGGGCTCTGCCTTAGGGCCTATCGCTGTGCAGCAGGCTTTGTCGTACGGAAGGGATCCGGGGATCAAGCTCTTCGTAGAAGACAACATCGACCCTGAAAATATGCGCCGCCTTTTGAGTATTGACATGGAGAAAACCATGTTCAACGTTATATCGAAGTCGGGGAAGACTTCGGAGACTATGGCGCAGTTGATGGCTGTGGCCGACGCGCTTGGTAAAAAAGGGCTTAAACTTAAAGATCATTGCATAGCCACGACCGACTCAGAGAAAGGCAACCTCGTAAAGATAGCGCAAAAAGAAGGGCTTAAGACTTTTGTAATACCGGACGACGTAGGCGGAAGGTTTTCGGAGCTGACCCCGGTCGGGCTGCTTGCGGCGGCGGTGTGCGGAATCGACATAAAAGCAATGCTCGAGGGCGCGGCTTATATAGACGACCTGTGCTCAGAGGAGGACAACCCGGCGGCAGTCTTTGCCATGCTGCACGTGCTCGGCATGAAAAAGGGATTTAACATAAGCGTAATGATGCCGTACGCCGACAGCTTAAAATACATATCCGACTGGT
>CAZJOS010000118.1:0-3366 GCA_964547655.1 uncultured Christensenellaceae bacterium
GGCTTTTTGAAAAGCGTATGGACATCGTCAGAAATTCTGCCGAATATAAAAAGAGGCACGGGTTCATTAAAGACAGCAGACCGCGCGACGCCGATATAAAGAATAAAGCGAAAAATAAGACCGGCCCGGAAATATCGGGATACGCGGAAGAACTGATGAAGTGCCTGCTCAATATATCCGGCAGGTACGAACTCAAGATCATGAAACAAAAAAACTGAAAAGGGCCCGCTGCCAATATACGATATTTGATCTGATTTTTCACTTCTGAAGCGCTGTGGCTTTTTTTCAGAATATGATGTATAATATTCGAAAAACAAGCTTGTCTTTTTTTAATCTTTACTTGGGGGTAACTATGAACATTACATTCTTAGGGGCGGCAAGATGCGTAACGGGCTCGTGTACGCTTATAGAAACGAACGGGAAAAAGATACTTGTGGATTGCGGTATGAGGCAGGGGAGAGACGCGAAAGACGCGCCTATTGATGATTTTGCTTTCAACGCGGAGGAGATAGACGCGATGCTTTTAACGCACGCGCATATCGACCATTCCGGTATGATACCGCTGCTCGTTAAAAAGGGCTTTGCCGGCAGCGTTTACTGCACAGGCGCCACTGCGAGGCTGTGCTCGATAATGTTCCCGGACGCCGGGCATATACAGGAGATGGAGGCTGAATGGGAAAACAGGAAACGCCGCAGGGCGGGCAGGCCTGAAATAAGCCCGCTTTATACCGTCGAGGACGCCAAAAAGGCTGTAAGGAACTTAAAGCCTGTGGATTACGTCAAAGATGTGGCCGTTATGGAAGGCATATCCGTAAGGTATGTCGATGCGGGCCATCTTCTTGGGTCAGCTTCGATAGAGCTGTTTGTCGAAGAGGGCGGCAAGAAAAAGAAACTCGTATTCTCCGGGGATATTGGCAACAAGAACATACCGCTGATAAACGACCCCGTATATATAGACGACGCGGATATCGTGTTTATGGAAAGCACGTACGGCGACCGACTTCACAAAGAGTACAATACCAGGGATGAGTTTACCGGCGTATTGAAGAAGGCTATTTTAAAGGGAGGCAACATAGTTATTCCCTCTTTCGCGGTGGGAAGGACGCAGGAAATACTGTATGAAATATCGGTGTTTCTTGAAGAAAAAAGCGTACCCGGGCTGGAGAAGATACCGGTATATATAGACAGCCCTCTGGGTATCGCCGCCACGCAAGTTTTCGAAACGAGCGACAGGCAATATCTCGACGAGGAAGCGATGATGTATAAGGCGGAAGGAGTGGATTTCTTCTCGTTCGATACTCTGGAAGTCGCGCAGACAGTGGACGAATCGAAAGCCATAAATTTTGACAAGCGCCAGAAGATAATAATATCCTCGAGCGGCATGTGCGACGCGGGCAGGATAAAGCACCACTTAAAGCATAACCTTTGGCGGGAAGACGCGACGATACTGTTTGTGGGGTATCAGGCAATAGGCACGCTTGGAAGGAGCATAGCGGACGGCAGCAAGCGCGTTAAGATATTCGGCGAAGATATACAGATAAAAGCCGATATAGTGCAGATGAAAGGCTTTTCGGGCCACGCCGACAGGGACGGCCTTATTGAATGGATCGGGCATTTCCCAAAAAGCGTGGAGAAAGTATTCGTAATGCACGGCGAGGACGGAGTGGCGGTAAAGTTTGCGGGCGAACTTAAAGCCAGAGGATTTAACGCTTACGCTCCCGGATTGTATGAGACGTTCGATACCGACACGTTTGAACAAAAGGTCGTTTCGGTATCTGTGGAAACGCCCGAGGCCGATTTGGCGATACAGAGCCTTATAGAGAAATTGCGGAGCGACATCGAGAAAAGCGACACAAGGCAGGCCGAAAAGAAGAAACTCGAACTTCTTGCGCTGATGGATAAATGGGAAAACGAACAGACCGCATAGCAGGGCAGTAATTTTATAATGGGTGAAATGTATGATAAATAACAGGACAAGCAGCGTCCGTTCCCGAAGCGGCTATAGCCGGGGTTACGGGCATTCAACGGGTTTTAGGAGAAGAGGTTTTAAGGCGTTCTTAAGAAGGCACGCATGGATATTGGCTTTGGCGCCTGTGCTTCTGGCTGCCGTCGTTGTTTGCATATTTCTGTTTGCAGGCGGAGGCCAGCAAACCGTTGCGCAAAACAGCCCGGAAACAACATCGGGCTCTACGGGCACGCCGGGGTCGCCGACTCCGGTACCTACTGTGAATATAGACCCGAGTCTTGAAGATACCGGCGGAGAGTATAACTACGAGGGCGTCGACGCGAACGTTCTCGCCGGGCTTGCCGGAACGGACGACAGCCTGTTCACGGACGAACTCGTGGGAAACGGCATAAAGGTAGGCATAACGGTAGGCAAGATAGAGACTAATAACGACAAGCTGCTGCTCAGCAAGATGCAGGAGACCACAGCCAACGCGGTAAAGAAAGGGCTCGTATATCAGGTATACTGCTACGACGCCGGAGGCAGCTACAACCAGCAGCTTCAGGACATGAACTGCCTAATAAAAAACGAAGTGGACGTGATAGTCGTCTGCGCGACCGACGCGGAGAGTTTTAGAATGGTTTCGTCTATGGCGGCCAAAGAAGGCATACCCGTCGTAGCGTATGACGCGCCGGTCGATACCGGGTATGCGGTAAACATTGTTTCCAACCAGACGTCGTGGGGAGAAAAGCAGGGGCAGTTCGTGGCGCAGAATCTCGAAGCCGGCAATATAGCCCTGATACTCGGCGACGAAAACGACAGTGTGGATACGCTTCGAAAGGCCGCGGTAGAAAGCAAGCTTTCCGGGAATACGGAGCTGACGATAGCGGCTTCGTATGCCTCGTGGGACTACGACAAGGCAAAAGAGACCGTTGGCGCATTGCTTGAGCAGAACACTAAGATAGACTGCGTAATAACCGAGGACGGTATGGCCCAGGGCATTCTCGACGCTTTCGTCGAGGCGGGGAAACTGCCCAAAGTAATGTGCGGCGACGTTTCCGCGGGATTCATAAAAGACTGGTATGCGCTAAGGCACGGCGGCATCCTCATACCGCAGGAGGCAAAGAAGAAGAATAAGACTCCGCCTCCTCCTAAAATATTTCCTGAGGATGGCACGGAATTCGTTTTCTGCGCTCAGCCGTCGCCCGCCCGCGCTTCTTCAATAGCGTTCGAAGCCGCGCTGAAACTCGCGCAGGGGCGTACGCTCAAACAGGAAGGCGTTGATTACAGTTATTCCACCGTGGTATTCATTACCGACGAGAACCTCGAGGGCTATTACGAGATGGTAAAGAACATGCCCGACTCGTACATGCTCAGCGATCCTTTAGACGCCCAGGCGGCCGAGTCGCTGTTCGTTCCGG
>CAZJOS010000118.1:3466-7879 GCA_964547655.1 uncultured Christensenellaceae bacterium
GTAGCGGGCGTAAGCACCGCTATATGTGTATCCCAGTATAGCTGATCTTCTGCGTCGAGGCCGGCCGGCGCAGACAGGTCGGGCGGCGACATGTATAACGATATGAGCTGGACGGCAAATATAAGCGCTATCACCGCGGCGATCATGCAGAGTATCAGGGCGGGTACTTTCATAAGATTCCTCCTGTGTTTGAATGTCGAAACAGCCTTTCAGCCGTGGAAAATATATTGCCAGCATACCCCATTTTCTCACGTCTGTCAAAAGAATAACAAAGTGAGCCTAGATAGTTATCTCCGAGGGGTCGCCTATATCGAGATGCACTTTCCAGCACGCGGTATCGAACCCTTCCGATATGCTGTTGATCGCCATCTTTACGTACTTTGCCTTCGCGGTCACCGCTATCTCCCCGCCGGGAGCGTATATCTCGCCTTCGCCTTCAAACAGCAGGCGGCTCTCATTCGTTATCCTTCCTGTTGCTTTTAATTCCGTGCCGTACGGCAGAGGCTTTTTATATGCAAGCGTCAGTTCGACCGTTACGCCCCATATATCCGGGTTTCCTATCTGCACGGCTCTGCCCATCGTCTCGTCAAGTATGCAGGCAGCAATTCCCCCGTGCAGGCGCCCCGGATAACTCTGGTGAAGCTCATGCGGAGTGAATACTGCCACTACCTCTCTATCCTCAGTCTCATAGAACGCGGCTTTAAGGCCTTTACCGTTTTCGAGGCCGCAGACGAAGCACTCCTTTGAATTCGGCTGTTTGCCGGAAACTTTCTTTATCATATGTTCCTCCAGGTATTATAAATGCCTGAAAGATTATATCATAAAAAGAGCCGGCAGGGGCTCTGGAAAGTTGAAGAATAGCTGATATTTAAAGGGCGCCGCTAATAAACCGCTAAGGCGAGGCATGCGCTGCCGGCCGAACCGGAAAATGCCGGTCCTAACATGCCTGCTATTTCCCGGCCCTTCGGTATGCAGGGCTTTTGTCAGGCGTCAAGAAATATCTTGGGCCGCCCGAAAGTGTTCCACGCGCTCTTCTTAAGATTCCCGCTTCCGACTATCTTCGGCAGGGTCCTGTCGTCAACGCTGCTGTTCATAACTACTCCCGTATACCCCGACGCAGCCTCGTATACCACTCCGCCTTCCCCGACGAACGCCATATGAGTTATCCTTCCGCTGCTGTTCTTATAGAAAACGGCATCGCCGGGCCTAAGCTCCGTTTTTTTGATTGGGACGCAATACGAGTGATAGAACGTATTGGCGGTCGTATCGAGGTTCTTGCTGTACAGGCCCGCTTTATTAGCGCAATACCACCACAGGCCGCTGCAGTCCCAGGAGTAGTCGTCAGGAAACTTCCAGACGCCGCTTGCGTCGCAGCGTTTTCCTATATCCAGCAGGAACCGGTACCTTCCGCCCGTAAAATATTCGGGGCGCGCGGCATTCTGCCGTTTAACGTATTTCTCCGTTATCTTCGTTCCCTGTGCGCCTATTATATACTTTCCGCCCACGCAGGTCTTGGCGATGTCGAGAATTTTTTTAATGCAGTCGCACACTGTCTTATCAGTAAAGCGTATATACATCCCGTAGTCGCAATACGCATACGCCTTCCTGTCTTCCCATTTTACCATTACGTACTCGTAATCCAGAGTCTCGTCGCCAACGACGATATTGTCGCCCTTTTTGAATTCGCCCAGCTTGGTGTAATTTACTCCCCGCCCTTCACGGACGCTGATACGGTTTGCCGTAACGAAGGCGTTCGGATCCATATCGCGGCAGCATATATCGCCGGGCTGTTCTTCAATGGTAAACTTTATATACTTGCCGAAGTTGCAGTAGGCGTAACCGTCGCCTTCGTTCCATACCACATGCACGTAAGAGTAATCGAGGTCGTCGTCGAGGACCGTTATATTATCGTCTTTTACAAATTCGCCGAGTTTGGCGTAGCTTAGGCCCCTGCCCGCCCTTACGCTGATGCGGTTTGCGGTGACTATGGCGTTTGGTTCTTCGGGAGTGTCGGCGGCGAACTGTATATACTTGCCGCCGCTTGAATAGGCGTAGCCCGCTTCCCATACGACCTGCGCGTATTCCTGGTCGAGAGCGCCGTCGAGAACGGTTATGCTGTCTCCATTCCTGTATTCACCCAACTCGGGAAAATTCGAGCCTCTTCCTTCTCTTACTACGACGACGCTTGCGGTCACCTGCGCGTTGGGCGCATTCCCCGTTAAGTCGGGAGACTGGGGGTCGTCAAATCGTATATTCTGGCCGCTGTTGGAGTAGGCGTAGCCGGCCTTCCACAACACCATCGCGTAATTTTCATTAAGAGCGCTGTCAAGCACGACTATCCTGTCGTTCTTCGAATACGTCCCCAACTGCTCATAATTTTGGCCGCGGCCTTTCCTGACGCTTACCTTGTTTGCTGTTACTATAGCTTCTCTCATATTTTCTACCTCGATGATACAATTTATTATTCAATACATAGTATTCATCTGAAAAAAAAGTGTGCTCGATATATCGGGCACGAAAAATTACGGTGTTTATGCAAAGCGGACGATATGCTATAATCCTTAAAACACCATGAAAAAGACATTGGATGCAGATACGGTAAGTATCATTGAAAACGATATAAGGCATTACGGCGCAGACCAGTACTGGTATAAAAACAAACTGCACAGCCTGTCGGGGTGCGGGCCCGCTACGGCCGCGCTCATAACCATGTATATGGCGGCTGCGTTCCCCGCCTGTTCGGCGTTATATGCATACGGCCTGCCGGCGAGTAAGGAAGAGTTCATCTCCCATATGGACAGCGTAAGGGAATTCGTTAAACCGGGCGCTATGGGTCTAACCGACGCGGGCTTCTTTGCTTCGAGCACGAAAGGATTTGCAAAGACGAAGGGCGTTAAGCTGGCCTATCGAATATTGCCGCGCAGCGCCGGCTATGCGGATACGTTTAAAGAAATAAAAGAGGCGATAGACGAAGCGCTGATGCCCGCGCTGCTGATACTGCGCAACCCATCCCCTGAGCTTGACGATTTTACGTGGCACTGGATGGCTGTGACAGGATACGACGATCAAAAAGAATCAGTTTATGTTTCGACGTACGCCAAAGAATATGAACTCTCATTCATAAGGGTATGGGTGCAATACAAACCGTATCAGGCGGACGTCGTCATATTTTACCCCGAAGCGGAAAGCGGGTAAGGATATCAACGCTGTTTTAGAAACCTGTATTTGTTGGGGGCCATGTATTTTGAGATAAGCGTTCGTACCGTATCGCCCTCGCCGCTATCAAGTATCCGCTTAGGCAGCACGAACGCCTGCCGTTTAGCGATATAGATATAAAATGCGCTTTTTGATTCCTCGACCTTATTAAGATCGGCCCATTCAATAGAAGTATAGCCGAACTTATTTGACTGGCTTACGCCCGTTTCGTTGATTATTATCTCGTTTTCAGATTTCATAAGCTTGCTGGACTCGTACTGCTTCTTTGCGGCAATCCTTAAGACAAGAATGCTTAACAACGGAAGCAGCAGTATTATAACATAATAGACGATAAGCCTTGAGCTGAAAACTGCCGGCCAGCCGATGCCGTATCCGGTCACGCCTTGCAATACGATGATCAATGTCATGATAATAATTACAGCGATGGGGAATATTATCGTACGCTTGCGCATGAAATGATAGTTAAAACCGAGGTAGTCTTTAAACGTCAGCTCCATCTTCTTTTTTATTTCCATAGAGGACCTCCCCAATACACATTAATAAAGACAGTCTAATATAACGGCGCACGATTGGCAAGCGTATAAGACGCCTGTAACTTCATTGGTTGTAAAAATGTTTTTAAACTCCTTGACTAACATGTTTATTTGATATAAAATATCCATTGCACTCGTTTGACGCGGGGTAGAGCAGTCTGGTAGCTCGTCGGGCTCATAACCCGGAGGCCATAGGTTCAAATCCTATCCCCGCAACCAATTTACCATGACCCGGTTGGATGAAAGTTCAGTCGGGTTATGTATATCGGGGCCCCCGAAAAGCCAAAGTTTTTTGGGGCAGGCATGGCGGCGTAGCTCAGTTGGCTAGAGCATTCGGTTCATACCCGGAGTGTCGTAGGTTCGAGTCCCACCGCCGCTACCATAAAAAATAGCCACCCTTCATGGGTGGCTATTTTTTATGACGGCGGTGGGACTCGAAGGGAGCGTTAAGAAAACGCCACCCGTGTGGCGTTTTTAACGACCCGGCTCCGACGGCATTAGTGGTGTGGTACTTTGCAGAGACGCGGGCAGTCGGATGTAGGAAGAAGCAAACCCACCGCCGCTACCATAAAAAAAAGACCCACCCAAAGGTGGTTCTTTTTTTTATGACGGCGGTGGGACTCGAAGGAAGCGTTAAGAAAACATGCCTGTGGCACGGAAAAGA
>CAZJOS010000119.1:0-7824 GCA_964547655.1 uncultured Christensenellaceae bacterium
CCGAGCTTACAAGCAGAAAAGCCGCTATTGCGAACACGAATATCATGGCAAAGCCCACCATTGTTATAAGGAACGCGTTCATGTTCTGTTTTATCGCCTGGCGCTCCGTTTCCCAGTAGAGCTTGGGTTTGCTCATATCCATAGTTACGCCTATGGCCGAGACCGCGCCCCCCACTATAAGCGCCGTTACTGCCGCCGCCAGCACCGGCAGCAATTGAAGCCCCAATACGATGCCGCCCGCTATTGCCGTCGTAATAACGCCGAGAAGAGCTACGCTGCACCCGAAATAAAATTTGCCTTTTATCTGCAGCAGCGCGCTTACAGGCACTGTCTTCGACAGCCAGAACGCCCTCCCCTCGCGCGTTACCGAAGTAGCGGCGGCGGTGTTCATGCCTGCAACGAATATCATAAGCCCGCAAAGTATAAGCGCGGCGATACTGCCCCCGCCGTCCTTTATGAGTTCGCTTAGTTCCTGCATCCCGCCCCCTCTCCCGGCGCTTACGGATATCATGACGAGCATGAGCGGCCCCACCAGAATGCCGATAAGAGAGTTGAGTATGTAATTCGAGGAACGCAGCACCGTCTTCCACTCCTTTGAGAAGACAGCGAATACAGCGCTTTTCACGCTGCTGAAGGCCTCGCTTACGTCTTTCGCTTTTTGCCGCTTTGAGGATTCGAGCTGCGCGAGCGCCCCGCTGAAATACATGCTTCCGGCTATGAGAGCGAGCAGCGCCGCCCCGCCAAGGGAAACTGCCGCCAGCAGCCCGAGGCTCCCTAAAGACTCGATGCCCGTTTGCGTGAGCCCTTCCGCTGCCCATGTCGCGGGCGGAAAGCTTCCCGTTACCGCTCTGAGCAGGTCGCCCTGGTTCCTGATGATATCGCCGAAGCCGCCTGCCATGCCCTGCCCTATGCCCATGGAGAGCGTCATATTGCCTACCATTATCAGCGCGAAAAAGAGGAACCCTCCTATGGCCGCAATAAGCTCTTTCTTCCGCGTAAATACCGACACGCGCGCCAACAGGGCCGCGATAAGCCCCGAGACCACCATAGGCGGCAGCGCGCCCAGCAGTATTACGACTAAAGACTTAAGGTAGAAACCGGCGGCAGCGCCGGTAAGAACTCCGTATATAACGAATATTGGCGCCGTTAATAAGGCAAACGTGCCTATCTCGCTTATGAGCGCCATGATAAATTTTACCGTGAATACCTTCCCCGGGGCTACCGGGAGCGAAGCAAGCAGCTGCATATCCTTCGAGTTATAAAGGCTCACCATATAAAATATTCCGAAAACGAGCACTACGAGCTGAGCCGCGAGTATTGCCCCGGCCAGAATAAGCCCCTGATATATACCGGCGTTCTCAATCAGTTTGTACGCTATAAAGCTGTAGAACCCGAGCACATAGCATGCTACAAACAATATGAGAAGCCCGAAGCCTAAAGCCTTCCTCGCCTTTTTCGGGTCCGATTTTAAGTTGTGCCGCAGTTCGTTAAAGCCGAATCTCAGCTTAAGATGTACCTTAAGCAGCTTCCAGAATTGCCCCATATCAGTCCACCCCTTCTGTGATGCTGAGAAACGCGCTTTCCAGAGAATCGCTCTTTTTACCGCTCTTGAGTTCTTCTATTGTACCTACCGCGATGAGTTTGCCTTCGTCAATTATGCCTACGCGGTCGCAGAGCTTTTCCGCCACTTCCAGAACGTGCGTAGAAAAGAACACCGTGTTGCCCGCCTGCGTATGGGAACGCATCTCTTCCTTTAAGAGGTGCGCGCTTTTCGGGTCGAGCCCCGTCAGCGGCTCGTCGAGCACCCACAGCGGAGGGTTGTGCAGCAGCGCCGATATGAGCACCAGCTTCTGCTTCATGCCGTGCGAATAGCTTTTTATGGGGTCGCCGGCCGCCTGAGTTAATTCAAAAAGCGTAAGGTATTTCTCCGTGCGCTCCCTGCGTTCGCGCTCTCCCACTCCGAACATGTCGCCTATGAAATTAAGGTATTCTATTCCCGTGAGGCGGTCGTATATCTCGGGCGAATCGGGGACGTAGCCAATGGAACGTTTCGCGTCCAACGGATTATCACGTATATTGAATTTGTTGACTTCGATATCGCCGGTATCGCTTTTTAGAAGCCCTGATATCATTTTTATGGTAGTGGTCTTACCCGCTCCGTTCGGGCCGATGAAGCCGAATATCTCCCCCGGCTTAACGTGCATGGAAAGCCCGTCTACGGCTTTTACCTTGCCTTTTGCGTAAGTTTTCGATACGTTGTTGAGCCTTATCATAATCCACCTCGTACAAATCTTTAGTTTATCTCTTTGGTATTATAACCTCTTTTTACCGCAAATCAAATAGCAAACTTGCGTCGATTTTTTCTCCCACACGGATTGGATGGATTATTTCTGTGCTTTCAGTTTTTCCTGCGGTAAGTTTACACTATGACTTGCGGCTTAAGTATAAAACCGGCCGCCCGCCTTAAGAGTTGGCGGACGGCCTTTGTTTTTGCTGCCGGCAGCTACAAATACTTCTCCATAAAGCGCCGCTGCTCGGTCATACCCATCTCTTCATAAAAAGCTATCGCGTCTTTGTTAAAAGACCACACCATAAGGTCAAGCCTCTGCGCGCCTTTTACCTTCGCCTCTTTCTCCGAATACTCAAACAGCTTCTTCCCGACGCCCTGCCGCAGGCAGTCGCTGCGGACGCACAGGTCTTCCATATACGCGACAGGGCGCGCAACCATAACAGGGTTGTACGGATTCCCGCTCAAAAACACTACGCTTATCCCCACAGCCTCTTCACCGCTTTCCGCTATTAAAGCTATCGCGTTGTCACTTAATAGCATCGCTTCAAATTCCATACGCCCGTACGGATGCGCGGCGGCCTTATACATGTCGGGCCTGTACGATACGTGAAAACCGTGCACCTGCTTCATCAAGGCGTCGAAAGCTTCATAGTCGCCTGCGTTTATTTCTCTTATCGTAATGTCCATATTTAATCCTCACAAAACAAATCTCTTGCGTTAATCGTATCTATATATATTATATGTACTTTCCCTCCCCTTGCGCACTGACGCTTGTCGTATATTGTTATTTTCTATACAAGCACATTATCGCTAATACAGCTTTTTATATAATATGTGGGCAAGTCGGGTCTCTGATTTACCCCGTAAAGCTTAGGCTTTCCGGGGACCCCGACCACGCGCAGCCCACACCATGCCCACCCCAAAAACTTTTGTATTCCTCATATTATCTATATTCTTCAGCAGCCTGCTTTTCCTGTTCCTGATAATAACATCGTGCATAATCTATTCGGGTCTGATAGCGTTTTTGCTGGTGGTTAAGTCAGGCAAGCAGCTGGCAGTCTACGCTCAGATATGGAAGATGAAAATGAAAGTAGCCGGCATAGAGAAGAAGATCAATATACACGAAAGGATAAACAGGCTGGAGGAAACGAGGATAGAACTGGAGAGAAAGCTCGCAGAATACGAAGGCGGCTCCGATGCTGTATAACCGAAAAAGCGCGCTGTGCATCACACAGCGCGCCTTAAGAAAAACTATTCTTCCCGGCATTGCTCCTATGGCTTTTCTATAGTCCACGACAGCGCGAACGAACCGTTTTTCGCCTTGCCCTTCAGCATAAAATCGTAGCTGCCGTCTTCGAAAGCGGTGAACTTTACGCCGTCCGTGATGCAGAACAGCTCTTTCCCGCCCTTTGCAACAACTGCATCGAGCCCGGCTCCGCCCTCGAGGCTAAAACGTACCGTATCGCCCGCGTTAAGGCTTACCCGGCGCGCGAGTGACCCGTCGAAGCTTACGTAGCTTGCGCTCAGCGACGTGTCGGTTGACGACCGGCTCATCCCCATGAATACGCCGCTTGATATAGTACACCCGGACGAGAGCGCTATCGTAAACAGTATGAGCGCTATAGCGGTCCCTTTTCTGAATGTTTTCATAAAACTTCTCTCCTTAAAACTATATAGATCTATAAGCTTATAAGTCTATGCCGCGGTTGATAAGCCGGCCCGAGACGGTCGTACAGCCAAAGAACCACGCGATATATGTGAGAGCGCCTATTATGAAGTATTTTGACATAATGCCGTTTTGGAGCAGCGTCGTGTCGTTCGTTGCGCTCATAACGTCTCCTATCACGCCGAACGCCACCAGCAGGACGCCGTTCGCCATATTTACGACCATTACTAGAGCGAAGTACATCAGCAGCGCGATTATCCAGCTGCTGCTCCGCGTCAATACGCGGCTTACCGTTACGGCAAGCATGGCTATGGAAAGCTGAGCGATAAGCTGCAGGGCCCCTAATGCGATGCTGCCCAAAGCGAGCCCCCTGTACATCCCGAATGAAGCGAGTAATTTTCCGACAACGCCGTCATAACATTGGTCGAGCGCCGCGGCGCTTAAGGCAAGGCACCCGGCAACGGCGAGCCCCGCAATAAGTATCTCGGCTACGGCGAATATAGTTTTTGCCCAGATCACCCTGTAACCGCTCTGCGGAGTCATGAACAGCATGAGCCCGTGCTTTTGCTTGAAATCGGAATATAGCTTGACTATAGCGTCGAGGAAGGCAAGCACGAACACTCCTACTGCGAGCAGCACCGTCATGATTATGGCGAGCATGTGCCAGCCGTTAAAGCCGTTTGCTTTAAACATCTCCATGCCGCCGCTGTTGTATATACCCAGCAGCGCAAGCCCTTCCACAAACGCTATGGAAATAGCCGCGCCTATAAGCAACTGCTTCCTGCGCAGCAGTTCGTATTTTAACAGCTTCATCATGATGCGAACACCTCCCTGTAAAGGTCTACGATAGATTTGCCGTGCTCTTCGCGCACCGATTCGGCGCTGCCCTGAAGCACGATGCTGCCCCTCTTGATGAAGAGGACGTCGTCGAGTATGTTCTCCAAAACGTCTATGAGATGGCTGGAGAGCAGTATAGTGTTGTTCTCGCCGGCCTTTTCGATGATGGCCTGCATTATAACGTCGCGCGCTATCAGGTCTATACCGTTAAGCGGCTCGTCGAGCATTATGAGCCGCGCGTCGCGCGCCGCGGCAGCAGCGAGCTTAAGCTTTGCCGCCATGCCGGACGACAATGACGCCACCTTCATCTTCATCTCGAGCCCCATCTGTTTTATAAGCTGCCCGTACTTTTCCTGCGAGAAATCTTCGTAGAAATCCGCATGAAACATGCCTGCCTGCTTTATAGTCATGTAGCTGTAAAAGTAAGGCTCGGTGGGCATGTACGCTACGTATCCGCGCGTTTTTGGGCCTGCCGGCTTATCCATTATCCTTATCGCTCCCGACGTGGGCCGCACCAGCCCCGCCGCCAGCTTCATGAACGTTGACTTCCCGCTCCCGTTAGGCCCCAGCAGCCCGTATATGCGCCCCTGCTTAAGCTCGACCGTCGCGTTTTCGACCGCAGTAGCTCCGGGGTAGCGTTTCGTCAATTGAGTTGTCGAAAGGCTCAGCATCATTTCATCTCCTTTTCTACGGCTTCTTTCATTTCGTTTGCCGTGAAGCCCAGCGAAGCCATCTCGCCTACGAACTCGCGCGTAAGTTTATCGGCCAGTTCGCGGCGCAGCCGGCTTACCACGTTTTTGTCTTCCGTCATAAAAGTTCCGAGGCCTCTCTCGGTGTAACACAGACCCATAGTTTCCATCTCCTTATATATTCTTGCCGCCGTGTTGGGATTCACTTCGTATTCCATTGCCAGCGCGCGGGTAGAAGGCATCTTCTCTCCCGGCAGAATAGCGCCCATTACCATTTCTTTTATTATCCGGTCGATTACCTGAAGATATATGGGCGAGCGGCTGTCGTACTGCATTGAATCACCTCATTTCTAGCTGTATTATTTACATAGTACACTAATACATTGGTACTGTCAATAGATCAATAAAAATATTTTACTGCTCGAATACATTTATGCGGAAATAACACCTCATCCGCCCGGCACATAACCCTTCTTGTTTACATGGTCTTTATTATCTAATAAATAGAAAATAAAAGCTGCTGACTTCTCTAAGGTTATGTGCTGGGCACCTTTCCATCCAGGGGAAGACAAGGCTTATAGAAATGTCATTATCCAAATCATGACCCAATCGTCACAAGCTTTAAGCGGTTTTAATATTATAAATCGAGATTTCTTTAAGGAGGCCGCAGATGAGGGATACAGACCTTGACAGCATAAGGGAAAACGAGGGCGCGAAAAAATGCGCGGCCGTGTTTACCGCCGCCTGCAGGCGCGGCGGAGGTACGGCCACCGCGCTGATCAATAACTCGCGGGCGTTTCCCACGCTTTTTATACTTATGCCGCAGATAGAACGATTCCGCGTATATCCCTATCTCGATAAGCTCAAACGAACGGCTTACGCGATAACAAACCAGATACTGAATTCAAAAAACAGCGGCCTTCTGTCGGAGAAGAAGGATAATGAGCATGCGGCGCTTAGGTGGATACTCGAAACGGGCCATAACGAGTTTATAAACGGCGAATACGACGAGGTGCTCGACATCGCCTCATCGGTGCTTATAAACCTGTATGAGGACAAAAGCGTTTTGCCCCTCGCTGCCGATATGATATTCGCCCGCAGCAGGGCGGGGCGCAACATCCACGGCCTTACCTGGGCGTTTTTCCACTGCTGCGACCCCGAGACCATAAGGCTCGTAGCGCAGCGCATGGATTCTGAAGAAGATTCGGAGCTTGCCCGCAGCCTGCTCGGCATAGCCCCTGACGTAAGCGCAACGGCCCGAGGGCTTAAGAGCGAAGATTTTATGAAGTGGTACGACGAGAACAAAGATTATCTGTATTTTACGGACGAGAGCTTTAACTATAAGAGCAACCCGGCGCTATATGGCGTAGACCTCGAGCGCAAGTATCTGGGCAGAGAAACAGCGACTCACAGGATGGAGCCCGTAGTACCCGCGGACAGCGGCGAGGCCGATACACTCGCGGTTTTCCGGCAGCTTGATGGCAGCGAGCAATCTGCGCTGTCGGAATATTCGAGCAAAATAAGCGGCGACAAAACCAGATGGCGCATGTGGATGGCGCTCCCCTTAAGCGAACAGCTGCAAGAAGCAAGGCAGAACCGGGGTGACTTATGGTTATAATAGCGGGCGGGACTATCGACGTTTCCGCGATCATAAATGAATATCCGCAGGGCGGCGCAGAGCGGCAGGCGCTGGAGACAATGTCTAAAAGCGCCGGGAAATACAGCTTTAGCTCCCTCGATGAACTGAAGTTCGAACTCAAATTTCGCAAAGCCGTAGTGGACGCCGCAATGAGGCTTAACCGCAGCGGTATGAGGTTCGCGGTATTCAACAAGTCAAAGTGCAACGAAACCTATTGGAACAGGACGGACAACGGGGGCTTTGAGCTTAAAGAAGGCGCCGACCCGGCAGCGGCGATAAATGATATATTCTTAAGCGGACGCAAATACGCCACCGAGTGCGCCACTGCTATGGTCATCGTTTTTTATAAAGCGGCGCTCGATGTATACGGGTCCGAAACGTTCGGAAAGCTGTTTTCAAATATATATCTTATGAACTGGCACGGAATCGATCCGCTGCTGCAGGACATAGGCGCCCCGAGGAGAGTTGACAATATACTCACGGGCGACCGCGTGTATTTCTCTAACCCCGACGTTGAACCGAAGAACCCGGAGTGGCAGGGCGAGAATGCCATAGTGCTGCCGGGCGGGGTTTACTACGGGCACGGCGCGGGCATAAAGACTGCCGATGAGATAATAAAAATGCTGAACAGGCTGCGCAAAAAAGACGCGACCCGTTCGGCGTACATGCGCGACGACGCGTCCCGGCCCGATTACAGGATGCT
>CAZJOS010000120.1:0-7729 GCA_964547655.1 uncultured Christensenellaceae bacterium
GGCCTGCCTATGCGCACGGGCCACCTTTGCAGCATCGCGACTTCTGTGGTTTCGCCGCCGGCGCTTTTTATCTTCGCTATGGGCTCGGTTATGTTGGCCTCACCGTCCGCAAGCCATTCTATCTTGCCCGATACCTTATGAGGCACCATTATATAGTGCTTTACAAGCGTGGTCTCCTGCACATACCCGAGGAAATCTCCGGCTGAAACCTCGTCTCCCGTCTTCGCAGTCGGGACGAACCTCCATTTTTTCTCGCGGTCGAGCGCGCTTATGGATACCCCGCGCGTTATCCTGTCGCCTTCGGTTTCCTTTATCATGTCTAAGGGGCGCTGTATGCCGTCGAATATCGACTCTATGAGCCCGGGCGCGAGGTCGACCGAAAGAGGGCTGCCCGTAGGGTATACCGGCTCGCCGGGCCCGAGGCCGCTCGTCTCCTCATACACCTGTATCGAAGCCCTGTCGCCCCTCAGCTCTATGACCTCGCCTATGAGCCGCTGTTCGCTGACCCTGACGACGTCGTACATTTCACACATCTCCATGCCTTCCGCCACTATCAGCGGCCCGGAGACTTTGACTATCCTGCCTTCCATAAGCATAACCTTTCTGTTATATTACAAATTATTTTAAGCGCTTTGATCCGTTGTTGGAGACTAAACAGGATCCATTCGCCGCCTGCGGCTTCTCAGGATGACAGCGGCTTATTGCGCGGTGTCTTCGTCATCAAAGAAAATATTCGTGCCGATGGCCTTTTCCACGTTGTCGCGTATGCCCTTCATGCCGAAACCGGTCGTGCCCCTGTTGCCGGGTATCGGAATAATGGCCGGGTATGGCGACGTCTTATAGCGCTCTATGGTTTCCGCCGCAATCTCCGCGGCCTGCTCGGTAACGAATATTATGGCGTAACCTTCCGTTGCGAGGCGGTTTATCGCTTTCATCACTTCGCCGCCAACAGCAGGAAACACATCAAGCCCCAAAGCCTTAAATCCAATTATGCTGTCCGAGTCTCCCACGACTCCGATCTTGTTCATGCCAAATCCTCTTTAAAGTAATTCTTTGAGCCGCCTCAAAGCGACTTCCTGGTCTACCCCGCCCTGCTTTGCGGTCATAACCGCGCGTACGGCCTCCGCTTCGCGCTGTTTGGCGATATAGTAGCACATGAGCGGTCCTATGCCGAACATGTCGTGCCGCTGCTCTTTGAGCAGGAAAAGCAGGTAGTCGTCCTTTGCTTTTTCCATCGTGTAAAGGCTTTTCGTCTTGTGGTAATCGTCAATGCCGCCCGCGAGTATGCGGGCGTAGTCGCCTCTTGCCACCGCGGCGAGCGCGTTATCGTCGGAAAGCTCAAAAGCCTCCAGGAACGTGCGCCTGTCTATGCTCCCGCCCGTAAGATACGCCTTCTCAAACGATTCTTTGCTGTAAAACGCGCGCGTTCTCATGAAAGAGATTATGTTCGAGATATCGAAATACGCGGTGAAGTACGTGCTGACCAGCGCATCGTCCATCTCACGCACGAGCGCGCTTACTTCGATAGAATACGCTGCGTCGAGCGTTACGCCTATTATCGAAACGTCTGATGCGACCGCGAACTGTTTATCGATGGCGCGAAGGGCCTCTTTCATCGTTTCGGGAAGGTCGTAATAGTTGTTGTCGCTGATAGCGCGCTTCAATACTTCCGTGCCTATATTTCCCGGGATAAGCTGTGCGCTTTCAAAATCTTTGCTCTGCATAAACAGTTTTATCAAAACTTTGAGATTATGATAATCGTTGGGCGCGCGCATTATCCGCGTGAATACATCGCTCGGGGAAATCGCCGCCAGCAGTTCGTCCGCCCATCTAAGCTCGTTTTGTATGAGCTGCTCAAACGAAGCTCCCGCCGGGGCGGGCTGCCCGTATCCCATTTCGACAAGAGCGTGCATCGCGCCTTCAATGTCTTTTGATTCAATTATCCTGCCCAGCTTATCCTGCGTTATCAGCCGCGGCTCCATGGCTTTTACCCGGGCTGAAGCGTAAGGATAACTGCTGTTTGTTTCAGACATATATCACCATACCGCCCCAACAGGCTTTAGCCTATTGGGGATCCCGTACTTTTACCCCAAAAGCCATGAGACTTTTGGGGAACCCAATCATTCGAACAGCAGCTTTGCCGCGTCCGCTTCGCTGTCCCGCCACGCTTCGTCCAAAAGCGCCTCCAGCGAAACGTTTATCTCCATGCCGCCGTCTTTGTATATAAAGCCGCCCGCTATATCCGATTTTTCCGGGCTGAACGCAACTTCGCCTTTGCCAGCGGTTTTTTTAAGTTCGGCGTTTACCCCTGAAAGAAAAGCCTCATTAAGCCGCTTCTCGTTTTTCGATACGGCGATGGTTCCCCTGCCCGTTTTCGCGCAGCCGAGAAGCTTTTTCTTCATTAAGGCTATATATTCTGCGTCGCCAACGGAGCAGAGCATTTCGAACGCCAGCTTTCGCGCGCGGGCCATCATCTCCTGCTTCGCGGCAAGCAGCTGTTTCCTTGACTCTAAGTCGTTTACCGCGGCAAGCCGCCTCTTGTTCTCCTGCGCGGCAGCATCCGCCTCTTTCTCTATCAGAGCCCTTTGCTTGTCGATATCGCGCATGAGTTCGTCATGCATCCTGAGCCTTTTCTCTTCGGCGTCTCGCAGGTATCTGTCGGCGTCCGCCTGCGCGTCGCTGAGTATTTTTTCTATGAGTTTTTCCGCACCGGCCATTTAAAACTCCTTATGCTTTTCCGCTGCCGAGCAGAACGATGAGCATCGATATGAGCAGCGAGAACACGGCATAAGTCTCGACCATGATGGCCATGGTTATGGCCTTGCCCTGCTCTTCCGGGCGCTTGCCCAAGAGCGCTATTCCCGCGACCGCAGTACGCCCCTGGTGGATAGCGGACGTGAGCCCGACCAGCCCTACAGGTATTCCGGCGAAGAAGTATATCCAACCCTGGGCTGCCGATATAGTCGGGCTTCCGCCTACCACCCCGTTGTTGAGCAGTATCAGGAATGCCACGAGCAGGCCGTATATGCCCTGCGTTCCGGGCAGCAGCTGCAGCACGAGCGCCGAGCCGAATTTATCCGGGTCTTCCGCGACCAGCCCGGCGGCCGCCTGGCCCGTAAGGCTTATGCCTTTCGCCGAACCGATGCCCGCGAGGCCGACCGCCAGAGCCGCGCCGAAGGTCGATATGATCATTCCAAAGTTATCACCGAAAAATTCCATATTGTTTATCCTCCATATAGAAAGTGTTTATTTTTTTCTCTAATCGACGATGCGGTGGTTTTTAGCGCGCAGCGCAAGAGGCCTGAACGTATGGCCGCCGCCCTCGTAGAACTTATTGAAAAACTCTATATACTGCAGTCTTGCTGTGTGCACGAACGCTCCCAAAACGTTGATCGCTATGTTGAACGTGTGGCCCACCGTGAGTATAACGAGACCGAATATATAACCCGCAACGCCGCCCATCAGCATGCCCGCGATAGTGTTGAACACCTGTGCTATGACGGTGGTGGCAAGCCCCATGCCGAATATACGCGCGTAAGACAGTATATCGCTTACATAGCCGGTAACGCCGTAAAGGCTTGCAAGCCCGCCCGTTATCTTGCGCACGATGCCTTTTTTGCTGCGCCCCTGGGTAAGCAGCAGTATTACCCCGCCCGCTATAGCGAGGTATTGGCCGATGCTGCCGACTGTTCCGCCTAATAGCATCATTATTACGCCCGAAAGCAGCAGTATCCACGAGAACCTGTCGAATATCGCCGCAAACACGCGCCCGCGCTTTATATCCATATACATGCCTATAACGATGCCGGTGAATATATGCAGCACGCCTATACCTATGCAGAGCACCAGCAGGGTTATCGGGTCGGCATTCGTATTGATAAGGGCTATATTGGAGATCTCGGGTATGCTGAACACCGTTCCGAACACGAGCCCCCAGAAAACCGTCGATATGCCGCATATCATGAGCACCGTGGTTATCTTCCTGAACATGCCGGCCGGCTTCTTAAGCTTTAATACGATGAACGCGCCAAGAGAAAGCAACACTCCGTAAGCGGCGTCGCCTATCATCATGCCGAATATCAAAAAATAGAATATGGACATTATTATATTTGGGTCGAAACCTCGGGAAGACGGCACCGCGTACATGTCGGTTACCGCCTCGAAGGGCTCGACAGCTTTGGGGTTATCTACAGCTGTGGGCGGTATCTCGCCCTCTTCGGGGTCGCGGAACGTTATGCAGCTTTCAGGCGCGGCTTCGAGCAGCGCCTTTTCAACACTTTTCTCATTATCAGCTATCAGCCATCCCTCCAGCAAAAACGCGGTTCCCGTTTCGCCCATTTTTTCAATACTGTGTTCGCGCTCTATCTCGTTTACGAGGTAATCTTCAAGCGAGGCGAGTATTTCGCGGTCACCTGCGAATTTTTTCGCTTTTTCCTCGTATTCGGAGGTCTCTTGCTCCAGAGCGTTATGCTCGCTGTCAAGGTCGAATATGATATCTTTCGGTATGCCGTAAGAGTCTTTAGTATAGCTCTCGGAAAAACCAATGTATTTTAATTCGCCGGTAAGCTTTTCGCGTATTTCTTTGTGCATCGCTACCCAGACGAACACGCCCTCCCTGCTTTCGCTTACAGTCTCGAAATAAGCTTCGTCTTTATATTGCTCGGATATCTCATAATATTTCTCAGCGTTGTCGGCAGGTACTGAGCCGAGAAGCATGCAGGTGCATGCGCCCTCGGCTACATATTCGAGCGGAGCGTCGAAATTCTTATACGGCTCAAGCTGGGCAATGCGCGTTTTTATGTGCTGCCTTCTCGCCTTAAGCGAATTCATGTCGTCGGAAAACCGCTTTATCTTCGAAACGGCCTCGTCGGCTTCTGAAAATCTTTCGTTCATGCTTCTAAGCCCGGCTCTCGAAATGGAAGGCTTGGGAGTGAGAAACGAAGGTTTATTTTCGTCGTATTTGCGTATTGTTTCGAGCGCTTCGCGTACCTGCGACAGCCTCAATTCAAGTTCCGAAAGAGCCTTGGGCTCGGCGGCACGAAGCTCCTCTATATATTTTGTGGCCGTAATCTCTACCGCGCCTATTGACTGAAGCTTTTTTAAAATGGCGTCTTTGCCGGAGGCATGCGCTATAAGCGTAAGCTTTTTCATTTTAAGGAGCGCCATTACTTAAGTATCCTCTCTAAACATATACCCGCAGCGGCTGGAAGCTTTTTCTCCGCCATTGCTTTCAGATCTTCGCATTCTTTGTTTTTTTGCGCGCTTAAGCGTTCGAGCTCTATCTTAGCTTCCGCGCCCGCGGCTTCAATAGTGACCGCGGCGAGTTGGCGCATTTGCCCAAGCTCCCTCTTAAGTATCTGCGCGTTCTCTTCGGCAGCGAGCTTAACGGCGTCTTTCGCTGCACCTAAGGCCGCGCGCCGTATCTCCTCCGCCTTGCTTTCTGCGGCTTTTATATCGTTAATTACGTCAAATGCCATAACCAAATCCTCTTTATTTCGTACCGAACAGCCGGTCGCCCGCGTCTCCCAGGCCGGGCACTATGTACCCGTGCTCGTTGAGGCACTTATCTATAGCGCAGACGAATATATCGACGTCGGGGTGCGCATTGCGCACAGCCTCTATGCCTTCGGGAGCGGCAATGAGGCAGACGAGTTTTATATTTTTTACTCCGTGGTCTTTAAGGAGCTGAATAGCCCCGTTGGCGCTGCCCCCCGTAGCGAGCATAGGGTCTACTATTATTATGTCGCGCTCGGTCGCGTCGGCCGGGAGTTTACAGTAATACTCGACGGGCTGCAAAGTTTCCGGGTCGCGGTAAAGCCCTATATGCCCCACCTTGGCGGCGGGTACAAGATTCAGCATACCGTTTACCATACCGAGGCCTGCGCGCAGTATAGGTACCAAACCTATAGTCCTTCCCGATATCACGTTGGTCTTGGCCATCGCGACCGGCGTCTCGATCTCTACCTCTTTGAGCGGCAGGTCCCTCGTCACTTCGTACGCCATCAGCATGGCTATCTCTTCGACAAGATCGCGGAAATCGCGCACGCCCGTCTGTTTATCGCGTATCAGCGATATCTTATGCTGTATAAGAGGATGATCCAACACTACAAGCTTGCCCATTTTATACCTCGAAAATTAAATTTAAAAAAACTTAACGTTTTTCCAGCTCCATTATTTTTTTCACCCTGTTTGCATGGCGCTCTTCGCCCGAGAAGGGCGTGGAGAGAAACGCGTCGACTATTTCGAGCGCATGGCCGGGGCCTATTACCCTTCCGCCTACGGCCATCACATTGGCGTTATTGTGCGCTCTCGCCATTTTTGCGGAAAACACGTCGCACAGCAGCGCGCACCTTATACCGTTTATCTTGTTGGCGGATATGGATATGCCTATACCTGTTCCGCAGGCGAGTATGCCCAAGCCGGCTTTCCCTGAAAGCACAGCTTCGCATACAGGCACGGCGCTGTCGGGATAATCGCCGGGGGCGCAGGAATACACTCCGTAATCTATCGTCTCTATATTTTTTTCTTTAAGATGCTCAAGTATTATGTTTTTAAGCTCATAGCCGCCGTGGTCGCTCGCGAGGGCAATCGTCATAAGGTCTCCTTCTCTGAAGTTACGCAAAACAGATGTGCGTCAAAATAGTTATATCTATTATGACCTTTATTTTTATCAATAAGCATACCAAAGATAGAACAGAAAATCAACCAAGCCAAGCAATGAATGCCTTGGGAATATTATCATTATCTTATCCTGCAACAGTTTGATATGATAATATCAATAGTGTATAATCATACTTGATAAGAAGACTGATAAACAGGAGAAAAATTTTGAACAGCGTTTATGATATCGTAGTAAAAATAGGGTCGATGGCGCTCATACGGGAAGACGGCGACATAGACTACAACATATTCTCGCGGCTCAGCAGTTCTTTGCGGCCGGGCATGCTGCTTGTAAGCTCGGGCGCCACTGAGATAGGGCGGATAGACTACATTAAAAGAAAGGGCTGCGAGCTTTCGGGCGACGAAGAGGATATCAAGACGGATTACGCCGCCCAGGGGCAGTCGATACTAATGGAGAATTACCGGCAGTTCATAAGCCCCGGCTTTTCGGTGAGGCAGGTGCTGGTGGAACACAGCCATTTCAACGACCCGGAAAAAAGGGAGCATATACTCCGGCTGCTCATGCGCGCGCCCGGGCAGAACGCTATACCCATTATAAACTATAACGACCCCGTTTCAAGCGAAGAGAACCGCAAGATGGAACTTAAGCGCATGGGTAACGGCGGCAGGGAAGTGGTGGAGTGCGTAGACAACGACGAGACCGCGGCGGTAATTGCGATGCTGGTCAGCGCGAGAACGCTCGTGATACTCACGTCGGTAAGCGGCATTTACAGGGAGCCGGGAGACCCGTCGACGCTTATACGGGAAATAATGGGCGCAACGCCGGAAGAGCTGGAAGCAAACGCCGCAAAAGTTATAGAATACTGCAAAGGCTCATCGAGAGCGGGCTCTAACGGAGCGGGGGCTAAGCTTAAATATTCGCTGATGCCTGCTAAAGCGGGAACGCACGTTTATATATCGAGCGCTAAAAACCTCATAGGCGATATAGTATCGGGCAAGGCGGACTCGACGCATATATATTTGTCCTGATCAACGCTTTAATTGATGTATCCGGCGTGATAATATAATTGTATGAAATATAAGGAAAAATACACATATCATTTTTTTA
>CAZJOS010000121.1:0-7686 GCA_964547655.1 uncultured Christensenellaceae bacterium
AGGAGGAAATTATAATGAAGAAAACACTTTGTGTGGTGATTTCTGTGTTGTTTGTTCTGGCATTGGTTGCAGGTTGCGGTAATTCAAACCAACCGACTCCCACCAAGGCAACAACCGAAAGCACAGCGCCGGGAGTAAGCACACCGATTGGGCCCGAGCTTGCGGATGTGCAGGAGCTAACAGCTTGCTTCGCGTCCGACCCGGATACGATGGATCCGGGCAAAAACTCTTCCGTCGACGGCGCCGTCATGATTTCGAACGCCTTCGCCGGTCTGTATGGCTATGCGTATGATGAGAGCGGCAAGCTCATTGTTGTTGCGGATTGCGCTCAGGAAGTTGTAGAGCCGACGGCTTTGCCCGACGGCAAGCAGCAGTACGTCATAACGCTCAAGCCCGACCTTAAATGGTCCGACGGGGAGCCTCTGAAAGCTTCCGATTTCGTCTATGCCTGGAACAGGGCGGTCGACCCTGCGACGGCTTCCGATTACCAGTATATATTCTTTGCAATTGATGGCTATAGCGCCAAAACGCCTAATCTGAACGTGACGGCGGATGACGCGGCGGGCACCGTAACAGTAGTAACGAGTGCGGTATGCCCATACTTCGACCAACTCATGGCGTTCCCGGAATACTTCCCGGTACGCAAGGATATCATCGATGCGAACGGCGACGCCTGGGCAACAAGTCCCGAGACCTACATTTCCAACGGCGCGTTCAGGATGACGGAATGGAACATAGGCGATAAGATCGTATTTGAGAAGAATTTGAATTACTGGGATGTCGAAAATGTAAAGCTTGATAAGCTTATATTTGCGCTTTCCGATGACGACGACGCGATATTTGCAAACTTTTCGAACGGGACTTACCAGTATACTACCTCGGTAGCGGTATCCCAGATTCCCATATTGAAGAACGATCCTTCAAGGATGAACGTTGACTTCTTTATCGGCGACTATGTCGGGACCTATTACCTCGAGTTCAACGTTAACCAGTCCTTCAAACCCGGCCTCAATGCGCCCGGCGGCGACGCAAGTGCATGGGAGGGATGGACCGAAGCGCAGAACGAGGATGTACGTCATGCCCTCGCGCTTATAATCGACAGGAACTATATTGTTAATGAGGTGACTCAGGGAGGCCAGACGCCCGCTACCGGATTCGTTCCTAAAGGTATGAACGATGGAACGGGGGCTGAATTCCGCACCAAAGCCGGTGACTGGTGGAGTGTAGACCCCGCTCAGCATCAGGCGAATGTGGATGAAGCGATTACGCTCCTGAAGAAATATTACAAATTCGACGAAGCTACAGGCAAGTTTACTGATTTCCCCACGTTCATGTTCAGCGCTAACCCGACAAGCGGCAACCTGGCCATCGCTGCCGCTGTGCAGAGCATGTGGAGTGAGTACGGCATCGAATGCACGGTCGACCAGCGTACATGGGCCGTCATTCAGACAGCGCTTACTGAAGGCGACTTCACGATGTCACGCCTCGGATGGATCGCAGACTATAACGACCCGGACAACTTTCTCAATATGTTCCTGTCGTCGTCGGGCAACAACCATCCTCGGCTCGGCAAAGAGGGCGTAGTTTCAGGCGGAGCGAACTTTGGCGAAAACAACGACCAGCCCTGGTCAATATATGATGAGATGTATGAAGAAGTCGCAAAGACTTCAGATCTTTCGGCTCGTGCAGACATACTGTATCAGATGGAAAACATGCTGAGGGATACCTATGCGTGCGTTCCCCTCTACTACTACACGAACCCATACCTGAAGACACCGAGTCTTCAGAACTTTGTGTACACACCACTGGGAATAGTGCTGTTCAAGACAGCTTATTTTACAAAATAGAGCAAGGTTAATGCTCCTGTCAATCAGGAGCGAGCAGAATACGGCTCTGCAAGGTAAACCTTGCAGAGCTGTTTTTGTGTATATTAAACAATTAAAAAGGGGGCCGGGTTTTCCCGGTAAATAATTATGCTTCGTCCTATTAACGGAGTTGTAAAACTATTCGGCAGGTATAAAGGTCTGCCTAAAGAGATATACGTACTTTTTGTGGCGCGTATAGTCAACAGCTTTGGAGCTTTTGTGCATCCGCTGCTTACAATGATACTTACCAAAAAGCTCGGATTTGCAGAAGATGAAGCAGGCATCTTTATAACGATACTGCTTGCAACGCAAATGCCGATGATGCTTATCGGGGGAAAGCTCGCCGACAAGTTCGGAAGGCGCAGGCTTATAATTGTGTTTCAGTATTTAGGGGCCGCCACATATATAGCGTGCGGGTTTGTACCGGTATCGAATGTCACGATATACTTGATAATGGCCGCGTCTTATTTCTTCTCACTTACGTTTCCGGCGCTGGAAGCGGTTACTATGGACCTGACAAACACAGACCAGAGAAAAGAAGCGTACGCTCTGCTCTACATGGGCTTTAACATAGGATTTGTCGTCGGGCCAATGGTAGGCGGGCTGCTGCTGGATAACCACCTGCATCTTTTGTTTATAGGCGACGGGCTGACCACTATAATATCCACCGTACTGTTCATGGTATTCATACGCGAGACGCTGCCCAAAAAGGGCGAGAAAGAGCGGCCCGAACTTGAAAAGTACGTCGACGGATCGCTTCTGAGCATACTTTGGAAGCGCAAGATAATAATAGTATTCGCTCTTATAATGATGGTGGTGCAGTTTGTCTACAATCAATGGGGTTTTGCGCTGCCGCTGCAAATGGAGGAGCTTTTCGGCAATACCTCGAGCTATGGATTTTTAGCGAGCTTCAACGGCTTGCTCGTCATACTTTTGACACCTCTTGTTACACCTTTTGTCAGGCGCACGAGGGCGCTTACGGGCGCGCTTGCGGGCGGGCTGATGTACGCGGCAGCGTTTGCAATGCTGATAGTGGTCAAAGAGCTGTACCTGTTCTATGTGTCGATGTTTATTTTCACACTGGGAGAAGTCATCATGACAATTGACGTCGGAGTATTCGTTGCGGGGATGCTTCCTTCATCACACCGCGGCAGATTAGACTCCATATTTAACTCTATTACCAATATAGGCAGGGTCATGTCGCCTATGGTAATAGGATGGATTATAGCAGCAAGCAGTCTTTCGCTTGCCTGGGTGGTGCTGTCGGGCACAGCCGTATTCGGCTGCGCCGCGCTGTATGCGCTGATACGCTCACGATCGGGCAGGAAGCAGATAGACATGGTCAGCGGACAGGACATTACAGGTTGAGGTGGATATGAATAAAAAGGTATTGGCTTATATAATGCTTACGGTGTCTTCAGTGATATTCGGGTTTTCGTTCCTGTTTACCAAGGAAACATTGGGCCATCTCGATATATTTCAGCTCTTAGGCTTAAGATTCCTCCTCGCGGCAATACTGATGGGCTCCATGGCCCTTACACGGATCATCAAAATCGATTTGAATCGCGATAAAATAAAAACCATGCTGCCGCTTGTACTGCTTCAGCCGGCCGTATACTTTATCGGCGAAACGTTCGGCATTGAGCTTACGTCGTCTTCCGAATCTGGTATGATGATAGCGTTTATGCCCGTAGCCATAGCCCTGTTTTCCATAAAAATATTGAAGGAGAAGCTGAATCTGCGCCAGTGGATAGCGGTATTCGCTTCCGTTGCCGGCGTGGGGATGATAATAGGAGCCGCGGGATTCGGAACGAGCGGCAATATTTTAGGATATCTGCTGCTGCTCGTTGCGGTCGTTGCCGAAGGGCTGTATGCGCCGCTCGCCAAAAAGGCGACCGAAAAGTGCACTCCCATCGAGATGACGTTCATGATAATATGCGCGGGTGCTGTCTTGTTCAACGTTATTGGGCTTTCAGAGGCCGGAATAAACGGAAAGCTGGATTCATATTTTACCGGCGCTTTTGACACCGGCGTACTTACCGGGCTATTATACCTGGGCGTCTTATCGTCCGTAGCCGCTTTTTTCTGCATTAATTACGCGCTGTCGAAAATAAAAGCGAGCGTAAGCGCAAGTTTCTGCAACCTGACCACGGTCATAAGCGTTATTGCGGGCGTGTTATTGCGAAACGAGCAGCTGCATGCCGTTCAGATAGCGGGAATGGCGCTGATACTGATAAGCATATGGGGCATAGTCAGCGAGCGTACGCCGAAGATAGCCGAAGAAGTCGGCGAGATATCGTTAAAAGGCTGATTTACGGGTTGAGCGCCTCCAGCTCAGGCAGCACGAACATGCCGTTTTTGCGCACAAGTACCCCGTCAAACCATATCTCGCCTCCGCCGTATTCGGGCGTCTGTATGCATACCATGTCCCAATGGATGGCCGAGCGGTTGCCGTTATCGGCTTCATCCTCATAGGCGTTTCCCGGCGTGAAATGGAAAGAGCCCATTATCTTCTCGTCGAACAGTATGCTGCCGAAAGGCCGCGTGACAAACGGGTTTACGCCGAGCGCGAATTCGCCTATATACCTTGCGCCTTCGTCGGTATCGAATATATGATTCAAGGCTTCCGAGTTGCTGTCGGCTTCGGCTCCGACTATTTTGCCGTCTTTAAACTCCAGCCTGACGCCGCTGAATACCTTGCCGTGATAGGATGAAGGGGTATTGTATTTAAGGACGCCGTTAACGGAATCCCTTACGGGAGCGGTAAAAACTTCGCCGTCGGGCAGGTTGTTTTCTCCCGCGCACATCACGTTCGGTATGCCTTTTATAGAAAACATAAGTTCAGTGCCCGGCCCGGTTATCTTTACTTTGTCCGTATTCGACATCAAGTCTGAAAGAGGCTGCATTGCCTTCTTCATTTGGGAATAATCTATGCTTGTAGCCTCGATGACAAAGTCATAGAAATCCTCATACGGCATACGCGAATTCTGAGCCTGCCCCTTTGTAGGCCAATTGAGTATCACCCATTTCCTGCTGCCGCACACCAGCTCTACCCACGGTCGCCTTACGTGCGAGCGGCGCTGCATAATTTTCGGGTCTATAGCGGACAATTCCGCGTCGTTTTCTTCTGACTCGATATATATATCAGCGTCGATATCGCCATAGATGTCAAGGTCCCATTTGACCTCGGCTTCTATGCGCCCGTCAATTGCGTTTGTAAGAAACCAGCGGTTTATCTCCTCATCTAATATACGCACATGGGGGGCGACTCCCATCTCGTCCGCGCGCCTTATAAGCTGCGCTATAAGCGGCTTTGCGGCGAGCGGCCCGCGCACCATAAAGCTTTGCCCCCTTTTCAGGCCTAAACTGTAATTAAGAATATTTCCTGCAAGATCATAAAGCCTTTTGTCTGTCATATACATAACTCCCATGTAATTAAAGTGAATAAATGTTACCATAATAAATCAAGACGCGCAATAAAAGGCGCTTAAAATATTGATTGCCCGCGCGTTTTGGAGTATTATTAACAAAAAAGCCGTGAGGCAGTAATGGTTTCGCTCTGTGAGATAACAAAACAGAATTTTTGGGATTGCATAGATCTTGAGGTATCGGAAGGCCAGAGAGAGTATGTTACCTCCAATGCGGTATCGCTGGCGCAATCCGGATACCAGCCGGAGTGTATACCCTTAGGCATCTTTTCTGACGGCGAGATGGTAGGGTTTGCAATGTACTGTATAGACGCTGACGACGGCGAGTACTGGATATATAGGATGATGATAGACAGCAGGTTTCAGGGGAGAGGATACGGCAAAAAAGCGCTTGAACTGCTGGCCGAAATCATCAGGAAAGATAGATCGCGTCACAGGATAATGCTCGGGGTACACAAAGAAAGCTTGGCCGCGGTGGCTCTCCACTCAGGATTCGGATTTAAATTTACCGGGCAGGTTTACGGAGCCGAACACATAATGCAATACGAATATTAAGGCGGTAAGTGTATGAAGGATATTGAATTCAGGGAGATCGAATACGGTTCGAAAGAATATAAGGACGAACTGGAACTTCGCAACAAAGTATTGAGGCTGCCTCTCGGCCTCGATATCTACGACGAAGATTTAAAGGGCGAGAAAGACGACAGCCACTTAGGAGCATTCTATAAAGATAAGCTGGCCGGAGTGCTCGTGCTTACAAGATTAGAGCCCGGGCGTGCGCGAATGCGGCAGGTTGCTGTGGAAGAAGGGCTGCGCAGCCGCGGAATAGGGAAGCGCCTCGTGGAATATTCGGAAGATTTGGCGCGTTCAAATGGATTCGGCGAGATAATGCTGCACGCAAGGATGACGGTGACGGACTTCTATAAGAAGCTTGGATACGAAGTCGCCAGCGAGGTATTCAACGAGGTAATGATTCCTCATGTCGAGATGAAGAAAAAGCTTGATTAGTTTATCACTGGAAATTTAGGCTTTAAGAAGGATCGGTTTATGGATGCTTTGGATCTAAGAGATATACTGGGTAACGCTGAGAATTATATTGACAGGGAAATATGCGTGGAAGGGTGGATACGCAACCACCGCAGGCAGAAGACGTTCGGCTTTATCGACTTCTTTGACGGCACGTGCATAAAGTCTCTCCAGGTCGTTTACGATGAAAGCATTGGCAGCTTCGCTGAAGTAAACGCGTACCATGTGGGCGCCGCGATACGTGTATGCGGCACTTTAGTGCATTCGCACGGGAAAGAAGGCGTTTACGAGATACAGGCTAAATCAGCCGAGCTTCTTGGCGACTGCCCGGAGGAATACCCTCTGCAGCCCAAGCGGCACAGCCTCGAGTTTTTGCGCGAGATAGCGTACCTTCGCCCGAGGACGAGGCTGTTTCAGGCCATGTTCCGCTTAAGGAGCGTCGCTTCCACCGCGATCCACCGCTATTTCGAGCAGAACAATTACGTATACGTGCACACGCCGCTTATATCCGGCAACGACGCTGAGGGCGCCGGAAATACGTTTACGGTGACGTCGCTCGATATAGAGAGCGTCAAGCGGCCTGTCGACTTTGGTCAGGACCTGTTCGGAAAGCGTACGTCCCTTGCGGTCACAGGGCAGCTCGAGGGAGAGACGTTCGCTCTCGCATTCAAGAAGATATATACGTTCGGGCCTACCTTCCGCGCGGAGAATTCGAATACCAAGACTCACGCGGCAGAGTTTTGGATGATAGAGCCGGAGATAGCGTTCTGCGAGATAAACAAGCTGATGGACATAGAAGAAGACTTTTTAAAATCCATCGTAAGGTTTTGCCTCGAGCACGCGGGCGAAGAAATAGACTTTCTGCAGGAGTATACAAAAACGACGCTCAAAGAAAAGCTTACGAAGCTAGCCGGCTCGACTATAGCGAGGGTGAGGTACGGCGAAGCCATAGAGATACTTCAAAAAGCGGACAGGGATTTCGAGTTTAAAGCCGAGTATGGAGGCGACCTCGCCAAAGAGCACGAGAAGTACTTAACCGACGAGCATTTCGACTCTCCCGTGTTCGTATACGACTGGCCAAAAGAGATAAAGGCGTTCTACATGTACCAGAACGACGATAATAGAACGGTGGCCGCGGTAGACCTGCTCGTGCCCGGCGCGGGAGAACTCATGGGCGGCAGCCAGAGGGAGACGCGTTACGACAAGCTGTTATCAAGAATGAAAGAGACGGGCATTTCTGCGGAAGATATGTACTGGTACCTCAATCTCCGCAAGTTCGGCGGATGCGAGCACGCGGGATTCGGCATGGGCTTCGAGCGGCTGCTCATTTACCTTTCGGGCATGGAAAACATACGCGACGTTATACC
>CAZJOS010000122.1:0-7584 GCA_964547655.1 uncultured Christensenellaceae bacterium
TCCCTCCAAGGTATTCTGCGAGAAATTTTTCCATCGCCGAGTAAAACTTTATTCTGTCCTGGGTGTTGTTGAACCCGTGCCCGGTGTTGGGGAACAGCAGATATGTTACCGGTATGCCCGCGTCGCGCAGCGCCTCCACCATCTGGTCCGACTGCTGCTGCGTCACTCGCACGTCGTTGGCGCCCTGGGCTATGAGCAGAGGTATCTTCATGTCCTCCGCGTAATACAGCGGAGAGCGGCTCTTCATCAGCTCCTCGTCTGTACCTGGGTTGCCCACCGACTTCATAAGGCTTTCACGTTCCACCGACCACTGGGGCGGTATAGAATCCACGAGCGTGATAAGGCTCGACGGCCCGAACACGTCTACCGCGCATTTAAACCTGTCCGGTGAGAACGCGGCGCAGATAAGCGCCTCATACCCCCCGTACGACGCCCCGTATACCCCTACCCTGTCGGGGTCGGCCCAGCCCTGCTCCACCGCGTAATCCACCGCGTCGAGTATGTCCTGGTGCATCTTTCCTCCCCATTCAAGGTCTCCGGCACGCATGAAATCTTTGCCGTATCCCGTCGATCCCCTGAAGTTTACCTGCAGCACGAGATACCCCCTGTTTGCGAGCAGCTGTACTTCAGGGTTGTAACCCCACGTATCCCTCGAAGACGGCCCGCCGTGAACGAGCACTACGGTGGGGAGATCCTTCTTTTCCTCTCCATTCGGGAACGTGGCGTAACCTTCTACCTTAAGGTTATCCGCCGTTGTGTATGAGAAAGGCTCCATCTGTGCGAACTCATATTGCCCGAGGCTTGGCTGAGCGTTGTAGAGGAATTCAAGCTCGTGCTTCGCCATATCGTACAGATAATAGTCCGTCTCCTTCACGTCGGATACATACGCGACTATCCAGTAAGCGTCGTCTTTACTTGAATCTACAATATTAAGGTCGCCTTCCGTCTTGCTTAATACATCGTAATCGTCCTGAAAACTGTTGTCCAGCACATGCCACTCCGTTTTCTGTCCGTATACGCTGACCGCGGTCACCTTGTTAAGGTCAAGGTCTACCCACGAGCCGGAAATGTCGTAATCGGGGTCGTTGAATATTTTGGCAGACTCGCCGGCAGCGATGTCATAATAATAGTATGTGGTGGTATTGCTCTTCGACGAGTCGGAATATACGAGCTGCTTCCCGTCGCTCATAAAATACCTTACGCCGCTCGTATCGGCGTCCTCATAATCCCAGGAGAATATCTCCTTCCAGTCGTCCTGCGAAAACTCCGTGGTATCGAATTCGAAACCCGTGTTTACATATACGTGCTTTCCTGCGCGTTCGTCGTTAGTCGTTATCCCCCTGAAGTTGCCCTCGCTGTCAAACATATACGCCGTGATGTTGCCGGGATTGCTCATTATAAGCTTTTTGACTCCGGTCTCATAATTTATAAGATAAAGGTCGTATTTATCCGTCGTTTTACTTAGTATCTCGATATATACCTCTTTATCGCTATCAGGGCTGTCGGCAATGTAATAGCAATTCGTTTCCCCGCCCGGCAATATGGTCCTGGTCTCGCCGGTTTTTATATTTGAGGTATACAAGCCGTAGTTTTCGTCTCCCATGTTGTCCACAAAAAACAGTACCGTATCATCGTCGGGCGCCCAGCCGTAATACGGTATGCCCGCCGCTTCATACGGCCATACAACATAAGTCTTTTCGCCTGTCTTCCAATCCTCTGCGACTATAGCGTCCGAAAGGGCGGTTATATGCCGATAAAGTATCATATTGCCGCCGCCCGAAATATCGGGCGGAGAATATTCTATGGAACTCGTAAATACTTCGATAGGATAAAGATCGCCGCTGCCGCCAACGGAAGGCGTAGGTAAGTCTTCGCTGATTCGCGGAGTCTCGGATGCGCCCGCGCTTTCGCGTGCATATTGGCTCAGTTTGATGCATCCCGTAAACGAAAACAATACGGCGGCGCATATCAATATGAGTATGATCCTTTTTATCATAAATTCCTCCCCGGCAGGTAAAATGCCGATACCTTTATTATTCCAAGGCTAAAATAGCAATTATAATAACATTGTAGCAGAAGAACTATTAACAAACAATAAATTTGTCGATTATTATACATATGGTAGGTAAAATGGTTTTAAATACTAATACCCGGGTATCAAACGGAACCCCTCTCGATTACCTGCGGCTCAAAGATCACGTTGTTATTTCCGCAGGTTATCCTCTCTCTATCAAAAATCTTTTCATTTATTCCGGTGATCTATTCCATGCTTGTTGCGTATATCATAAAATTTTGATATTATTTAGCGTATAAGAAACTTCAGGCAAATAAAAAAGGCGGCGTTTCTGCCGCAATATACACGCCGGACGCGTGCAGCATCATAAAATAAAGAAGCTGTATTTACGCAGCACACCTCCATATAATAATGGAGAATGAATAGGCTTTTTAAATATATATGGAGATATACCTGCATCGGGAGGAAATAGTGTTTAACGAGATAGATATTAAAGAACTCAATATGAATCCCTTTACCAAGATAGGCGAAGAATGGGCGCTGCTAACGGCGGGCAGCAAAGAAAAGGGTTATAACATGATGACGGCAAGCTGGGCGGGCTTCGGCATGTTCTGGAGCCGGAACACGATGACCGTCTATATCCGCGAGAGCCGCTATACCAGAAAATTTTTTAACGATAACGAATTGTTTACCGTCTCGTTTTATGATAAAGCATACCGAAAAGCGCTCGATATCTGCGGGCAGATGCACGGTAACGAATGCGACAAGACGAAAGAATCGGGCCTTACTCCGTATTTTACTAACGGTACGACGGCCTTTGAGGAAGCAAACCTCGTCTTTATCTGCCGCAAGCTTTTTCACGCCGATATAACAAGAGAAACCGCAGACGCGGCAGATGTTTTTGACAGCATCTACCGGGAGCCCGACCTGCACAGGATGTATATCGGCGAAATAATAAAGGTACTGAAAAAATAAGAGCGCCTCGGGTAATTTTTTATACGGAGAAAAAATGCTGAAGAAGACAATCATTTTTATTTTGGCCCTGATATGCGTATTGTCGTTTGCCGGCGAAGCGTTCGCAGCGCAAACGCCGGAGCAATATACGGCCCGCGCCTTATCTGATGAAGTGCTGTATAAAGGAATGGTGACCTTTGAATTGACGACGCCCGAAGAGGTCTTTTGGGTAAAAGGGTACGTGGGCGGCAAGCTGTCTGCACAGGCGGCTATCGTAAGCTGCGATTCAGGCGTTAAGGTATGGTCGGCAGATATCACATTCAGCAAATTGGGAAACAGCAAGGTGTTGTTTAAGGCGTATTCTGAAAACGGAGAAAGACTGGAGCAATTCCCCGACGCTCCTATAGAAATAAAGGTAACCCATCTGCCCCCCGTCACCGAATCGCCTATAATACTCGACTCCGACCGGGCGGTGCTTTTAGGAACGCCTCCGGAAAACTGCGGCATAAAGCAGAAGGAACAGGGGTTTTATATGGGGACGAGCGAGGATGAACTAACTACTAAAGTAAAATCCAATACGATAATCAGGGGTAAGGCTAACAAGCTCGTCACAGGGCTTTCGCCGGATACGATATACTGTTACCGGGCATATACGGTAACATCGGGAGGGACGTTTTACGGGGACATAGTTCGTTTCGTAACGCTGCCGGAAAAGGCACACTCAGCTCAAAACGCCGTATTTCCAAATTCGCCCGCCCGGTACGTGTATCTATTCGGAAGCGTCGATGATTTTTATGAGATAAAGAGCCCGCCGTTCGGGTTCGCCGGCGCAGCGGAAGCCTCGAAACATATGGTCACTATAGACGTCCCTGTCTGGAAGATAAAAAGAGGCAAAAAGGTTCCGGGCACTATGCCGGTCACCATAAACTATAAGCTTGAAAACAACGTGAAGGCCATATTTCAGGAGATATACGAACTCGACATACAGTTCCCCGTAATGGCTCTGAAAGGTTACAGTTACCGCCGCATCGTAGGCCCGGGAATCCCGAAAAGCAGCCCTATAATGTCGCATCACAGTTTCGGCTCGGCTATCGACGTAAACAAGCCTTACAATCTTTTTTACACTCGTAAGGATAAGCGCCCGAAAAGCGCGTATTATATACCGGAATCGGTCATTGAAATCTTTGAAAAAAGCGGCTGGGCGTGGGGCGGAGATTTTAAAGAGGGCTTCGACACGATGCATTTTCAGTATCTGGGGCTTGGGCTGACAAAAAAGGATAATTAAAAAGGGCTGACTGCCCTTTTTTTATTTTTATGTGATATAGAGTCTATACAAGACTCCTGAATATCGCCTCCACGTCTTTCTTTTCGAGATCGATATAGCCCTTCAATATACCCTGCGCGTTGCAGCGGGTATTCTTCACTATTTCAGGTATATCCGACTCGGGTATCCCCATGTCAGCTAAACGGAGCGGCATGCCGATAGACATGTTCCACGCGCGGAACCTGTTTACGCCTTCAAGCGCAACGGATCTCAGCTCTGTCATGTCGGGCTGCACTCCGAATACGTCCACAGCAAACTGCGCGACGCGCGCCTGCTTGCTCTCGTCTCCTTTTTCAACTATATATTCAAGCAGCGCGGGCATGACCATGGCGAGCCCTGCCCCGTGCGCGGTATCGTAATGCCCGCTTATATACGCTTCAAGCGCATGCGCCGTAAAGCCGTAGCCGCCTCTGCCCACGCTCGTTATTTCGTTGTGGCTGAACGCCGCCGCAAGCATCAATTCGGCCCTCGCTTCGTAATCGTCGGGGCGCTCTATGGCGACCGGGGTATATTTTATTACCGAGCGCAGCAGCCCCGCCGCGAACTGGTCGGCAAGATAGCCGCTGCTGTCCGTAAAATACCTCTCAAACGTATGCGAGATAATGTCCGCCGCCCCGGCAGCGGTCTGATACTTCGAAACGGTAAACGTAAGGGACGGATCCATAATAGCAAACACAGGGCGGACCACATTGGGAAACATTATTCCCTTTTTAAACATCCCCGTAATGTCGTCCACAAGAACCGTAGAGCCGCTGGTCTCGCTCCCGGCCGCGGCGATAGTGTTTATCGCGCCGACCTTCTGCATACTCTTTGGAGCGGCTTTGCCCGAGTAGAAATCCCAGATATCTCCCTCGTAAACGAGCCCTAAGGCAATGGCTTTCGCCGTATCTATGGCGCTGCCGCCGCCGATACCGAGCAGGAAATCCACGTTTTCTTTCCGGGCAATATCAAGGCCCCTCATGGCATACGAACGCAGCGGGTTCGGCTTGACGCCTCCGAAATCAACGAAGGGTATTCCCTCTGCCTTAAGCGCACCGGTTACAATATCGTACAGGCCCGACCTTTTAATACTCCCCTCGCCGTATACCAGCATAACTTTAGTGCCGCCGTGCTGCTTTACCTTGGCGGCCGCCTGTTTCGCGGTATCTTTACCGAAAACGATATCCGTGTACAGATGCAGGTTGTAATCCGTAAACTTCTTCATATATTCTCCCCTTTAGAAATAAAATAAGCTATCTTATTTTATCATGAAACGGTTTTATTTATAAGGGTTTTAATTCATTCAGCTTTGGGCGTTCATGAGAAGCAATACTATTACAGCCGTTGTTAAAGCAAAAAAGAAAACCGACGATACTATAGTCAGCTTTTTATATGAAAGTATGTTTTCTATCCTCACTCTCGTTTTAGACGCGCCGAACGCGCTTGTATACAGTGTCTTTTTGGACGCGAAATTCAAAAGCGCAAGGGCGTATTTCTTTTTCTCTTCCCCGCCCAGCGCCTTTAGTACTTTCGCGTCGCACGCCAATTCCATGTCTTCAAACACATATTTCAGAAACAGCCACGCAAGCGGGTTAAACCAGTGCAAACACGCGGTAACTACGGCAATACACCGCAGCAGGTTGTCTTTTCTTTTGAGGTGAACGTTTTCATGCAGCAGTATGTATTCGAGCGACTCATCCGGAACGTTATCCGGTAAGATTATTTTCGGCCTGAATATGCCGTAGACCGCGGGAGAAGTTACGCTGCCGCAGCGGTATACGTTCCCGCTTACTTTAGCAGCCTTTCTTACTTCCGATTTTGTAAAGTAATAGAGCAGCGCTGCCGTTATTATAAGCGCGCAGAAAACGACTATCCAAATGAACCCCGAAATGCTGAAAACCGATTCAAGTACGTTCGTTTTAAAAACTATCGGAAAGTAACTTTTAGCGGCCATTATCGAGTTTGTAAAAGCCACGTCCGCTCCGGAGGCCTCGAATACTACGACCGTTTTCGTCGCGAAACGCGAGACAAGCGACATAAGGCCGTATTGCCCCGAAACGCTCAGCGGCAGCCAGAGGCGAATGAGCGGAGCAAGCCACAGAACATAAACGCAAAAGCGCGGCAGCCGCTTTATCCGCCTTAAAAGCAGTATTACGAGGCCGGCAAGGCTGCCCACTATGCTCATATTCAATACCCAGTAAAATACTTCGGCAACCATAGTTATTACCTTTTCTCTATCATATCCTTTATCTGGGCGATATCCTCTTCGCTCAAAGCTTCGTCGTTTATCAGCGCGGAAAAGAACGCCTTTTTCGAGCCGTCGAAAAGCTTGTCTATCAGCGTGTTTGTCTCGGCTTTTATAACGTCGTCCTTTTTAACGAGCGACGTGCAGATAAAATCCGGCTCCCCCCGGCGTATCGCCTGTTTATCGATGAGTTTCTTTATCACCGTGTATGTGGTGTTCTTGTTCCAGCCGACAGCGCCGCCTGCCAGCAGGCTTAGTTCTTTAGCTGTCACCGGCTCGTTTTCCCACAGCAGTTCCATCAGCTTTAGTTCGCTGTCATAAAGTTTAACATTATTCATCGAATCCTCCGGACTATTTCTATTGTCTATCAGACTATCACGGTAGTCTGATTTTGTCAAGATGACATGACAAAACTATATTTCGGGTTATACATGAATTTTAAAGTTGGTGTATTTCTTGGCTTCCCCTTTGAGGTGAAGCTGTCAGGCACTGGATTGTTAAACCCCAAAGAAAAGACACGCAATCCAAGTGCCTGACTGATGAGGTGTCTAATTTGCTCGATTTAGTATGCACCTCATCCGCCCAGAACTCGTTTACCAGTAAACGAGTTCTGGGCACCTTCCCCTCGAGGTGAAGGCATGTCTTCTTAACAGTTCCCAGCATTAACGCCGTAATTAATAAATACACTTTTCTCCAGGTTTAGCTTTCGCCCCCCCGCAGGGGGGCGAAACCCTTCCGTATCTTCGATTCTGTGCAGATTTTCAATGTGACAAAACTGTCTTCGTCTTTTTCACCCCCCGGCGGGGGGTGAAATCTTTAAAGTGACAAAACTATCATGCAAAATTCCCCGATTACGGCTATAATTAAGCTGTTATGAAAACTGTCTCCTCCTTTCGCCCCCCCGCAGGGGGGCGAAACCCTTCCGTATCTTCGATTCTGTGCAGATTTTCAATGTGACAAAACTGTCTTCGTCTTTTTCACCCCCCCGGCGGGGGGTGAAATCTTTAAAGTGAAAAACTGTCATGCAAAATTCCCCGATTACGGCTATAATTAAGCTGTTATGAAAAC
>CAZJOS010000123.1:0-7565 GCA_964547655.1 uncultured Christensenellaceae bacterium
CCGTATCATGGTTATGCGTGCCGGTAAAATAATCGTAGTTAGGCGCTCCGTCGATATACAGCACCCCGTCTTCAACCTTTATCTTTTCACCGGGCAGGCCGACGACGCGCTTTATATAAGAATCTTCGCTGCCGGGGAATGAGCAGACAATAATATCGCCGCGCTTAGGGCTGCGGAACCAGTACGATACCCGCTCCATGAACACGTATTCGTCTCTGTAAAGTATAGGCTGCATCGACGGCCCGTCGACCCGTACGAATTCAAAAACAAAGAACCGCAGCGCGAGCGCAATAGCTACGGCAGCGGCGAGCGAAACGACCCACCCTATCGCTTCGCGCTTTTTATATTGTTTTTTAAACCGCATTCTCGATTCTGCGCTGCGGCCGTCTTTAAAAATGTAACTATGTACGGAAAGTTTCGTCATTGCTATGTCCTTGTAACCTGATTGTTCGGAGTTAAATAAAAGCGTAATTACAGGCCGTGTATCTTATCGAGAGGAAAGATGACGAATACCGCTTTACCGATTATATTGCTGTAGGGAAGGGGGCCGACGCCGCGGTCCCTGGAGTCCCGCGATTGGTTCCTGTTGTCGCCCATTACCATCACGCTGCCTTCAGGCACAATAAGCTCCGGCATTTCTTTATCATAGTTGCCGCTGAAATACTCATGGTCGGGAACGCCGTTTATATACAGCACGCCGTCAGCTACCCTGACCCTGTCTCCGGGCACGCAAATAACGCGCTTTACGTACGACTGGTCGCCTTCGGAGAATGAGCAGATCACTATGTCTCCCCTCTCGGGATGGCGGAACCAGTATGTGACCTTTTCCATGAACACGTATTCGTCCGTATAAAGCGTTGGCTGCATGGAAGGACCTTCGACGCGTATAAACTCGAATACAAAAAACCTTAAAGCAAGAGCTATGATAACCGCGGCGGCGAGAGAAATGATCCATCCTTTTAATTCGCGGCTGCGGTATTCTTTTTTAATCTCGACTCTTGACCCAAGCTCGGATTCTTCGTCCGGGCCCGCAGGGTCGATATCAGGTTGTCGTCTCATCGGCTAATACCCTTTTCAATCTTTTTATAAAAACCTCGTGCGGAAGCATTACAATATGGCCGCAGCCAAGGCATTTTATTTTTACGTCCATACCGACGCGGATGATGCGCCATTTATTTTCGCCGCAGGGATGCGGCTTTTTCATCTGGACTACAGCGCCCAATGAATACTCCAAAACTGCCCCCGACTTTTATCCTTATTATCATTCTCAGCGCCAAACCGGGATCGCTTAGCTCTATTATACCCGGCACATGAGGTTCTTCAAGTATATTATCATGATGTTTTCGTATTTACAATTTGTTTACCCTGCCGTTATTGCAATAGAATAGCGTTCATGAGAAAATATTTGTAATATTAAGACGGAGGAAAATGCTTTGAAAAGAAAGATAACACTGCTGGTATGCATTATAGTAACGGCAGCTTTGATATTCGGCGCATGCAATCAAACGCCGGGCCCAAGCGCCAGCCCGACGCCCGGCGGTTCTGCCGCAGGCAGCGATACCGTTATTATCGGCGAGATAGACGGGCAGCCGGTGTATAAGAGCGAGCTTGAATCCTGGCTTGCAATGATAGGCGGCAGCGATGTGCTTATTGACCCCTATTATGCGGATTCCTTACAGGATGTACTCGACGATTTTATATTAGATAAGATCCGCGAGCTGGAAATAACAAAAAGAGGGTATCTCGGCAGTCTTACAAGCGACCAGATTACCGAAGCCGAGCAAAGCGCGCAGGACGCTATAGACAGTATTCTTCTAAGCTCCGGCACGACCGAAGAAGAGCTGCTTGCCTCGGTAGGCATCACCAAAGACCAGCTTATACAGCAGTATAAGCTCAGTTATGCTGAAGAGGCGGCTTTTAACGACCTTGTGGGAGGCATAGAGCCAACTGAAGATCAGATAAAGAATGAATACGACAGCGAGGTCGCGTCTCAAAAAGCCGCGATCGACGCCGACCCTACGCAATACGTATCATATGTGAATTCCGGCAGAGACGTATACTACGTTCCGCCGGGAGCCCGTATGGTAAGGATGCTGCTCATACCTATAGACGCGTCGTGGGCCGATTCGATAGCGGTACTTCGAGGCTCGGGCTATGACGAACAGGCGGATCTGCTGCTTGAGCGCGCGCTTTCCGATATAAAAACGAAAGCCGACGAAGCCGCGGATAAAATAAGCAAAGGCCTCAGCTTCAGCGACGCGATGCAGCAATATAACCAGGATACGGAGGCGCCGGACGGCGGTTATCCTGTAATGGCGGGAACGACCGATTACCCCGACGCTTTTACCGAGACAGCAATGGCGCTTACAACATCCGGGCAGATATCCGACCTGTTTGCTACCGACGAGGGCTATATGATCGTTGAATACACGTCCGACGTAACGCCGGGTACGGCCGATTATGAAAGCGTTAAAGATAAAATAAGCGAAAGCCTGCTTGCACAGGTACAGGGTGAGGCATGGACGGCAATGAAAGACGGGTGGAAAAACGACCACAGCGTAAAAACGTTTATAGAAAACCTGTAATTTGTCTGAGCAATCCGGACCCGGCTTAAGAGGCCTGGTTTCAGATTGATGACAAACTCAGAATTATATGCAAAATTGAATAATCAAAATGAAGGCCGCTGAAAAGTCCCAATTCGGGGTCCCCAAAAAGCTTAAAGCTTTTTGGGGCAGAAATACAAGGCGTTTTGAGCATTGCGACGATGATGTAGCGGCGCTACTTCGAGGAGCAAGCGGAGAAACAACGCAGTAGTTGGGCTTTGTCAGCGGCCTGAGACCCGGCTTAAGAGGCCGGGTCTTTGCTCTAAGAAACGCTGATTTATTCGCGCAATATCTTTTCGGCTGATTTGCCGCCTGCCTGCGTCGCAAAAACTCCAAAATAGCGCTGCTATTCCATCGTTTTTGCTTCCTGGCAGACGCCAAATTTACTCGTAAATCTTATTGCCCTCATTAAATCAATGTTTCCCTAAAGCAGAAATTTCGGCTTACGATCCCCGGGCTTTTCCGCATAGCGGAAAAAAAGGCTCGCGTATTGAATACATGTATGGTGTGTGTTATATTTACCGTATGTCCGAAAAAGGCTGATTTTCTTGGGTCAATAGAAAAAAGGCCGCTTACTTCAGGAGGAATCAATGGAGAGAACAGAAAATGTTGGGATAATATTTCCGGAAATACTTATACCGGAATCAAAAACAAATCTAAAAAAATGGGCGGTCATTGCCTGTGATCAATACACCTCCGACGAGGATTATTGGATAAGGGTGTCGAAAACGGTGGGCGGAGCGCCTTCTACGCTTCATATAATCGTGCCCGAAGCATTTCTTAAAAACAAAGACATAAGCGAGAGGATAGGCCACGCTAAGGCCACGATGACCAATTTCATCGAAGACGGCATACTGGTACGGCTCCCCAGAGGCGTCGTGCTCGTTGAGCGCGAAACCCCTTACGGTACGAGGATAGGCGTCATGCTTGCCGTCGACCTGGAGAAATACGACGTTGACCACACAAAAAAGCCGCTTATCCGGGCAACGGAGCAGACCGTTGTTGACAGGCTTCCCCCAAGGGTAAAGCTTCGCGAAGCGTCGATACTGGAATGCCCCCATATAATGCTTGTTATAGACGATATCAAGAATACGGTTCTTGGTCCGGTCTATGAGCACAGAAAAGACGCCGTACAGCTGTATGATACCCCTCTCATGATGGACGGCGGAAACGTAAAGGGCTGGTTTATCGACGATGAAAACGTACTTGAAGGTATCGTCGGCGCGCTTGAAAGATTGAAGGACAGATCGCAAGACGGAATACTGTTTGCGGTAGGCGACGGCAACCATTCTCTTGCGTCGGCCAAAGCCGTATGGGAAAGCCGTAAAGAGATGCTTTCTGAAGAAGAGCTTGAAACGAGCCCTCTTCGCTACGCTCTTGTAGAAGTAGTGAACCTGTACGATAACGGCCTTTCGATGCTGCCGATACACAGGATGCTTTTTAACGTTGAGCCTTCCACCGCGCTTCGTACGCTTGTGTCCGTACTCAACGGGATGGGTACGGAAGCTCGTATGATGTATACTAAAGGCGGAAGGACGCCCGTAAAGCCGGGGGTCCAGATAATCAATTTCGAATCGAAGATGAGCAAAGGCCGCATAGAGCTGGCAAAACCGCAGCATGAGCTTGTAGGGGTAACGCTGACGCTTGCGCTTGATAAGGTGCTCGACGAGATGCCAAAGGCCGAGATCGATTATATACACGGCGACGAAGAGTTCCATGAGCTTGCGGGTGAGCACGGAACCCTGGGCTTTTTAATGGAGCCGATGGTAAAAGAAGAGCTTTTTGAATCGGTGATCGAATACGGTGTACTGCCGAGAAAATCGTTTTCGCTGGGGCTTCCTGAAGAAAAGCGCTACTATTTTGAATGCAGGCTGCTTGTGGATGCGAGGGCAGCGCAGGATACTGATGAAGAGGACGAGCCGTATGACGATGAGTTTGCCTATGATGAGACAGAGCAAGGCGTAGAGCCCGAGGAAACTGACGGCGGCTTCACGGAGGCCGGGCAAGCCTATGACGATCAGTATACAGACGAGGGAGAGAATTATATCCCCAAGGCCGAGGATGCAGGCGAGGAATATCCGGAAGACGATCATCCGGTAAATAAGCGCAAGCAGCGCAAAGCGCAAAAAGCTGAAGAAAAGCAGGCTAAAAAGCGCAGGATGCGCGAAGCCGGCGAAGAAGACGAGTATGTGTCCGACATACGCAGGCCAAGGTATGAAGACGAAGAGGACGGGTACGAAGCCGGTAACGGCAGGCAGCCAAAATATGCAGACGAAGAAGACGAGTATGCGTCCGACATACGCAGGCCAAGGTATGAAGACGAAGAGGACGGGTACGAAGCCGGTAACGGCAGGCAGCCAAAATATGCAGACGAAGAAGACGAGTATGCGTCCGACATACGCAGGCCAGGGTATGAAGACGAAGAGGACGGGTACGAAGCCGGTAACGGCAGGCAGCCCAAATACGCAGACGAAGAAGGTGGGCATGTAAGCAAGCGCAAACAGCCCAAATATGCGGACGAAGAAGACAGGCATGCAGGCAAGCGCAAACAGCCAAAATATATAGACGACGAGGACGAGTATGAGGCTGACGGCAGCAACCGGCTTAAGGCCCCTGACGAAGAAGAATATGACGATGATTTTGATTTCTTCAGCGATGAAAGTATGCGCGCTCCGCGCAGGAAAGGCAGAGGGCTGTTCGGGCGGAGAAAAAGGTAATGAAGGTATGTAAATTCGGCGGTACGTCGCTAGCAGACGCTGCGCAGATAACGAAAGTCAAACAGATAGTAGAAGCCGACCCGGAGCGAAGATACGTTGTGCCTTCAGCTCCGGGCAAAAGGTTCGACGGAGATACGAAAGTTACCGACCTTTTGTATTCTTTTCATGCCGCCGCTAAAGAAGGCGGAGGCCATGAGGCGATATTCAGGGAAATATCTGCGCGTTATATAGAAATACGCGACGAACTGAAACTCTCCATAGATATCGAAAAGCATTTGGGAACGGTCAAAGAAAAGGTATTATCGGGAGCGTGCGAGGACTATACGGTGAGCCGCGGCGAGTATTTAAACGGCTTGCTTATCGCCGACCTTTTAGGATACGAATTCATCGACGCTGCCGACGTGGTGTTCTTTTTTGAAAACGGAACGTTTGACGGGGAAAAGACAAGGACCGAAATGCGCGGGAGGCTTCACCGCTCGGAGCGAGCCGTTATTCCGGGCTTTTACGGAAGCAGGCCGAACGGAGAGATAAAGACGTTTTCCCGCGGCGGGTCGGATATATCGGGCGCAATAGTCGCAAGGTCGGCACGGGCGGACGTATATGAAAACTGGACGGACGTTTCGGGTTTTCTTGTGGCCGACCCGCGGATAGTCGATGGCCCTGCCGTCATTAAACGGATAACGTACAGGGAATTAAGAGAACTCTCGTATATGGGCGCTATGGTGCTTCATGAAGACGCCATATTCCCCGTTTATAAAGCTAATATACCGATAAATATAAGGAATACAAACGACCCGGAAAGCCCGGGAACGATGATAGTGCCCAATATGGCCGACGACGATAACGGCACTATAACGGGGATTGCGGGCAGAAAAGGTTTTTCCGTAATATCGGTGGAAAAAGCAAATATGAACTCGGAAGTCGGTTTCGGGCGCAGGGTGCTTTCCGCACTGGAGAAAAACGATATAAAATTCGAACATATGCCCTCGGGGATAGACACGCTCGGCGTCGTGCTCTCGACGGGCGACCTTAAAAATAATCAAATGCGTTTAATAGACGATATATACAGCATATGCCAGCCGGATTCGCTCGAGGTGTTTACCGGGCTTGCGCTTATAGCTACGGTGGGCCGCGGCATGATAAAGCAGATAGGCGTTGCCGGAAGGCTGTTTTCGGCGCTCGGAAAGAACGGCGTAAACATACGCATGATAGACCAGGGCTCGAGCGAGATAAATATAATAGTGGGCGTCGAAGAGAAAGATTTTGAAAAGGCCATACGGTCTATTTACAGCGAGTTTTGCGGCGGGGATAATTGCTAGATGGTCTGGACGGCAGCGGAGACGGTAATATCCATATTCATCATGATCGCCGCCGGTATGTTTATATCGTGGAAAAAGTGGGTAACGGCGAAAACGGCCGATATATTCCCGAAAATAATAATCAATCTGGCGATGCCGTGCATGATCGTCAGTTTTTTTTCAGATCCTGAGCACATTACAAGACAGGGCCTTATTGATTCGTGGCTGCCTCTTCTTATAGTATTTACTGTCGTGCCCGTAACCTTTATTCTTGGGAAGCTCGTTGCCGTGATATTTTGCATACCGAAGACGAGGCGGGGAGTATTCGCGGCGCTGTTCCCGTTTTCAAATTCAATATTCATAGGCGTGCCCGTGGCGACCGCCCTGTTCGGCGGCGGCGGGGAGAATGACTTCTTTCCCTTTGTCATTTACTACTATCTTGCGAACACAACTTTTTTCTGGACGTTCGGGTTTTACTCGATACGCCGCGACGCGGACGCGATAAGCGGGAGCGAAAATAAAATCAGCTTTGCAGAGGCCATAAAAAAGCTTATCTCGCCGCCTATAATAACTATCGTTATAATGTTTATAACAGTGTTTTCGGGAGTAACGCTGCCTGCGTTCCTGGTAACGACTGCGAAAGATATAAGCGGCCTTATAACGCCGCTGTCGCTCATATTTATGGGCTGTTTGATATACAGCTACGGGAAGAAATGCGTCGGCTTCGAGAGAGACCTCGTTCCGGTGATGCTCGGAAGGTACATTATAGCGCCGGGGCTGCTTTTTGCGGCGTGTATGCTCGCTATCAGCCTTTTCGGCGGGCAGATGGGGAGCATCGACCCAACGCTCATGAGAAACGTATTCACCGTGCAGGCCGGCCTGCCGGCCATGACGAGCATATCGATAGTAGCGGGGAATTACGGCGCGGACTCCGGGTTTGCGACCAA
>CAZJOS010000124.1:0-7462 GCA_964547655.1 uncultured Christensenellaceae bacterium
ACCCTTTTACCATTTGCTGAGCCGCTTCGCGCGCTGCGCCAGCTCTATAAATTCGTTCCTGTATCCTTCTTTGTCTTCGCCTCTCGAAGCGATGGCGCGCCCGATAAGGCTCTCGAAGCTTGCTTCCTGAGCGTAATCGGAGCCTTTGAGCAGCAATGCGAATTCCGCTACCGCCGAAGCGAACCTGAAATCGCCGTCGGGGTTCTTCGTATAATCTTTCTCCCCTGCGTACATGGCCATCTCTTTGCTTACGTCGCCGTCGGGATGTTTATACCGCAGCTTAACGTACATCCACTTAGATTCCGGATCATCCGATTTTGTATCGGTATCGTGCTGGAATACGAGGTCGTCTATATTGCTCGAATTTTCAGGCGAATTCACAAGTATTATCTCGTAAAATGCCGTAACGCAGTGGCCGGCGCCCATTTCGCCCGCGTCTTTCTTATCATCCTTGAAATCTTCGGGGTTCAGCATGCGGTTGTCGTAGCCGACAAGGCGGTATTCTTTTACGGCCTTTGGGTTGAACTCGACCTGTACCTTTACATCTTTAGCGACAGTATAAAGCGTGGACGCAAGCTCTTTCTGGAATACTTTTTTGGCCTCGGACTCGGAATCGATATACGCGTAGTTGCCGTTGCCCTTGTCGGCGAGCGTTTCCATCTTGTTGTCCTTTATATTGCCCGTTCCAAAGCCCATAACGGAGAGGAACACTCCGCTTTTGCTCTTTTCCTTTATGAGTTCTTCAAGCCCGCTGGTGGACGAAACGCCTACGTTGAAGTCGCCGTCGGTGCAGAGTATCACGCGGTTATTGCCGCCCTCGAGAAAGTATTCCCCGGCAATACGGTACGCAAGCTCTATGCCTTCGCCCCCGGCGGTCGAGCCGCCTGCCGACAGCCTGCCGATTGCGCGAAGTATTTCATCTTTATTTTCCCCGCTGCAGCCTTCGAGCACCACTCCCGAGGCGCCCGCGTAAACTACGATGGATATACGGTCGCTCTGGCTAAGGTTTTCGGTAAGCATCTCCATCGCGTACTTTACAAGCGGCAGCTTATCGGGCGAATTCATCGATCCCGAAACGTCGAGCAGAAACACGAGATTGCTAACGGGGGCTTTACCGGGTTTAAGCTCTTTTGCCTTAAGCGATACGCGGGCAAGATAACGGCCTTCGTTCCACGGGCAGTCGCTTATAGTTACCTGGGCGTTTATGGGGTCGGATCCTTTCGGCTCATCGTAATCATACGGAAAATAGTTGATGCATTCTTCAACGCGCACGGCATCTTCCGGCGGGAGCATGCCGTCTTCGATATAGCGCCTTATGTTGCTGTATGAAGCGGTATCGACGTCTATCGAAAACGTTGAAAAAGGATCGTCGTCCGGAGTCTTGAAATCGTTTTCGGCGAATTGGCCGTATTCCTCGGCAGAGGTGTCGTACGTTTCGATAGACTCTGACTCTCTATGGTAAGAGCCGTCGAAAGCCGAAGCGTCATACTCCGCAGCCATCGTAGCGGCCGGGGCCTCCATAGAGGCAGGAGCATATTGAGCTTCTTGATTAGTGGACGGCGCCATTGCACCGCATCCCGCAGCAGAGCAAATAACAATCAACACAGCAGTTATAACAACAAATATTTTCAGATTCTTTTTCATTTTACTTTCACCCTCCTTAACCCTAAGACTCATAAAATACTGTAAAAGTTTCTGAAAATGATAAAAAATTCCGATGGCTGCCAAGATAAGGCCGGCGACAGATATTATCGATTCGCATGGAAGAACTGTTTAGGAATCATATTATACTCCTGTTGCATTGAATATAATTGTGTTATACTATGGTTTTACAGGAGAGAATAATGGATTTTTTTACTACACCAAGCATATGGTTATATTTGTTTGTATTTTTCGGGAAGATATTAGAAGTCACCGTTTCGACTGTCAGGCTTGTGCTAATCAATCGCGGCGAGAGGCTGATGGGTTCGATAATCGCCGTATTTGAGGTGTCCATCTGGCTTGTGGTCACCGGCACGGTGCTGGCCGATTTTCAGCACGATCTTATTAAGTGCCTCGTATTTGCGTTCGCTTTTGCGTGCGGGAATTATGTGGGCTCCTGGCTCGAAGCAAAGCTCGCGTTCGGCCTTGCCTCTATACAGGTAATAGCGTCGGATAACGACAGTACCGGCAAGCTTGTAGACAGGCTGCGTGAAAACAGCTTTGCCGTAACGGTAGTTGAAGGCGAAGGCAAGGACGGAAAGAGGGAGATACTCATTCTCCATCTTAAGAGAAAGCGCATTCCGGCGGCGCTTAAGATAGTAAAGCAAGGTTTGGGAGACGCGGTTATAACCGTCAACGATGTGCGCGTTGTGAGCGGCGGGTATATAAAGAAATAGCCGGCTTTGATAGGGGAGGACGTTTGAGCGTATATTTTATCGCCAATATAAGGATACATGACCAGCGGGAATACGAAGAGTATCTGAAAGACGCCGGCGAAGCGTTCGAAGGGTCTCTCGGAGAGTATCTTGCCGTAGACGAAAGCCCTGAAGTGCTCGAAGGCGGCTGGGATTATACGAAAGCGGTGCTCATAAGGTTCCCCGACAGGGAAACGCTTATGCGATGGTATAAGTCGCCCGCGTACCGGCGGATACTCAGGCACAGGCTGGCGGCAGCGGAGTGCGACACAATAATAGCTCATGGCAGGTAACAATGAAAGCGATAGTAACGGTTTCGGGAAAAGACAAGACGGGTATAATAGCGGGTGTTTCATCGGAATTAAGCAAATGCGGCATAAACATACTGGATATCAGCCAGACGGTGCTGCAGGATTACTTCGCTATGATAATGCTCGTCGACCTCGAAGGCTGCAAAGTATCGTTTGCCGAGCTGCAGGGCAGCCTTGGCGCTGTGGGCAAAGAGATGCGCATGGACATACGCATAATGCGGGAAGAGATATTCGACGCCATGCACAGGATATAAAACGCATAAAGGCAATTGTTTTCTTTACAAGAAAACGAATATGGCCTTTAATATGCAAAGTTCAATATATAGTTGTTTTTTATTCCTGGTAAAAATAAAAACCGGCGCTGAGCCGGTTTTAGGGAGCCCTCCTAAGGGGCTTTTATCCTATTATCAATATCTTTTGCCCCTGCTTGATACTGTCTTCGAGATCGGGGTTGAATTTCTTAACGTTGTCGAGCGTGGTGGAATAGCGCTTGGCGATATCCCACAGTGTCTCGTCGCCGTCTGCAAAGTAGATGGTGATGCCCTTTTTATGCGGCGCTTCTTCTTCCGTCTCTTCGACGTCGGAAACGAGCCGGAAGCTGTTTTGAGCGAAAGCCTTTATCTGCACATCCATCATAAACTTGACGCTTATATCCCTTCCGGCGCCCTCGAAGGTGGAGTATTCCACTTCGGCCGATACGTCGACGCCGTGAGTGGGAAGCAGGCCTTCCAGCTGCGCTTCCGATTCGAACGGCACCTCTCCCGAATAGCTTCTCATGCCGTCGGGCGAGGCGTAGCAGATGGAGAACATCATAAGGCCTTCCAGATAAACGCGGTCGGTCCCCGGCGTGGCCGTCACTATCACCGGCGAGGCCTTCATGCAGACTACTCTGGAGACGCTGGGCTCGTAGGGGGGTATCGCTATAACGCTCCTTGCGAATGCCTTTACGCTGCCAGAGAGCACCGCGTGTTTATACGAGAAATCGTTATACTTTACATTAAGCCTGTTTTTAAGCGAATACGCGTCCTCCATATATTCGATATCGTTGTGGCCGTTAATTGTGGCCAGCACGTTTATCTTAGCGCCGAGGCGGAGGATGTCGCCCGACTCTTCGGCTACGTCCATATTGAGGTCGAAGAGGTCTGCGTCGGCAAGCACAAAGTCGCCCGAAGACGCGCCTTCAAAAGCGAGTATATCCCCAAACGGCAGAGAGTCGTAATAATACTGAAGCGGCGCGTTCTTGTCTATGGAGAGGTAGAGCACCATCAGCTTTATATCGCCTTCCACTATTATTTTGAGATCCTCTGATTTGACCGATTTGACCACGGCGTAGGCGTCGGAAAACAGTATTTTCTCGGCTTTCGGCAGGCTCTGGGGTATTCGGATATCCTCCCTTACCATCGCGGTGTCTTTCCTGAAATCTTTTGTGCCGGCCATTTTACGGCGCAGGGATTTAACCTGTATATCGGGCGAATCGGCGCCGGTGACCGCATCGTAAACGACCGGAACGCATCCGCTTATGCTCATGGATACCACGCCCTTAACGTATATTGTGCGGTCGTCTTCCACTGTGTATTCTATTTCTTTTATGTTTCCTTTTGCATACGCGTTCATGCCGGCGCCGGCGTTATCCATGTTTTCGGTATGCCTGAAAGGAGAGGAAGATTCGAAAGAATCAATGCTTCCTTCAAGGCCCATATATACGACGCTGAACCTGACGTTTCCTTCCATGAAGACCTTGCCGTCGCCCGGCTCCGCGTTTACGTGGACTCTGCCCTGCACCAGGAGAATGCGGCCTATATCCGCTTTTTCGGCAGGGACCGAAAGCCTGCCTTCAACGAGACTCTCACTCATCTTCGTGTCGTTGGCGGTTTCCGTCCTGAAAGATGATTTTTGTACTTTCATATTATTAACCTCTCTTTTTGAAGATAGTTCCCTTAAACATATATACATATAATTTAAAGAAAATATGACCGCTTATGCCCTTAAATTAAGCAAATCATCAGATAATTTACTTTTGAGCATAAGGCTCATAGATATAATATTTAGGCGTTTTTGCTATTATGACAGGCGAATGAAATTACATGCCGGCGGCACTCAACGCATTTAAAAATTTTAGTATACAAAAAGGGAGGCGTGAAGGCCTCTCATGATTTTAATGCCGTATAAACCTGCTGCCTTAAAGCCTTAACCAACAGTCCGGCAGAAGCCTTCGTCGCCCCTTGCTTTCCCGTAGTCCAGCAGGAGTGCAGTTTTTTTTGGAAATAACACGTCGAAAGTGTATACCTCACACCGTTTGCTTATCTCCCTCGGTGAAAGATGGGCGTAATGAGGCAGATATTTTTGTACGTATGCAAAATCGCTTAAGAACGAACGCATATCTTCCCTGTCTACAGCGAAGCCCTGAAGGAAGCCGGGCCAGCATTTAGGCTTTTCCATGAAAAGCCAGTCGAGCAGAAGCGCTTCTTTTAAGGTCTCTTCCTTACAATATGGAAGGGCAAACCCATACAGATATTCGAACAGCGTTTTCGTTTTCTGCGGCCGCGAGAAGAACTCCCCGGCTCCCGGGCCGTCCGCGAAACTCTCATAAAAATCGAACGGGGACTTAAACGAAGGTATGAGCGTTTTAAGAGCGTTCCTGCAATGCCCGGAGCTGTACAGCAGGCCGAGCGCCTGCTCTATAACATGAAGCCTCGAGAGTTCTTGATACGCCATGTCGTTTGTAAAGAGCACCTCGTACGGCGCGTAGTCCGTATATACTATACCGTACTTTGCGGCCTTATCGCGAAGGGGCGAGCCCTTTAGCACTTTTAAAAACCCAAGCTGCAAGGTATCGGGCTGCAAAGCGTATACGTCGTTGAACGATTTTTTGAAAGACTCATAGCTCTCATAAGGCAGCCCGGCGATGAGGTCCGCGTGAACGTGTATATTGTCCATCCGGCAAAGCGTTTTTAAGTTGCCGAGCAGCTTTGGCATGTCGACGCTGCGGTTAACGGCCCTCAGCGTCTTTTGGTTTGTGGACTGTACCCCGGCCTCGAGACGTATCAGCCCTTTTCCTGCCTGCTTCAGCAGCGATATAAAATCGCCGCCAATAAGCGAAGCAATTATCTCGAAGTGAAAACTCGTTTCGGAACCGGGGTATTTCTTCGAAAGCTCTATAAGCGTTTCAACTATCTCGTACGCGCGCTCGGGCGGGAAGTTGAACGTCCTGTCTACGAATTTGACCTGCCGTACGTTCGCTTTGATGAAATATTCAAGCTCCCTTTTCACACGTTCCAAAGGAAGAAATGAAAGCTCTTCTTTTGCCGACATGCAGTAGGCGCAATTAAAAGGGCAGCCCCTGCTTGTCTCGTAGTAGATCATCTTATTTTCCAGCGCGGAGAGGTCTTCATACAAAAACGGCGATTCGCCCAAATCGTAAACCGGAGCGGCGGAGGTTTTGATTATATTGCCGCCAGCTCGTATGCATGCGGAAGGAGTTTCTGAGATGTCCATACCATTATCAAAGCGCTCCGCGAAATAATCGAAAGGAACTTCGCCGGGGCCTTTTATTATCATGTCTATGAATGGGTTTTGCTCCATCAGCTCTCCGCTGCCGTAAGAGACTTCGGGGCCGCCAAGGAATATGAAACAGCCGGGCAGTACTTTCTTTACGGATGAAGCCGCTTTTAATACATGCCCTATGTTCCAGATGTAACACGAGAAGCCTACGGCGCCGGGAGACATGCCGGTGATACCCCGGACTATGGAGGAGACGCTGTCGTTTATGCTGAATTCAATAGTATCTATATTGCTCTTTACGGCGTGCTTAAGACACAGCAAAGCAAGATTGCTGTGGGAGAACCTCGCGTTTATGCCGCAGAGTACTATAGTTTTCATACCCCAAGTATAAACTTAAAGCGAATTAGATTCAACGGCAGAAATGGTCCGGGGGGTCAGCGATTTTTCTTCTTTGGCCCGGAAGAGGGGTCAGCGTTATCGGGCTTCTTTTTTGCAGGCATGCCAGCCGAGACAGCGGCGATGAAGACGACAAACAGCGTGAAAGCAGCCCATCCGACAGCGGCGAAAGGAATAAAGCTTAAACGGCCGATACCCGAAGCGTCCTGCTCAAAGACCTGCGTTAATCCTCCCGTTATCATATAGCCCGCTGACAGCGCGGCGGCAGCGCCGGCAAGAAATGCGGCTATAGTTGGGACGGGCTTTGACCAACGGTTTCTTAAGACCATATTAGATACTATATATAAAGCGCACATAATAAACAGCGATACAAAAAACGCCGAAGCGATGAAATAGTGGTATGTGTAAAAGTTGAGGCTGATCAAACCCTGGGCAGCCATAAGTATGCCGGTAAGCACGCCGAAGAAACTTAATGCCGTATCGAGGACGGTCTCGCCGCGCAGCCCGGACATTACCATGAATACGCCGAAAAGAACACCGGAGAGCATAAGGCCGATATTAAAAACGAGGGCGGAAGAAAACGTTATGGAAGCTCCTGTGTAGGCCCCCAGTTCCGATACAAAGCAATTAAACGGGGAATACGCTCCGCGCTCAAACATTGGAATGGAAGTAACGGCTGCGGCGGCAAATATAACGGCGCCCGCAAGCCCCAATGCCCCCGCTATCCTCTTTTGTTTCATATATCCTCCTTAAATACGAGTCCATCAATTAATAATTCGCCAAAAGGCCGTATATTTCCTGCAAAAGGGCACAAGCGGGCAATCAGGGATTGCCTGCCCTATATATTCCCATTATAAT
>CAZJOS010000125.1:0-7428 GCA_964547655.1 uncultured Christensenellaceae bacterium
TCCACGTAAACGTCTCCCGTTAGTTATTCTGCATTTTTTTGCATGATTCGAGTATACAGTCAACACCTGCTTTAAACAAGCTTTTTCTGAATTCTGTCATACATATTTAATATATTTAGTAGTACTAACTACTTTTTCCCGTACGGTTTTACAAATTCAGCGTGCTGATACGGTGATCTTCAGCAATTTCCTTCATACACATATTTTAAGTTTTCACGGGCGATATCTGCAAGAGAATAAACCGCCTTTACGGGCGTTGCGTCCCTGTCGGTCATCTTATACCGCGGAAAAAAGCGCGAGATGTGAAGGGGTATGTTCCTGTCTATGCGGGTGAGCCAGGCTGAGAGAGAGCGCATCTCTTCCTCAGAATCGTTTTCGCCCGGGATTATAAGCGTGGTCACTTCCACATGGCAGCTCGATGCCGCGGTCTCTATAGTCTTCTTTACCGTCTCTATATCGCCGCTTATCTTCTTATAGAAACTGTCGGTAAACGCTTTTAAGTCAATGTTCATGGCATCGATATACGGCAGAAGTTTTTCAAGGGGCGCTTCGTTTATATAGCCGTTTGTGACAAGTACGTTCTTAAGGCCCTTCGGTCTTGCAAGCTTAGCGCAGTCCATAACGAACTCATAGCCTATGAGCGGCTCGTTATAAGTATACGCGATGCCGATATTGCCCTGCGGCATAAGCTCTATCGCCTTTTCCGCCAATTCTTCAGGGGATACGCAGACCGTCCCGCCCCGCTCTTTGCCGGCCATCGATATCTCGTAATTCTGGCAGAACGAACACCGCAAATTGCACCCGTAGCTGCCCACCGAGAGTATCCGGCTGCCCGGATAGAAACGGTACAGCGGCTTTTTCTCTATGGGGTCGAGCGACATCGAGGTTACAAGGCCGTAGCTGTCGAGCCTTATTGCCCCGCCGCGGTTGCTGCGCGCCCTGCAGAAACCCGTCTGCCCTTCGCCCAGCAGGCAGTTGTGCGGGCATATATCGCACCGCACTTTCCCGCCTTCTGAGGTGTCCTTTTCAGATTCGACAATACTCATTTATGCCGCACCACCTCGAAGCGCTCCATATTGTAACCTTCTCCCGCCGGAATGCCCGCCTTCTTAAGCGCTATCGCGATCTGCTGTTCCGGGGTATCGACGCCCTCGAGGTTAGGCAGCAGCAGCCCCCTGCGGTAGCCTTTGTTCACTATAACTCCATAGCGTTTCGCGTCCAACTCATCCATCGAGTCTACCGGTTCGGCCTCCCCCAATACGTCTACGCTGTATACCAGCGAATCGAGTTCATCCTCTGTTACAGGCTCAAAACGCGGGTCGCCGGTGCCCGCGCTTACGGCGTTTCGTAATATCTCCTCCGCTATGGAAGGCTGGGTCGAAGAGATAGTGCCTATACACCCTCTCAGCCTTCCCCCCTTTTTAAGGGATACGAACGTACCGGCTTTCCTTTTCAGCATTTCATCGGGAAGGCCTCCCGGCAGTTTTGCGTATTTCCCCGTCTTTACGTACGTTTCAAGCGACAGGCGCGCCAGCCGCACATATTCGTCTTCGCCTTTTTGTGCTTCCGCGAGCGTTTGCCTTTGTTCCTCTTGGTATTTCTCCCCGAAACGGCGGCTTTCGTCGCCTCCCGTAACAATATATCCGCATACCGCGTAACCCACTCCGAACGGGCCTTCATATGACAGGAACTCCGTTTTTACAGCTTTGCCGTCGAGAGCGCCCGCCATCTCTATAAACGACCTTAGCCCGCATTCGGCCGCCGCCTCGCTGAACTCCTCGCTGAAACTAAGGAATTTATAAAAATCCGCATCTTTCATGGCACGTGTCAGCTGCCTGTCGAATTCGGGGCCCTCTTCGGCAAACCCGTAAGGTCCGTCTTTGGTCAGCTTGTGCGACAGGTCGCCGCTCGCTACGGTTACCGTATTACGCCTCAGGCTTTCGGCGGCCTCGGCGATGCACTGCCCGAACCTGTAGTGCTCTATTGGCAAAAGCCCCGATATCGATACCCTTACTATCTTATAGTTTTTCAGGTACTTCTCCAGAAAGTAGAGCGGTACAAGCGTGCCGTGGTCGAGTGCCTTATCCCTCTGCCCCAGCGTCCCGGCGGGTATTCCGGCTCCCTCTGCTATTCCGGCGAGCGTCGCTACAAACTCTGTGTCATATTCTTTTTTTATCGATACGCCCGGCGCTCCGAACCGCCCGAAGCCGCCTTCGGCCTCGTCGCCCGGCGAAATATGTATATAGTCGCCGTACATCACGGAATGGGGAGAAACTATTACTACGGTATCGGGTTTTACCGCGGCTGCCGCCTGCGCGGCTTTATTATAAGCGTCTACCGTATTCTTTATCTTTTTTTCCTCTCCCCTGCCTATTTCGGGAACTATAAGCGGAGGATGCGGAACAACGAACGCTAAGCTTAACGCCATGCTCTCACCCCTTTTAAGTCATTTGTTTTATTATACCACTTAATAATGGCAAAATACAGTAAGCGCTTTAAAGCAATAAAGCGCATCCGTGAACAGCCACGTGTTCTTACTAAAGAATTTTACTGCGCAGTCAGGCGGCAAATTGACCGGGGTCTCCAAAAAGCCGTAAGGCTTTTTGGGGTTATAGTGCAAAGATATTGCTCGAATAAATCAGCGTTTCCCGGAATTTATTCGTTCACAACGTTCATTCCGAAATTTCCGTAAGGTATGCTCTTTACGACGGCCTGCAGTTCTTCGTCTTCTTTAAGTATCTCAAGAAACACATCGACAACTTTCGGGTTGAACTGCGTACCCGAGCCATTTATAAGCTGCCGCTTTGTGTCCTCAAAGGAAAGGTGCTTCCTGTAATTACGGTCGCTCATCATCGCATCGAAAGCGTCTGCGACTGATATTATACATGCCGGAAAGCTTATCTGGTCTTTCTTTAGGCCGTCGGGGTAGCCTTTTCCGTCAAACCGCTCGTGGTGCTGACGGACAATCGGCACGATCCCCTGAAACATGGATACGGCAGAAAGCATAAGGGCGCCTTTTATAGGGTGCTTTTTCACCTCTTCATATTCGGGAGCGCTCAGTTTGTCCTTCTTTAATAGGATCTCGTCTGAAGTGCCGATCTTGCCGATGTCGTGGAATATTCCCGCTATGCGAAGATACTCCAGCTCCTCCTCCGGCAAGCCGAGTTTCCTGCCTATTTTCATCGCATACAGCGCGACCCTGTCGGAATGCCCGCGGGTATACACGTCTTTGGCTTCGACTGCAAGCCGAAGCACCTGTATAGTATCCATATATCTCTCTTTAAGCTGATCGTATGTCCGGTTCAGCTCTTCATTTTTTATGTTTACCAGGGAATGCAGAAACGCGTTGTTGATCGAAGATGCCGCCTGCTGGGCAAATATCTGCAGCAATTCCGCCCCTTCAGCGGAATCAAAGCCGTCCATATATATAGCGCCTATAGCGTTGTGAAATACGTCTACCAGCGGAACAATAACGCCGCCGCGGTGATTTACTACCTCCATTGCCGTACGCGCCCGCCCTATGGCTTCCATAAGCTCATATTCGAGAAGCTCCGGAAATTCCTCGATATTTACGTTATATTTGCCTGTGCCTTTGTAGATGCTCTTCTTCCTGTTATCGTTTAGCAGGCTCTCTGTATTTGGAATGTCGTCGACGAGAATGAATGCGTCGGCTTTTTTTACCACCGGAAGCTGCGCAAGTATCTCTTCCAGTATGCTGCCAATAGGCTGCAGATGATATATCCTTGGAACGGAACTCAATATTCCCTTAAGCCCATCCCTGAATTTCTTTATGGTACGCATCTGTGATATTGACTTTATACCCGATTCTATAAGCAGCTGCAGCTGGTCTAGTTTATCGCTTTTCTCGCAATACGCCTGTATGTCGAGAGATTTTATAGTAGCCAGAGGAGGCGCCAAATCTTTATGCCCGGTAAGCAGCAATATATAAAGCTCGTAGTTGGTCTTGCGTATCTTCTCTACTACCATTTCCCCGTTTATCGGCTCCATAAAATAATCGAGCACCAGCATATCGTAATGCTCTTTCGATATCTCATCCAGCCCCTCGAGAGGATTGGTAAAGCCTCTGCACCAGTACCCGTTTCTTGTCAGCAGCGCCTGAATGCTGTCGAGTATTCCCTCTTCGTCATCGATTATCATTATTTTATATTCTTCAGTTACGCCTGTCTCACGATCCTTTCGCATGCTGCCCGTCCTCCACCGTATCGTCATATCCTTAAACGCCGGATATGAATCTTGTTTCTTTTCCCGGAATCAATAATTTCAACGCCATACGAATATTAACAGCGACATTATCCGTACGGCCAATACTTCCCCTTTTTATAACGCTTTAGCTTGCAGAAAGTTCATTATTTCGAGTTGATCATGCAAAAAGTTGCAGCCTTCACTCATATTCCCCGGCGTCTATTATTGTATATAAGTTTTCGCCTTTACGCAAGCCGGAATACTTCGGTGAGCAATATTGCCGGATTATACAGAAAACGCCTTTTATAAGGTAAAAGCCCGGCATAATACCGGGCTCAGCATTTTGATTATTGCTTGCCGCTCTTATTCGGGTTGATATCGTCCGGGATGATACCCATCAGCGCCAGAAGCTCCTCGTCGTTTTCAAGTATGTCCATAAATACCTTTACTACTTCGGGGTGGAACTGGGTACCTGAACCCTTTGTCAGCTGCTGTTTTGCTTCTTCAAACGTAAGATGCCCTTTATCGTGCCGGCCGCTCATCATAGTGTCGAAAGCATCGGCAACGGATATGACGCAGGCCGGAATCCCTATTTCCTCTCCCTTAAGGCCGTCCGGATAACCCGTACCGTCTACGTGCTCGTGGTGGTGGCGCACTATAGGCACTATATCTTTAAACATCGATACGGCTGAAAGTATCATGGCGCCTTTTACCGGATGCTGTTTCACTTCTTCATACTCGTCCAGATCCAGCTGCTCTCCTTTAAGCAATATATCGTCGGCGGTGCCTATCTTGCCGATATCGTGGAATATCCCGGCTATACGCAGCTGCTCCAGTATCGGCATCGGCAATCCGTATGATCTGCCTATCTTGGTCGCATAGAAGGCCACCCTGTCGGAATGGCCGCGCGTAAACTCGTCTCTTGCGTCGACCGCCAGGCGGAGCACCTCTATGGTGTCCATATACCTTCCCTTTAACTGCGCGTAAGTGCTGTTAAGCTCTTCGTTCTTCATATTGACGAGCGAGTGCAGGAAGGCGTTGTTTATGGAAGACGCCGCCTGGCGCGCGAATATCTCAAGCAGTTTTATGCCCTCATCCAGGTTAAAGCTGCTCACATAAATAGCGCCTATAGCGGTATTAAGCTCGTCTCCCAGCGGTACTATAAGGCCGCCGGGGTGGTTAATTACCTGCATGCTCGTACGCGACCTCCCTATAGCTTCTAAAAGCTCGTGGTCGAGAAGGTCGGGGAATTCCTCGATATTTACGTTGTATTTCCCTATGCCCCTGTATATGCTTCTTCTTGTCTCGCCCCTCGCACGCTGCTTTCTCGGTATATCGTCTACCAAAATAAAGGCGTCTTCGCTGTTGGCCATGGGAAGAAGCTGTTCCAATATCTCTTCCATGATATTGCCGATAGGCTGAAGCTGGTATATCTTCGGTACGGCGCCAAGTATACTCTCCAATCCGTCCCTGAATTTCTTTATCATCCGCATCTGGGAAATAGATTTGATTCCGGACTCGATAAGCAGCTGCAGCTGGTCAAGCCTGTCGCTCTTTTCGCAGTAAGCCTGGATATCGAGCGATTTTATCGTGCTTATGGGCGGAGCCAGGTCTTTATGCCCTGTAAGCAGGAGTATGTAAAGCTCACGGTTCGTCTTGCGTATCTGCTCGACGACCGCTTCTCCGTGCATAGGCTGCATGAAATAATCGAGTACCAGAAGGTCGAAATGGTCTTCGTCGAGGGCTTTTAATCCGTCGACCGGGTTTGAAAAACATTCGCACCAATACCCGTTTCTTGTCAGCAGCGCCTGGATGCTGTCGAGTATGCCCTCCTCGTCGTCGATGATCATTATCCTATATTCGTCAGATACATCAGCCTGTCTTCTACGCATACTGTCCTACCTCCGTTACCTCTTCCTCAAATACAGGAAGCTGAATATAGAATTTCGTGCCTTTTCCTACGCTTGATTCAAACCACATATTACCTCTGAACATACCTTTTATAGTACTGTACGACATGTACAAACCGAGGCCTGTCCCGTGTTTGCCTTTTGTCGTTATCATCTCTTTAAAGAGCCTGTCTTTAACTTCGTCGTCAATGCCCGGCCCGTTATCGGAAAGGGTTATAAGCAGCTTGTCTTCTTCCATTACCATTTTCATGCTTACCTCTCCGCCGTTGCTTCCGTACGCCTGTATGGCGTTGACGATAATGTTGTCGAGTATCTGTACCATACTGTTTATATCGCCGGCTATTTTCAGGTTGGTATTTACGAGCAGGCTTTCCTTAAAGACACAGTTGTTCTTGATAAGCTCATGATGCATGAGTATCTTGACCCTTTTTATCATCTCGTCTATGGTGAACCACGCTTTGCCCGGCGTGTTGAACTTTGACGCCTGATCTTTAACCGTGGATATGATATCAGACATGTAACCCATGTGCATCTTCATCTTTCCCAGCCACTGCTGCATTTCCGCCGCGATCTCTTTATGATCCTGGCTGTTTACCTCAGGGTCGTCTATCGAGGAAGCGTATTCCTTCGAAAGCCATTGCAGCTGGTCTATGCCCCCTGCGACAGACATGATAGGCGTTTTTAAGTTGTGCGCTATACCGCCTATAAGCTGCCCCAGCGACGCGAGGCGCTCACGCTCAAGCAATATCCCCTGATTTTCCTGTATCTTTTCCATGTCTCTTATATGCTGGGAGATATTCTTGAACAGCACGATTATGCCTATGGCTTTTTCACGCCGTGAAATAGGCGTGAATTCGACCGTATAATACTGTTTCTGACCTTCTATCTCCGTCTCGATATCCTTTACAAGAGTGGCATTCTGCTTAGCGGCCTCCAGTATAGTGTCGAGAAACTCCTGAGCCTCAAGGTTAAACCTGTTGGAATCCTTGAGCAGGCTGTTAAAATTTTCGCCTTTTCGCAGCGCCGAGAAGTAATGAAAGTTGTCGATAAGCGGCTTGTTATAGTCTACAATATTAAGTTCGGTGTCGACGACTATAAAACTGTCGGATATCCGGTTGATAACCGTCTGCAGCGCTATAGGAGTAGCCTTTAGAAGGTTGAACCGGAACATAGCCAGCAGATACATCGACAGGGTAAAAGTAAATGCCAGCGGGGTGGAATACACATTGAATCCCGAGACGCCCAGTGTATAACAAATATTGACTACAAAAGGCACTATGCTGCCGATAAGTATCGATATAGCCTGGGAAGACCA
>CAZJOS010000126.1:0-7420 GCA_964547655.1 uncultured Christensenellaceae bacterium
CCGGGATCTATAACGAAGACGCGCTTAAGTGGGGAGTAATCGGACTGCTCCACGATATCGATTATGAGAAATACCCGGACAGGCATTGCGCCATGGCAAGAGAGATACTTGAAGGCCGCGGGTTCCCCGAGGAGTATATCCGCGCCGTGCAGAGCCACGGGTATAAATTCGTAAACGACATAAAGCCGGAGCATACTATGGAAAAGGTGTTGTACGCCATAGACGAGCTTACCGGGTTTATCGCAGCCGTCGCGCTTATGCGTCCGAGCAAAAGCCTGCTTGATCTCGAAGTGCGCTCCGTAAAAAAGAAGTGGAAAGACAGGTCGTTCGCAGCGGGCGTGAGCCGAGAGACTGTCGAGGAAGGCGCGCAGATGCTCGGCGCAGAACTCGATTACCTTATAGAGCAGACTATAGAGGGCATGCGTCCTGTTGCGGAAGAAATAGGGCTCAAAGGTGTTCTGTAGCCTTTAAGCCCTTTGTTTTTATTATTTTATCTTAAGAACATCCTCAGCATCTTTTCTTTAATCGACGTGAACGGCGCGTAGCGCACGGGCAGATCCATCCATGTCTTCTTATCTACGATGCTCTTGTAGTGCGTGAACGTATCGAAGCTCAGTTTGCCGTGATACGCCCCCATGCCGCTCTCCCCCACGCCTCCGAATCCCATATGCGAAGTCGCAAGGTGTATTATAGTATCGTTTACGCAGCCTCCGCCGAACGACACTTCGCGCAGTACCCTTTTTTGCAGCGCCTTGTTTTTTGAAAAGAGATAAAGCGCGAGAGGCTTGGGCCTCGACTTTATCTTTTTTATTACACTGTTTATGTCCGTATAGTCAAGCAACGGCAGTATGGGCCCGAATATCTCCTGCCCCATTACCTTTGAATCTTCGGTCACCCCGGCCAGCACAGCAGGCTCTATCTTCAGTGTCTCGCGGCGGCTGCTGCCGCCGATAACGGCGCTTTCCCCGTCCAACAAACCGATAAGTTTATCGAATTGATTCTCGCTTATTATCTTCGGCAGATTCTTATCACTAAGCCCGCCCGGGTAAAACTTATCTATCACCCGCTTCAGTTCCTTTACGAGTTCGTCGCGTTTGCTCTCGTGCACGTAAACGTGGTCGGGCGCGACGCACGTCTGGCCCGCGTTGATGTATTTGCCGAACGCCAGCCGCTTCGCGGTCAGCGCTATATTCGCTGTCTCGTCTACTATAACCGGGCTCTTGCCGCCGAGTTCCAGGCTTAAGGGAGTCAGGTGTTTCGAAGCCGCTTCCATTACCGCCTTGCCCGCATCCGCCCCTCCGGTGAAGAATATATAGTCGTACTTGCTCTCCAGCAGTCCGGCGTTTTCCAAGCGGCTCCCCTGTATCACGCTCACGAATTCGGGCGGGAATATCTCCGATATTATCTCGGCCATAACTTTTGAAGTATTGGCCGATTTGACGGACGGCTTCAGCATCACGCAGTTGCCCGCCGCTATGGCGCCCGCAAGCGGGTCTATAGACAACAGCAGCGGATAATTCCACGGCGATATTATCAGCGCTACGCCGTAGGGCTCCGGCAGCACGAAGCTGCCCGCGGCAAACTGCGCTAGCGGCGTATGCACGTGCTTTAGCTTCATCCAGCGTTTGAGGTGCTTTATAAGAAAGCGAAGCTCGTCACGGCACATGCCGACTTCGGTCATATACCCTTCGCAGTCCGATTTCCCGAGGTCGGCGCGGAGTGCGTCAAGTATCTTTCTTTCGTTCGATACTACAGCGGCATACAGCTTTTTCAGCGCTTCCAGCCTGAACTTATAATCGAACGTTACTCCGGAATCGAAATAGGCCCTCTGCTCTTCCAGTATCTCTTTGCTGTTCATATATTGCTTCTCTCCAATCACCTGTTCTATTATGGCGGCGATCTGGTCTTTGCCGAATATTTTAGGCACCGGATACCACGGGTTCGCTTCCTTAAGCGCCCATTTTACCATACGGGGCACGTCTCCGCGCTTTATGAAATCGAATTTCTTTAGTATGCCCATATCGGCGTTTAATTGCCTTATCGCGGCAATAAACGCTTCGGCCGCCTGCTTTTCCGTTTTTCCGGAAACGTCCAGCCCCGCCGCCAGCGCGAGGCGCGCCAGTCTCTTATGTATGCAGCTCCCGAACGCGTCAAGAACGTATGGGAGTATGACGGCATTCGCGCGGCCGTGAGCTTCGTTATACAGCCCGCCTAAAGTATGGGCTATTGGGTGAACGTAGGTGAGCCCGGCGCGGGTAAAAGAATCGCCTGCGTAAAACGCGGCGAGAAGCATGTTGTTCCTCGCTTCCATATCGCTTCCGTTTGCGTAAGCCTTTTTTATATTCTCGAATATCAGCTTTACGGCGTCTTCCGAAAGCTTTTTGCAGCGCTTCGTTACCCCGCGGGTTATATATGCTTCCACCGCGTGCGTAAGCGCGTCCATGCCCGTAACCGCCGTTATAGAGGGTGGAAGGCCTTTAGTCAGCTCCGGGTCGAGCACGCAGCATACGGGTATGAGCTGCGGGTCGTTAACGGCGTATTTGTGATGCGTATTACCGTCGGTTATCACCGCCGCGACCGTTACCTCCGAGCCGGTACCGGCAGTCGTCGGCACGGCAAACACGGGCGGAGGGGCTTTAAGCACTTTAAGAAAACCTTTAAGCTGCGGAATGGTCTTCTTCGGCCTTACTATGAGCGCAGCGGCGGCCTTGGCAGTATCGATGACCGAGCCTCCCCCGAACGCAATGAAACCGCTGCAGCCGTTATCGATATACGCCTTGCGCGCTTCCTCGACAATGTCTATAGTCGGGTTCGCCTTAACGCTGTCGAAGACGGTAAACTTTATGCCTTTGCTCTTAAGCCCATCCATCAGGCTGTCGGGCAAATGAAGACCCGTTATTATCTTGTCTGTTACGAAAAGTACGTTGTCAGCGCCGCGATCCTTTACGACGTCGGGCAGTTTGAGAACGCTTCCCGCTCCTTCGAGCATCAAGGGCTTGCGCCATTTTAAAAAGTGCGACGCGTTGTAGAAAGAGAATTGAAAAATACGGTACCACGCCTTTACCAGCAGGTTCATTTTATCACCCCCAATATTTCAGGCCAAAGAAATGCTGAAAATATGATGCCATATATCCTGATGTTTCTATATTAATACAATAAAATATACTGTCAATAACATTCGGAAAGCTTAATAGAACGGTAAACAATAATTATTACCTTAATCAACGGGAAAACGCTTTTCATGATCGTATTATAAATTTAATACTTCGGCAAAAACATTTTTATTGACACTAAGCTGCTTAGTAAGTATTATTACACTAATTACTTTGATGTTCAAAATAATTTTTGAGGTGGATATTATAACTGAGCATGAGGAAAAGCTGAATTATTTTCTTGTAAAAGTCTTCAACGAGATATTGCGTATCGAGGAAGACTGCCTGCAGTCGGGAGAATTCAAAGACCTGTCGGTCCGCGAGATGCACGTTATAGAGGCCGTATGCAATGCCGAAAACGAGCGAAATAATCGCGCAAGCGATATAGCGGAAGCCCTGTACATCTCAGCCGGCACGCTTACGACCGCGGTCGCGCTGCTTGAAAAAAAGGGCTGCCTGCAGCGGCGCCATGACGAGCAGGACAGAAGGATAGTAAGGCTATACGCGACCGGCAGAGGGAAAAAAGCAAACGAGGCGCACCAGGAATTTCACCGCAAAATGGTATCGGATGTAATGGACAACCTTACGGAAGAAGAGATCGAAAGCCTTGAAAAAGGCTTGGAAAGCCTTGCTGTATTCTTCAGCAGGAATAAATAATAAGGGAGAATCATAATGGCCATAAGAATAATTACCGACAGTACCAGCGATATACCGCTTGAAGACCAGAAGAAACTTGGGATCGATATAGTATCGCTCAGCGTAATATTCGACAGTAAAAAGTATACGGACGGCGTAGACCTCAAAAAGGCGGAGTTTTATGAAATGCTTAAGGAAGCCGAACACCTTCCGACAACGTCTCAGGTCAACCCCGACGGTTTCCTCGAATTGTTCAAAAACTATATTGACGCCGGAGACGATATCATAGGCATCTTTATTTCGAGCAAGCTAAGCGGCACATATCAGTCGGCGTGTATAGTGCAGGAAATGCTGGGCTCCGAAAACATATATATAGTGGACTCGAAAAGCGCCACTTTCGGCCTTGCGCTGCTCGTTTATGAGGCGATAAAGCAAAGGGACAAAGGTGTACCGGCCGATGAGATATATGACAACCTGATGGAACTCCGTAATAAAATAGAGTTTTACGCCGTCGTGGACACGCTGAAATATCTTAAAATGGGCGGCAGGCTGTCTTCCTCGGCCGCTATCCTGGGCGGTATGCTCAACATCAAGCCCCTTGTCTCCTTAATCGACGGCGAAGTAAAGTCTCCCGGCAAAGCGAGAGGCCAGAGCGCCGCCTTCGCGAGCATTTCCGGAAAACTCAAAGAGCACGTGCCCGATAAAAATTACCCTGTAGTCTTCGGACATTCTAACGACCCTAAGATGATGGACGATTTCATAAAGTATATTTCGGAGTCCGATGATGTTGCGCCCGACTATATCTGCGAGATAGGATGCGTCATTGGGACGCACGCGGGGCCGGGCTGTGTAGGATTGGCATACGTACCCGTTGAGTGAAAAGCTTTAAACCGGAGCGGCAGCTTCGGGCTCAGGCAGCGCTTCCCTCCGGTTCTGTTTTGCATCTTTGATGCTGTATATAACAACTGTTGCAATCACTATAACGCCGCCCGCAAGCGCCCATATACCCGGCGCTTCACCCGTATTCAGCAGCACCCATAATGGGTTGAGCAGAGGCTCGAGAGTTGATATTAAAGAAGCTGTAACAGGCGGGGTATGCTTTATGCCTATTGTGAACAGCACGTAAGCCAGGCCGAGCTGGAACACTCCGAGCAACGCTATTGCGCCCCACGCAGCCGGCTCAAACGTTATATTGGTTATCACAAACGGAAGGCCCACAACGGTATTTATAAGATGCCCAAGCAGCACGGCTTCTTCCGGTTTGGCGCCGGGCGCTTTGTTCATAAGAAACACGCCCGCGAACGTTATGCCCGCGGCGCACGCGAGTATATTGCCGAGAAGATTGTCGGCATCGAGTTTGTCGAAGAAGAACAGCGCCATCCCTCCGAAAACTACAAGTGTCGAAATAATGTCGAGCGCCCTTATGCGCTTCTTTAAAAATACTATGGAAATGAGAACAACAATAATAGGTGCGGTATATTGCAGCACTATGGCGTTTGCCGCGGTGGTCAGCTTATTGGCAAAAACGAACAGCACGGTCGTTGCCGACATACACAGCGCGCCCAATATTACCGGCCGGGAAAACGTTATGCGCACGCGGCGCATGTAAACTATCATAACGAGCGCGGCTATCGCCGAACGCATGCCCACTATGGTCATTGCGTTCCATGGGATATACTTTATAAGCAGCCCTGCAAAACTCCACAGTATCGCGGTACACATAATGAGCAAAGGGCCCTTTGCATTGCTTTTCATGATATGGCTCCTATGTAAGTTTTAATGCATATATTAGCACATCGCGAGACAAGGGTCAATCATAGTTGTTTATATCATATTGCTGTTATATAATTGATATCACCGATACGTATCCAGTCTGTTCCGCAAATTTTTTGGAGGTCGCTTTATGAATCATAAAAAACTTTTGATCGTGATGTTAACGCTTTTACTTGCTTTTTCTCTGCTGCCGCCCGCCTCATTCGCGCAGGCCGCGGGCCAAACCATGAAGATATTGTTTACGCACGACATGCATTCCTCGATAACGCCTGCTATGGTCTTTGAAAACGGCAGCCTTGTTGAGTCGGGCGGGTTTGCGCGGCTGTATACCGCCATACAGCGGGAGAGAAAGCGATCTGTTGAAAATACGCTGCTCGTCGACGCGGGCGATTATTCAATAGGTACGCTTTTTCAGGTGCTCGAAACTACTCAGGCTCCCGAGCTTTGCCTTATGGGAAAAATGGGATACGACGCCGTTACCGCCGGCAACCATGAGTTCGACAACACAGGCGCGGGTTTTGCGAAGAGCCTCGAAGCCGCGAAAAAGAGCGGAGGGCCGCTCCCCCCTTACGTGATGTCGAACGCGGACGTACCGGATGGCAGCGAATTGCGGCTGGCAATGGACGGCTACGGCGTAAAGGATTACATTGTGACCGATAAGAACGGCGTAAAAATAGGTATATACGGGCTGATGGGCGAGGAAGCGTACGCGGACGCGCCGACGGCCACTCCCGCCGAGTTCGAAGACATAATCGAAGCCTCGAAGCGCATCGTCCCTATACTTAAGGAGCAGGAGAAAGTGGATCTCGTTGTGTGCCTTTCGCATTCGGGCACCCGGGAAGACAAGGGCAGATCGGAAGACGAACTGCTAGCGAAGGCTGTGCCGGATATCGACGTTATAATAAGCGGCCACACCCATACGGTACTCGAGCAGCCTATCATGGCGGGCGATACGATAATAGTATCCTGCGGGGCGGACAGCGATTACTTAGGGGCGCTCGATATAACAAACGAGGGCGGCTGGAAGGTAAGCGGGTACAAACTTATCAGGATAGATTCGTCTATCGCGGACGACCCTTCTATCGCTTCGGAGATAGACGGTTATAAGGCCTCCGTCAATGAATACCTGAAACCTTACGGGGTGCAGGCGGACGACGTTATAGCGGATTCTCCTTACCAGTTTGACGACATCGATTATATGCTTGACAACCCGGGAAACTATTCGCTTGGCGACATAACTTCCGACGCTTTTCTTTACGCGGTAAAAGAGGCCGAAGGAGAAGACTATGAACCCGTGGACGTTGCCGTTGTGCCTATGGGCACCATACGCGCCACTATAAACAAAGGCGATGTGACCGCTGCCGACGCGTTCAAAGTATTATCGATGGGAACAGGCCCTGACGGGCTTTCAGGTTTTCCTTTAATTTCGGTATACCTGTACGGCTGGGAGCTTATAAACGTCTGCGAAGTCGACGCCTCCATTTCCTCGATGATGGGCGACGCGCAGTTGTTCCTTTCGGGAATCAAATATACGTATAACCCGAACAGGCTCATATTCAATAAGGTCACCGGCGCCGTGCTCGTGCGGGAAGACGGGAGCGCGGAGGCTATAGAGCCGGATAAGATGTACCGCGTCGTCTGCGGCCTCTATTCCGGGCAGATGCTCTCATATGTAAAGAGCAAGTCGTTTGGCATAGTCTCATTGACTCCTAAAGATAAAGACGGAAACGAGATAATTGACTACAACAGGCAGATAATCTATAACTATAATAACGGGCAAAAGCAGGAGATAAAAGAGTGGCAGGCGGTCGCCGAATACCTGAAATCTTTAGGCGATAACGGAACAGGCGCTATTCCCG
>CAZJOS010000127.1:0-7413 GCA_964547655.1 uncultured Christensenellaceae bacterium
ATAAGCAATGTATCGCCGTCTTTCACCCTTTTAACGGCTTCGGCGGCGGAAGTTATCTTGTCCATTCATCTCTCCTGTAATATATCAAGTTAATATTGATATATAGTATCATATATAATATTATCCGGACTAGCTTTATCGATCGGTATCTGAATAATGACCGTCAAGATTAAATTTTCAGCAAAAAAGAGACCATCGACTTCATTGCCGATGATCTCTTATAGCCTTCTTATCGATTCCGCACAGTTCCTCTTCAGTCGTGCATTATGTATTCGTTGAGCAGAGTTTCGAGGTATTCCTGTTTGCCGGAGATGTGCTCTACTTTGCCTAAGCTCATCGCGTAGTTTTCGAGCGATTTGAAATCCGCTTTGCCCGATACTATGTCTTTGCCTACGCCGGAATTATAACCTGCGTATCTTTCCGCAACGAGTTTCTCGAATATACCGTCGTCCACCATCTTCTGTGCTGCTTTAAGGCCTTTTGCAAAAGCGTCCATGCCCGCCGCGTGCGAGTAGATAATATCTTCGGGTTTAAACGAAGCCCTTCTCGGTTTTGCGTCGAAGTTAAGGCCTCCCTTTGTAAATCCGCCCATCTTCAGCACTTCATACATGCAGAGCGTAGTGTTGTAAAGGTCTGTCGGGAACTGGTCGGTATCCCAGCCTAAAAGCATGTCGCCCTGGTTCGCGTCTATCGAGCCGAGCATGCCGTTTATACGGGCAACCATAAGCTCGTGCTGGAACGTATGCTGCGCTAAGGTGGCGTGGTTAGCTTCAATGTTGAACTTGAACACCTTGTCAAGGCCGTATGTCTTTAAGAACGCTATCCCTGAAGCGACGTCAAAATCGTACTGGTGCTTCGTGGGTTCCTTGGGCTTCGGCTCGATAAGGAACTGTCCGTCGAATCCTATTTCCTTAGCGTAATCGTCAGCCATGTGCATGAACCTCGCCATGTTTTCGAGTTCAAGTTTCATATCGGTATTGAGCAGCGTCTCGTAGCCTTCGCGGCCGCCCCAGAATACATAGTTCTGGCCGCCCAGCTCTTTGGTTACTTCCAATGCCTTTTTCACCTGGGCCGCCGCGTAAGCGAAAGCGTCGGGGTTGCAGGTGGTCGAAGCTCCGTGCATATATCTCGGATGGGTAAACATGTTTGCCGTTCCCCACAGAAGTTTGATGCCCGTCTCGTCCATCATGCTCTTTATAAGGGAAACTATCTCGTCAATGTTTTTATTCGTTTCTTTGAGCGAAGCTCCCTCGGGCGCGATATCGCGGTCATGGAAGCAAAAATACTCTATGCCAAGCTTCTGCATAAGCTCGAAACCTGCATATACCTTTTCCTTCGCAACTTCCATCGGGCTCGAGGCGCTGTGCCATGGGTGCTCAAACGAGCCGTGAGCCATGTCAAACATATCCCTGCCGTCGCCGCATAACGTATGCCAGTACGCCATTGAAAACTTAAGCTGGTCTTTCATTTTCTTTCCGCCGACGACCTCGTCAGGCCGGTACTGCCTGAAATACAGGCCTTCCTTGCGCTTTTCGTCAGTGAATTCTACCTTTTTGGTATTTGGAAAATACTCTTTCATTTTCTCTCCTTTCACATTTTGAAGTGTATTATTATATGATAAAGCCTTATAGGCTTTACGATTGCAGCTTAATCAGTTCAGCCGCCGGAAGCCGCTGGCCACTCACTCTTTGGAATATTCGCATAGACCTGATCCAGCGTATAAAATCCGCCTTTTATGACCGTGTCTACAATGTTTTCCTTTGTGACCAGTATCGGCTCATAATATATGCAGTTTACATCGTATGTCCCGTCCCATATCTTATCACAGGGCCCTATATCCTCGCCTTCCGCAAGCTTTACCGCAAGTTCGGCCGCTCCTTTTGCAAGTACGCTTATCGGCTTATATACTGTCATGTTCTGGGTTCCTTCAACTATTCTTTGGCAGGCGGCCAGCTCTGCGTCCTGCCCGGTCACGAATACTTTGCCGGCGAGCCTGTTTTCACTGAGCGCTTTTACCGCCCCCTCGGCCAAACGGTCGTTTGCCGCTATCACGGCGTCGAACGTATTACCGCCGTTGAGTACGCTGCTGGTATATTGATACGACCCCTCGTCCCTCCAGGCCTCCACCCATGTTTCACCTACCACTTCTATATCGCCTTTTTCAATATACGGCGTCAAAACACTGTAATACCCTCGGTTGAGATGAGATGAGTTATTATCCTTTTTTGTCCCATTGAGTATAAGGTAATTTCCCTTAGGAACGGCTTTTACCGCAGACTCTCCCATCAGTTCGCCGACTGTTGTGTTATCGAACGATATATACAGATCGACGTTCGCATTCCTTATCAGCCTGTCGTACGCAATCACCTTAACGTTATGGCTGTGGGCATATCTTACGAGTTCTGTGAGCGCGTCCTTATCATAAGCGACTATCACCAGAACGTCCATGCCCTGGTCTACCATTTCTTTGCATTGCTCTATCTGGCGTTCGCTGCTTTCATAGGCGTTTTTAACAAATGGCTGAGCTCCCAGTTCCTTTACCGACGCCACAAAGATATCTCTGTCTATCTGCCACCTTTCCACGGTCATCGTTTCATAGATGTATCCTATTTTGATCACATTGTCGTCATTTTTAAAGGTTTGATCCGATGCGCAGCCAAATAAAAGGATCAAAACAATAGACGGCAATAACAGTATTGCTCTTTTCATACCAACCTCCTCATACTTGCTTCAAATACTCCGACGGTGATACTCCCTCGTGCTTTTTGAACAACCTGCTGAAGTAATTTGGGTCGCTGTATCCCGACATAAAGCAGATCTCTTTAACGGAATATCCGCTTTCCTTCATTAGCTTTTTTGCGTTTTCTATCCGAACCGCCGTCAGCCTTTCAATAAAATTTACTCCCATTTCGCTTTTATAAAGCCTGCTGAAATACTGAGGGCTGATATAAAGCTCTTTTGAGATATCGTCAAGCGTAAGCTCCTGATTGAATCTTTCATCAATAAGCCTGTTGGCTTTATCAACGATATTGCCAATGGTTTTTTTCTTTATATTATTTATGTTTCCCGATATGTCCCGTATCTTTTCCATACATGTCTCCTCGAATGAGGTCTGGGAATCACAGCTTAATATCTGCTTGATAAACTGTCCGTATTCAATGTCTTTATCGCTTTCTATCCCGTTTTCCAACGCTGTTCTGTGCGCGGCTACCATTACTTCAATGAGGCTGAACTTAATCTCTTCCTGTTCGAAATAATTCGGATATCTCTGAAATATATCAGAGAGTATAGCCATAGACTTCTTGACGTCTCCGTTTTCAATAGCGTCCAGAAGCCTGTGCCCTTCAGCTGGGATCTCGAACCCTGCGTTTCTCTTTTTTGGCGCAATATCATCGATATGCAGTATCTTGTCCTCTTCTTTGTGGTGAAGCGCCCTCAAAGCCTCCTGATAAGACTTCATGATATCCTGATCGCCGTATACCCTGCCAATTCCTACGCAAAAGTCGATGTCGTATCTGTATTCCATCTTTTTTATGATATCTTCAAGGCAGGCGATTGCCTGTACCCTCTGCTGATACGGATCTTCCAGGCTCTGCGCCATATATACTACTACCCTGTCCAGCATTACAGGGCCGACGATACACTTGCATTTATACTTTAGGCTGTCTTTAAAGAATGTATAAAATTTCTGATCCTCGACCGAATCCCCAAGCTGCGTCCCGCCGCCTATTCTTCCGCGGCGTTTAAACCTCAATATAAATATATACCCGGAATTGCTCTGGATATCAAAAAATTCCTTTTTATATTTGCCAATGTCCGTTTTATCCGCCTGCGAAAGCAGCAGTGAATATATGAACCCATGCTCTACTGCCGACATCATCTTGTCTATCTTTTCTTTTGTCTCCAGTTCCTGATCATATTTGATCCTTTCCTCGTCGAGCTTGCGCGTCAGCCTCGTAAGCGTGTCCACAAGGCTTGCCTTTTTGACCGGTTTTATAAGATATTCGCTCACTCCCAGTTCCACGGCCTGTTTGGCGTACTCAAAGTATTCATACACCGAGACTATAACAAATTTAACGTCTCCGTGCACCTTTCTTATCTCTCTTACGGCATCGAGCCCGTTGATGCCCGGCATCCTTATATCAGTAAGGATTATGTCCGGGCGGATCTTTCTGGTCTTTTCGATAGCTTCCCTTCCCGACCGCGCCGTTTCTATAACCTTCAGATTGGTGAATTCATTTTCGACTATATGTTTAACCGATTCTATTACTATCTGCTCGTCGTCACATACCATAAGACTGTACATGTGATTCGCCCCCTTCGTTTGCCTGAAGTTTCTTTACGGATGGATAAGGGATCTTTAAAGTCACCGTAGTGCCTTTGCCCTGCTTGCTCTTTACGTCGATAACGTCTTCGCAATTGAAAAACAGCTTCAGCCTTTGTACTACGTTATATACCCCTATTCCGGTCGTATGGCCGGATTTTTCACTTTCAAAGCACTGGCAGTCAAGCAATTTCCGCCGTGTTTCCTCATCCATTCCTGCGCCGTTGTCTTTTACGCTTATCATAACGCAGTCGCCGTTTCTTTCAAGCGTGATAACGATAGTTCCGCCCATCTCGATATTTCCTATTCCGTGTATGGTGGCGTTTTCGACAAGCGGCTGTATTATAAGAGGCGGAACGGCGATATCGAGAAGGCTGCAGTCGATGTTGTAATCAAATTTTACTATGTCTCCGAACCTTACGCGGAACAGATTACCGTACGCCCTTACCGTGTCCATCTCATCCTTTATCTTTACTTTCCTGTCCAGGCTTTTAACGTTATACCTGAATATCTTGGCAATATCGTCAAGAAATGCGGATGTCCTCTCGGCGCCTTCTATCATCGCGAGCTGAACGCCGGCGTTTAGCGTATTGAACAGAAAATGCGGATTGATCTGCATCTGCAGCGCTTTCATTTCTGCGTCCGCGAGCAGCGACTGTATTTTCAGGTTCTCTATCTGCTGCTCGAAAAGCTGCGATTCGGTATCGGCTTTATTGTGAAGCTCGCTTATATACTGGCGTATGCTGTGCTTCATCGCGTTAAAGGCGTTTGCCATCACGCTGAGTTCATCCTTAGAATGCACCACTACATCGTCGGCGTCGAAGTTGCCTTTCGACATCTCTTCCGCGGAATGCGCGAGCTTGATTATCGGCTTGGTCAAGTTATAAACGAGGTAGGTTATTACCATTGCGTTCAGCGCAATAACGGATATTATAAGCACCAGGTTCGCAGTCCGAAGATTATTCAGATTTTCAGACATGCTAAGGTACTGTGACGTATTGACGTCGAGTATGCTTAAATTTATCCTGTCAGCGTATTCCTGTATATATCCGCTGATCTTATTCGCTTCCGCGTACCTTGCTATATATTCGTCCGCGTTATTGATTCTTTTGGCAGCCATTGCAGCTTCGGTTTCCACAAAATATGATTCCACCATATTATAGATATCTTTATATAAAAGGTCGTTTTGGCTGTGGATGCCCTGCGAGGGGGCAAACATTTCCTTTGTTTTTTCCTCGAAGGCATCCTTATCTCTGTAATAGTTCAAAAGACTGTCCGAATCGTCGGTAACGAGATAATTTGTTAATTCTGTGTTCACTTTTTGCATGTCTTCAAGGAATCCCTGCAGTTCCACGTTTGAAGCAAACATCTCGTCCATTTTTTCTATTATATTGCTCGACAATCCCAATATAAAAACACTCGTAATGCTCGTAAGTACCGTCGTCAATACGAAAATCAGTATTATCCGGGTCTTTATGCTTTTAAAAATCCTTTTGCTTAACCTCTTCATCTGCCGCCCTAATCGTTCTTCTTTTGATCTATATTCATTTTTGTATACATCGTAGAGTCGATGGTTATGTAGTTTGTCTGAATCGTATCGGCGTTACACAGCACTTCCACGCTTTTGAAACCCGCGTCGTATCCGTTCCTGTCCAGCACCCCGAATATTATCCCTTTTTTAATATAATCGCTGATATCGTCGGTAACGTCGGTCCCGACTATGGCAACCTTTCCTACAAGATAACGTTCAACGATTACACGCGCGGCTGCAATAGTATCCTTAGCGTTGGTGCAGAATATGACGTCAACATCGGGAAAATCGGTCAATATGCTCCTCGTCAGGTCTTCCGCCCCGAGAAGGTCGTCTTCCCTGTATTTTACACATAAAAGATTTATTCGCCCCTCGCTTGTCAGTCCGCTTTTCAACATGGTCCCCTGCGTCGTAGTGGTTGGGTCGCTTATTTCCGCATCGCTCGAATCGGATAATATAACTGCAAGGTTAATAGTCGGCCTATCCCCGCCCGCCTGTACTATAAGTTCTGAGGCCATAACGCCGTAATCATAAAAATTCGTGCCGACAGTGATACTGCCCACAGCTTCTCCCGTTCCAATCACGATGCCCATCCCGGAATCGGCTGCGTTTTTCAGAGCTTCCGTGTATTCTTCTGTCTTTTCTCCGTCTACAATTATCCCGTCGAGCCTCGACTTGTTCGCGATATTTATGTATTCAACGGTCTGCGCGTTGGCGTCCATGTCGGTTATCGGATTGGGCTCTATTGCGGCGCTAAATTTCTGGCCCGCGTCGTAAGCGCCTTTTTTAAAATCCTGCCAGTACTTTTCATCCTCCGAACTTAGGATGAGCGAAATATGGTATTTCGGGTTGCTCCCGAAAACATAGCCTTCATTCCCGTATACTATATTTACCTGATTCAAATAATAAAGTATAAGCCCTGCCGTAACTGCCACCGTGAGTATAAGCAGCGATAATACTATTTTATATAACAGTTTCATTTATAGCAGCCTCTATATATGGTCTTATATCCGCTGAACTCCTCAAAGAGCCGCATACTACAGAATCGTATATGCTTTCTTTAAAAAATGAGGCGTTAAATATTACTTCGCTAAGATCGGTCCTCATCGCGTCGCATGTTTCCTCGAAAGATTTCAGCCTGCCTGTTCCTATCGCTATGTCATAGCGTTTTAAACAAATATCATAAAACTCCCGTGAAAACTGCCCGCTGTTTACCTCCATTACGATAATCTTCTGATCAAACTTCTTCTTTGATATCTCGACGCCAAAAATTTTCTTATTGTTTTGTTTGGCGGGAAAAGACGAATACTTTATACCCGATTGCTTTAAAAAATCTTCCGCTTCGTCTATATCTCCATCCCACGCTCTCTGATTGGAATCGATCATAAGCATTGCCGGAGATTTGCTTTCGATTATCTTTTCCAGCAGTTTAAAACGGTGTTTCTCTATATTAAACCCGGCGCTGTAATCAACGAACGTTTCCCCGGTTTTTTTATTTCTTCGAACTCTGACTTTCATAAATATACCCTTTGATTATACCACATAAAAATTCATAAAG
>CAZJOS010000128.1:0-5069 GCA_964547655.1 uncultured Christensenellaceae bacterium
GCACGGTCTTCGGGCAGGGCAAGGCAGGCGTGCCTTGAGATCAGCGCGTACATCCCGCCAAAGCAATCGCTGCCGCCGTAGATTTCCAGCCCCGGCAATACAGGAAACACCCCGAGCGCTTCCAGCTTTTTTTGCGAATCTTTGCTTAACAGGTATTGCGCGAATTCAGTGCAGGCCGCCAGTTTTTTATTGTTGTCGCAGGAAGCCACGCTTACAAGCTGCACCATATCGGTGTAGCCGCTTATCGCGTACGGCTGGAAGACGGGCGCCGAGCCGTCCATACTGAGCTCGGTAAGCTCGAAGAGCTGCCTTTGGGAAGCTATTATCACACCCGCTTTCTCGGAAGTGAAGAAATTGAGCCCGCCGGAATATTCGGCGGCAGACAGAGAGAGCGCCGCGTCGGGAGGCTCGGGCTCATCCCACGTTGAAAAATTCGGGCCTTCATCCTCGGGGTATTCGTGCATTGCTGCGGCGGGCAGGGACGAGTAGCCCTTCTCGGAATCGAACACCACTCCGAGCTTTGCCAGTTCTATCAGCTCATCGGGCCGTATCCCCCAGCCGGAAGGCGTAAACAAGCCTGCCTCATCCAGCATTTCGGTATTCACGGCTATAAAATAAGCTCCGCACATATACGGATAGGCTGTGTCTTTGATGTCCGGAAAAATGGTATCGATATGGGGCATATCGAATAATTCTATATCCGGGTCGAACCCGAGCGGGTAAGATATGATGTCGGGCAATTCGCCGTTTTGTATCGACGCGGCGGCCTCTTCTTTCGTAAGGTTAACGATATCTATAAATATATACGCGTGCTTTGACTCAAAATTCTCTACGCGCCTCTTAAGATAAGAGGCGCAGGACGACCCGGCCGTGCGCCAGTCGGTTATGTTCCATATAGTGAGCACGCCTTTGTAGCCCTGGGTTTCCGGCTCTTCTTCGAAGTAAGCCTGCACTATAAAGGGCGCTATCGCTATAAGAACGGCCGCGAGCGCCAATAAAAAACAGGTAAAAGGTTTTATCTTCATAAGACACCTCTTACCTATTTATACTTAAGTTATTATATAATCATGCCTTGGCGAGCATCGCCGCGCCTATAAGCCCCGCGTCGTTCCCCGACTTTGCGAGCTTGATATCGGCGTATTTCTGGTTTTCGAATATGCCTTTGCCTTCGCTTGCCTTTATTATCTTATCGAGAAGGAAATCGCCCGCTCCCGAGAGGCCGCCGCCTATGGCAATAACGTCGGGGTCGAGCACGTTAAGTATATTGCAGACGCCCATAGAGAGGTATCCGACGTATTCGTCCACTATGCTCAGAGCCACGTAATCGCCCTGCTCCGCGCACTCCACTATCATTTCGGAGGTGACTTTTAAATAATCCCCGCCGGTCAGGTGATGCAGCATGCTTTGCGGGCGCTCCAGTACGCAGCGCCTCCCCAAGGCTATAAGCGCCGGCACATTTGTATATACCTCGAGGCAGCCGCGGTTGCCGCACGTGCATTGCAGGCCGCCCGGCACTATAGCCATATGGCCTATCTCAGCGCCCAGGCCGTGAGCGCCGCTGAACGGTTTGCCGTTTATTATGACGCCGCCGCCGACTCCGGTGCCCAAAGTGATGAGCACTCCTACCTTAGCGCCTGCGAGCGCCCCGAGATGGTATTCGTATACTGCGGCCGCCGTGGCGTCGTTATCTATGGCGACGGGTATAGGGAGATGCTTTTTAAACTCGGCTTTGAGAGGAACGTCCAGCCAATACAGGTTATGCACCGTTGCCAGGCTATTATTCGATACGCCGGGGATGCCTATGCCAACTCCCGCTATCTCGCCAATCCCTATGCCGTGCTTTTCCGCGAGATCCGACACCGCTCCCGCCATGTCCTTTATTATCTCCGAGTATTTTCTGCCCGCGCCCGTAGGCACGCTGGTCTTACAGGCGATGGAGAGGTCTTCTCCCACAAGCCCGGCTTTTATGTATGTTCCACCAAGGTCTATCCCGGCCAGATACATTTATTGCTCCTCTTTCTTGTTGGTATTCGGCGCTATTAAATCCAGCAGCTTTGAGTCGAGCTGCTGGGCCGTTATCTGCCCCATGCTTTTGAGCCTGAAATTCATCGCCGCGACTTCTATAATAATAGCCAGGTTGCGGCCCGGCCTCACCGGTATGGTTATGGTGGGAAGCTGCACTCCTAATAGCGCGATGTACTCGTCGGTAAGCCCCAGCCTGTCTATATTGGTCACGTCGCCAAGCTCCAGTTTAACCGCGAGTTCTATCGATTTTTCTATGAGCACGGCGCCTATGCCGTAAAGAGTCCTTACGTCTATTATGCCTAGCCCGCGTATCTCCATCATGTGGCGTATTATCTCGGGCGACTGGCCTATAAGCTGATTATCGGAAAGCTTCGTTATCTCCACTACGTCGTCGGCCACCAGCCTGTGGCCGCGCTTAACAAGCTCGAGAGCGGTCTCGCTCTTGCCCACCCCTGAGTCTCCCATCAGAAGTATGCCGACGCCGTAAATGTCCATGAGCCCGGCATGCCTTGTGATGCTTGGGGAGAGCACCTTGTCGAGGTATTCGGTGGTCTTGTGGCTTAGCTTGGTGGTGGTAAGCCCCGACATAAGCAGCGGCGTGTTATGTTTTTTCGCCGCCTCGAACATTTCGGGAGGAGGGGTCAGGTTGCGCCCTATGAGAACGCAGGGGACTTTGCTTTCAAAATACTTGTCAAGCCGCTCCCTCTTAAGCTCTGCGTCGAGGTTTTGAAGGTACGTCATTTCCACCATGCCGAAAAGCTGGATGCGGTTGACCGCGAAATACTCAAAAAAACCGGCCATCTGAAGCCCGGGGCGGTTGAGGTCGGAGGTATCGACGTATATATCCTCCACGTCTCCCTTGAATAATATGTTCAGATCCAATTCTCTGGCAAGGTCGTCTATTTTAAGCTTTGTTTTCACATTGCCCCTCCAGAATATATTTATCTATCACGTCGGCGATGCCCCCGTCGTTATTCGAGGCGCATACTATATCGGCAGCCTGCTTCGCCGCAGCATCAGCGTTTTCAACGGCCACGCCCAGCCCGGCGAATTTAAGCATCGGTATGTCTATTTCAGTATCTCCAAAAGCGATTATTTCATCTCTCTTTATGCCGTAGTGACCGGCAACGAGTTTAAGCGCGGCGCCCTTGTTTACTTCCGGGTCGGAGAACTCCAGGTAATCCGGATGCGAGCGGACTATAGAGAGCATCGGGAATTCTTTTTCCGCCGATTCTCTTACTGCCGGCATATTTTCAACAGGCACAAAAAACAATACTTTCGGAGTGATTATTTCCCTTTCCAGAAGATCGGGGACCATGACGCCCCTGTGCCCGTAATGGCTCTCGTATATATCCGTAAAGCCGTTTCTTTCTTTGTATACCAGTTCCCCGTCCATATAAACGTTGGCGTATAATCCGTTATCGTAAGCGTAAACAAGCAGTTTTTTCGCCAGCCCGGGGTCGACGTTTTTGGTATATATTGCGTCGTCTCCGTCGAAAATAAGCGCGCCGCCCGTGGTTATGATAAGCGTATCGAGGCCCAGGTCGTCATAAAACCTCTGGGCTCCCTTTTTCGTCCTGCCCGTGCAGAGCACTACTTTTACTCCCGATTGCGCCGCTTTCAGTAAAGATTCTTTCGCCCTCCCGTTGATTTTCTTATCGCTTGTCAGAAGCGTATCGTCAAGGTCGACAGCCGCAAGCCTGTATGCCATTTATTCCCCCAATACATCGATGTTTATATCATTATACAGTGTTGCGTACGATTTGAAAACATAAAAATATAAGGCTATGTATAGCGCCGGGGCCGGCATGCATTACGCGGCCGGCGCGGTAAAACACATATTCCGCGCTATTTATACAATCGCGGCTAAAAACTATGTACAAAGTATTACAGAAATGTTATACTGAATGCAATATAATAGCATTGTAATTCTATGAGGGGATGTTGGAGTTGAAAAAGATCACATCTGTTTTTTTAATTTTTTCATTAGCGCTTACTTTTTTTATGGGTACGGCGTTTGCGGCGCCGCCGGAATATACAGGGACCATGGATGACAGTTTTGCCGTAATGCTGATCGATTCTGACACCGGCACGGTCTTATTTCAAAACAACGAAGATGAGCGTGTTGAGCCCGCGAGCACAACGAAGATAATGACATGCATGCTGGCTATAGAAAAATCTGATCTGGATGCTACCGTAACTATAAGCAAAAAGGCCGCAAACACGGGAGGCTCTACGCTCGGTATAAGAACAGGCGAAGAGATCAGGATGTACGATCTTCTCACCGGCATGATGCTTGCTTCGGGCAATGACGCATCTATTGCGGTGGCAGAGAATATTTCCGGATCTGTTGAAGATTTTGCAGCCCTTATGAACGAAAAAGCGAAGTCTTTGGGCATGGACTCTACTAATTTTGTAACTCCGAATGGCCTTCACGATGAAAACCATTTTACAACGGCTTCCGATATGGCAAAGCTTGCCCGTTACGCAATGCAGAATCAGACGTTCAGGGATATAATTAAAAAAGTAACTTACGATATGCCTAAAACGGAAAAACAAAAAGTAAACCATGTTAAAAACACAAATTGGCTTATTGAGCCGGAAAACAATTATTATTATGAATACGCGAACGGCATAAAAACCGGGTCTACTCCATATGCGGGCGGGTGCCTCGTGTCGTCCGCCTCCAAAGGCGGAATGAATCTTATCTGTCTGGTATTCAGAGAAAAACCATCGGAAAAAACAAAGCGCTGGACAATAAGCAAAGAGCTCTTTGAATGGGGCTTTAACAATTACAAGACAAAAGACGTTTCTTCTTTTATAGAACCGGTCGGGCCCGTTCAGGTACAGGATTATTCGGCGGACGACGTTAAGGACGGGCTGCTGGAATTTAAGCAGCCGGAGGCTGGCAAGGTTTACGCTACTCTATCCAATGAAGACGCGCAAAAGCTTAACAGTGCGGATACGATTGAAGCGGTAACGGAAATCGATGAAGAACGCCTTGTCGCGCCTATCGCCGAAGGCGATATCATGGGCAAGGTTAC
>CAZJOS010000128.1:5169-7413 GCA_964547655.1 uncultured Christensenellaceae bacterium
ATGAAGAACGCCTTGTCGCGCCTATCGCCGAAGGCGATATCATGGGCAAGGTTACTTATAAAATAAAGGCGAGCGGAGAGGAAATATACAGCTATAATCTTATAGCCTCTCGGGATATACCTAAAGCTATGGCGGGCGGCCCTTCGTCGCCTGTAGTTACTATGAAGCCTTCGGAATCTCAAGCTATGGCGGGCGGCCCTTCGTCGCCTGTAGTTACTATGAAGCCTTCGGAATCTCCGAAACATTCTGACGACAATAATTCGCTTTATATCGTGTTTCTTATCGCCATACCCGGAGGGCTGATAGTATTTCTTATAGTCCGCATGGTAATGGCGCGCAGGAGCAGGTTCAGAAGACGCCGCAGGCCGCACTACAGTTACAGAAAATAAACTGATCAGCATGGCCGCATCAATTCTTTTAAGGGGAATACAGAAGTTGAAAAGAGTCACATCTGTCTGTCTGGTATTTTTTATAGTACTCACTCTTTTTATGGGTACGGCCCTGGCGGACTGGCCGGAGTATACCGGGAGCGTAAGCAGCAAATTTTCCGTCATGCTCATCGATGCGGATTCCGGAACGGTATTGTATAAAAAGAACGAAGACGACAGGATAGCGCCAGCGAGCACGACGAAGATAATGACGTGCATACTCGCTATCGAAAATTCAAAAATGAACGATACAGTAACCATAAGCAAAAAAGCCGCTTACAGTACGGTAGGGTCTACTCTCGGCATAAAAGTAAATGAGAAGATCAAGATGAAAGATCTGCTTAACGGCATGATGCTAAAATCGGGGAACGACGCGTCAGTGGCGGTAGCGGAAGCGATATCGGGCTCGGTTGAGGATTTTGCCGTTCTTATGAACAAAAAGGCGAAGGAACTTGGCATGGACTCCACCAACTTTGTAACGCCGAACGGCCTCGATCATGATAACCATTATACCACAGCTTCAGATATGGCTAAGCTTTCCCGCTACGCGATGCAGAATCAAACGTTCAGGGATATGGTAAATATTAATGAGTATAAAATGCCTGCAACCAACAAGCAAAATGCGCGGACGGTAAAGAGTACCAACTGGCTGCTGAACCCGGATAAAGATTATTATTATAAATACGCTACCGGAATAAAGACGGGCTCTACTCCCGACGCGGGCGGCTGCCTCGTATCGTCGGCGTCAAAAGACGGCATGAATCTTATATGCCTGGTATTCGGAGAAAAACCGTCGTCGAACACAAAGCGCTGGACTTTAAGCAAAAATCTTTTTGAATGGGGCTTTGAAAACTTTAAGACTGCCGACGTTACGGTGCTTTTGGGAGATCCGTTTGCGGCGCAGATACAGGGCTGTGCCGGAGACGACGCGCAGGGCGGACTGCTCGAATTCAAGCAACCGGAAGAGGGCGCGGTTTACGTGACGCTCCCGAAGGGCGACGCTCAGGCGCTGATCGACGGGACGGACACATTGGAGATAGTGCCCGCTTACGATAAGGAACTTACAGCCCCCGTTAATGAAGGTGATATTCTCGGCACGGTATCTTATATGAGCAAGGCGACCGGAAGCGAGATCTACTGCTGCGATTTGATTGCCTCGAGGGATATTCACAAAGCGGATCCGGCTGTAAGCGCGACGCCGGAGCCAACGCCCGAGCCTGCGCCGGAGCCAATACCCACGCCGCCGGCAACAGGAGAGGACGCGGCCGAGACAGGCAATACTCTGCTTATAGTGATAGTTGCTGCGGCAGCCGGCGGATTGACGGCGTTTTTGATAATCAGCATGGTAATACGCAGGAGAAAGCAATTAAGCAGCCGCCGCAGGACGGTTTACAGTTACAGAAAATAAACGGGGCATACACTATAAATGATCTATTCAGGCGGCCCGTTTGCTCTGAGGAAAGACGGGGCCGCTTCTTATTGTACAGGAAAATTCTAAAAAGTGTAAGCTTTGAAGAGAATGTCTTTGATATTGATTATCGAGTTAATACTGAAATCTATAAGAAGACTTGCCTTCCCCTCAAGGGGAAGCCAAGAAGACGCTAAGATAAACGCATATAATTAAAAAATTGAGACACGCCTTAACAAACATTTACAAATGATGGTTTATGGGTACGCCTTGAGGCGATGCCAGTATTATAGGGCTTAGCCCGCATATGAAATACCCCCGGACGTGACTGGACCGGGGGATCACTATTATCACAGTAAAACGGCTTTCAGCGTTCTCTCTTAAGATATATCATATCCACAAGCTGCT
>CAZJOS010000129.1:0-7340 GCA_964547655.1 uncultured Christensenellaceae bacterium
GCCGCTGTCGCGGATGTCATGCTTTTCACTGAAATCCCTGCACCATTTTGTGAAAGTCTGTTTTGACACGGTAATGATTGGCTTTTTAGGATTGCCGGTTTTGGGCTCGTAGATAAACAGGCGGTCTTTCTCCATATCCGTCGCTCTCTCACGGACTGGTTCAGTAAGGCTGAGAAGACGATCTACGGCCTTTTTGCATTCATTGGGTACAGGCATATTGTCCCGGCTCTTACGGTTCTTGTGATCGAACCAGGAGATGGTGTAGCCGGAAATCGGATGCTCAGATATGCAATCGGTCTGTAGTAACAGCAGATCGCCGATACGCATTCCGGTACACTCCAAAATGATGATGCCATATTTTAAATAAGGGTTATCCTCAGCTTTCAACGCCTCATTCACGGCCTGCAAAATTTCATCGGGGATAAAGTCGATTTTCAATCTGCTGTGAACCTGCCTGTACTCATTTCCGGTAAAGATTTGCCTTTCCGGCACAGCGTCCGGCAGGAAAACATGGCACCAGTCCACGAGGGTTTTCAACGCCGAAAAGCAGTTGTATTGATAACAATAGGACAAATTTTTACCTGTCAGCGGGGACAAATAAACCCGCAGAAAAGAGCGGTAGTCGTCAACAATGTCATTGCTTAAATCCAGTAACGAGCAAATCCCGCTTTGACGGCAAAAGGTGTTGAAATACTTAAACCGCCATAATGTTTCCCGTAGCCCCTTCGGCACTCTGTTTCCGGTTCGGTAATTCGTCCAAATATACTCTTTGACCACAGCCTTGATTTCTTTACTCTCAAAGAAGGTAAAGTCAAATTTGTATTCCTGACGATAGTTTTGAGAATCCCTGTCGCTGTCAGTGAGCCGCCATACATCGGAAGATGGAAAGTTATTCACTTTGGTCACCTCCCGTCATCACGGAGGAAGCCCAGTATCTGCCTAAACTTTCGGCGATATAGGTGGTGCTAAGGGTCACATATTTCTGCGTTGTGGTAATATGCTTATGCCCGGCCAGTATCCGAACCACGCTGAAATCCATGCCACTCTCCACAAGCCTTGTAACAAATGTGTGGCGGGTATCATGGAACTTGAAATCAATCCCGATTTTCTTACCGGCTCGCTTGAATACCTCATATAGTCCACGGTAGGAAATGGGCTTGTTTCGCTGATGGGGATGCTGTGTTGTAAAAATAAAGCTGTGTACCGCTTTAACGGATGAACGGTGATCCATGATGTAGCCGTCCAGCTCTGCCAACAGCTCCGTAGGGATATAGATGTCCCGATACCGCCCCTTGGACTTCACATGATGTAGTACGCTGATTTGACTTGAAAAATCCGGCACGGGAATATCCTCAATTTTTAAGGCTAACGCTTCGCTGATTCTTGCTCCGCTTTGAATCAGGAACTTAAAAATCAGCCTGTCCCGTACAGTCGGCAATACTTCATACATCCTCTGAATCTCGGTTGTAGTGAACAGGTGAACCTGATAATCGCTTTCTTTGATTTTGAAAATAGATTGTTTGGTATAGTTGCTCTTCCGAGTGTGATAGAGCATACCACGAAAAATGCTGTTCGGGTTGTTCACGTCCCTGGTTATAACCGGGTTGGTGATACCGTTCATCGCCGACTGGTAGCAGTAAAACCCATATACTGTCCCAACCATTCGGTTGATGGTCGCAGGAGTGCGCTTGCTTTCCACGTTCAGCGATACCGTATGCTCATCCGGCAAACGCAGATATTCCACGTACTCCCGAATCATGGATGCGTCAATTTGCTCATACTCCAAGTTGCGTTGTTCGAGAAACTCGAAGAAAATCTTCAAGTCTCTGGCGTAGGCTTTAATCGTGTTCTTAGCTCGTCCACGAAGCGCTTGGTATTCCAGATATTCGTTGACAGGCTGAACCAGTCTCATGTGCTGATCCAAGAGGACGAAGCCTGATCCCATCCCATTGGATACCCTGTGTAGTTCCATACATTTCCCCCTTTACATTGTTGGTATGCCAACACTGACATACATACCAGTATAAAGGGAGAAAGCAAACAAACAGGGTAATACAGGATAATTGCAAGAACAACAATACTCTTATACCATCATTTTAAGAAGTGTAAAGGACGATAGAACCTGATATACAGGGGGATTTACCAACCGTATGACATCTCTACGTCCTTTACACTACAGTTATGAAAATAACATCTCGTGTACGACCCGGTCGGACATCTTCACAGCGCCGGTGAGCACCAGAAGGTTGAAAATTAGTTCTCCCACATACGCCCACACAATACTGACTGCGCTTGCGTCATCGGCTATTTGAGGCGGCGACGACGCGAACACGCTGAATATGATACAGGCGAGAACTATGATCGCTCCCTCAAGGCATACTGCAGCATAGCTTTTTAAGAAGCTCTTGCCGATTTGAGAAGTAGGCTCTCCAGCGAACGTAGATATCGGTATCGGCGCAATCGCGGTGTATAAATACAGCCGGAAAAACCGGCCGTATACGCTCATGATCATTATGAATGACAGCACAGTGATGAATATACCGCCGATGAGTGTCACCGCCCACAGCGGTATTGAATCCCAAAATCCTACTTCGGTAATTTTCTGCCGGATTATATCCGGCAGTACGATATTGTTCTGCACTCCTGTTCCGACGGCATTCATCGCCGTCGAGATAATACCCTGCACGATTCTGAAAAACGCCATCATGATATCAAGCCCGTACGTTACCGCGGCCTTCGCCAAAACGAACCGGATAAATAGCTTCAGCGCTACTTCCGGGCGTTTAATTTCCGACAAGCTGCCGCATGTTCGTATGACGCCTGCAACAAAGAACAGCACAAGCAGAGCAAGCCCTATTGCTTTGAGCGCGTCATTTATCATAAGGATGACGTTCCAGATATCGCCGCCTTTAAAGTTCTCGGGAGATTGAGTGATGATCTGCCAGATTTCCGACAGTTTTTCGTTCCAGGTATTGAGCGCGTTTGTTAGGTTGTCGATTATACCCATCCTGCCTCCTTTCCGGGCAGGCCCATTATCTCTTAGGCCTGCCTCTCCAATTTTAATTACCGGCAGGGATCATTTCTGCCGGACGTTTTGTCCTTTATGACGCCGTATTTATCATCCACGTAAAAGCGGCCAACAAACGGATTGAAAATGGCGGAGCAGCGCATGCCGTTATACTCCGCCACATACCGGTTATCCCCGATCTTCTCCACAATCGTCGCTTCCCGCAGTTCGCCGTCCAGCGAATGGATATGCATCGGCTCAGTGATTGGAAGGTCATCGAACATAGTGGTCAGCCTCCCGTGATGAGATTCAAAATCTCTTTAGCAAACGTTATGATAATGCCGCCGGCAAGCGTCAGAAATCCGTTTGCTCTTTGCGACGGGTCGTGGCTCTTTAACGATAATCCGACCTGCACGATACCGAACGCCAGAAGTATGATTCCGATTGCACGGATCAGGCCAAATATAAAGTCGGACAGATTACTTACGACTTGAATCGGATCATCCTCTCCTGCAAATGCAGTTGCTGTAAAAGAGAACACAAGTACAAGGGTACAAAATAGCATGAATACCCTTTTCATTTTCTTAGACATTTTCATATTGTATTTCCTCCATATCATTGTTTTTTATTAGTTCATCCAGTTCTTCTTCAGAGAGAACCGTATAGTCTTCATAGCTGCCGTCAAGCAGAATATCCGCCGCATCCAACGCCAGCGGCATTTGTCCGTGTATGTACTGCGCGCTGCCTCCGTCCGCAGTCAGCCTGATATTAGGGTGGCGCAGCAGGTCGTACTTTTCATCCTGCACTGCCCGTTCGCCCCGGATAAAAAGTAATGCATGGCGGTTATCGAGCAGCCTGACCTCGTCCGGCATAAGCAGCTCGCGACCGGATATCTGCCAGTTGGTTGAATAAGATCCGCTGCGGCCTTTGGATTGCCCGTAGGTATTCATATCGATAGTCTCCTTGCCTAGCAGTTTGCTCACATATTCATGCGTGGACTGTTCGTTGCCGCCAAGATAAAGGAACTCGTCGCAGTTTCCGACGATGCTTTCCCACTGCTTTTCAAACAGCGCCTTGAGCTGGGCCAGATTCTGAATGATGATGGACACGCTGATTTCGCGGGACCGCATGGTGCTGAGTAGCTTATCGAATTCATCGGGCAATGCGACATTAGCAAACTCGTCCATGACGAAGTGGACATGCACAGGAAGCCACCCGCCGTACAGATGGTCGGCGCGGTAATACAGCTCCTGAAATAGCTGCGTGTACATCATGCCGATGATAAAGTTCAGCGAAGAATCGTTATCGGGTATTGCCGCAAACAGCGCCGTTCTCTTTTCACCGACAGATGGGAAATCCATCTCGTCATGACTGACCACTCCCGCGATCTGCGTCAGGTTAAATTTCTCTAGACGCACTCCAAGGCTGATTAAGATGCTCTTCGCCGTTTTGCCCGCAGCCAGCTTGAAGATGTGGTACTGCTTCACCGCCAGATGTTCCGGGTCGCGGTTCTCCAGACGTTCAAACAGCTCGTCAAGCACGCTCGCGTATTCCTCGTCTTCCTCCCGAACTTCGGCAGCGCCTATCATCTCCATGACCATCGGGAAGTTCTGTTCATCCGGCGGTGCTTCATGGACGAGATATAAAATAAGCGCTTCCATAAGCGCCGTTTCCGCTCTCTCCCAGAACGGGTCGTTGCTTTGCGCGCCCTTCGGGGTCGTATTTCTCACGATATTGCTTACTAGTTTCAGCACGTCCTTATCGTCATGCAGATAAGCAAAAGGGTTATACCCGTGGGACCGTTCGAGGTTGATCAGGTCAAGCACCCTTATTTCATATCCTTTCTGCAGCAGGAGGTTGCCCGTATCCCGCAGTATCTCTCCTTTCGGGTCGAGTACAACGAACGATGTGTTGCACTGCATGACATTAGGCTTGGCATAGAACCGCGTTTTGCCCGCGCCGGAGCCGCCTACCACCATTACGTTCAGGTTGCGCAGATGCTTTCGCCCGTCCAGCCCGATGCGTGTGTTTCGGGTGAGAATCAGATTCTTCGAACTATTCCTATCCGCATATTTCTTAGTTATCTGCCCGGCGCTGCCCCATCTTGCGGAGCCATGTTCCTCACGCTTCCGGTAATTTCTGCGCGTGGCAAAATAGATACCGATGCTAAGGGCGTATGCCAGCAGGAATATCAGGATGCACTTTGCGGAATCATCGCACCATGTAATCCGGAACGGTTCTTGTATTGCGATCGCAAACCCCGAGATGATACTTGATAATCCTCCGGAAACAAAAGGGGCGGCGATTAACGCCGCCCAGACTACGGGGATAACAAGTATGCAAATCAGGATTACCGTTCCTTTTCTTTCATTCGTTTGTTTCATATTTTAACTCCATATACTTATCGCTCTTTGTCCTCCCGTTTCTTTTGCCTTCTGGTGGGCGCGTCCATCGTGAGCAATAGCACCTCATCCACAAAGTCGGTGGGGCGCTCCTGTTCCACAAGCTCATTGCGCTTGTCATTTAAGGAATTGATGATGAGCCGTTGCTGGTATTCGTCCACCTCTATGACTTTCTTTTCATCCATGCTGCTCCTCCTCAGCGCTGTTGATTGTCCTGGCTGCGCTGCTGCTGACGTTCGGCGTATAGGTTTTTGTCGATACGCTCACTGATATCGCAAGCTGTCTCGCGTATCTTCCCGAGTATGCCGCGTTTGTCCTGAACAGAAAGCCCAAATATGGATTCGGGTATCCGGTTATACTCCGAGACATCGATACCGTATCGCTTGCACACGATATTTGCCGCACAGCTTGAAACAAAACCCGCCGTCTGCGGGTCGTTCCCATCCATTTCTGCATGAGCGAGCTCACAGGTGATCAACTTGAAAAGGTTGTTTCCATCGAGGCCCCGGGCGACGTATACGGTTTTGTCCTCATGCGAATACATTGCTCCGATATCCTGCGATACATTGTCGGAAAGTTTGACGGGTACGGGTGTATCTGTCATCAGCGCACGAAGCAACGTTTTTACAGGAGGCTTTGTTCTCTCGCGCAGCTGCTGCCCGTAAGTCTGCGAAACGTCAAATACGCTCTTTGCCTTGAAGCTCACGCCCATACTGCCGTCTTCGCGGGTATATTCCCCGTCAGCTTCCAGCACCAGCATCCCTTTTTCGCCTTTTTTGACTGAGCGCCCTTTTTTCTGCCAGTCATCATAATCGGCTATATAGGCGGCGTCCGGATTCTGCGAGAGCACCAGCAGCGTGTTGCCCACGCTGGTTTTACCAAGCTTGCTCTGCATGTTCAGATAATCCGTCAGTGCCTCGGTATCAGAAAGCGCTTTATCAGCCATTGCTTCGATCGTATCGAAAAGCTGCCGGCGTTCCTGCTGCTTCTGTTCAGCCCACGCCTCTTTATCGAAAGGCTGTGTACTGCTTTGCTTCTGTTCCTGAAATAATGAATCGTAGTTTTCCATTTGTTTTTTACCTCCCCTTATTTTTGCTCTTTTTCTTGTCGGACTGCTTGTGCTGCGTTTGCAGCGTTCTGCTGCAGGTACGTTCTTTGCTTGCCTGATTCCGCCGTTCATCCTTTATTTCTCTGATCTGCTGCCGTACCGAGGGGCGGTGCTTAGCATCCTCTCCGGAACCGCTTCTGCTGTTTGAGGAAGGCGCGGACGGATTCGATTTTTCCGTCCCCGCCATCGTAGGGTTTGGCCTGTTTGCAGCATCGGCGGGTTGTACCTGTTTAACCTTCTGCCGGTCAGGTTCTTTCAGCATTTCGTCCAGCGTCTTTTCATCAACGGTATGCGCCTCCTTCTCAGCAGGCGGGGTAGTACGTTCTTTTTTTGCCCCAGCTGCTTTTGCTTTCTCCGCTTCTCTTGTCTTGCGGATATCCTCGCGGATTTTTTCCACATCCACGGTGGACAGTTCAAAACGTTCCGCGATGCGGTTGACCTTTGCGGCGTCGTTGGCGTTGACCACAATATCGCAAAGCCCGTCCGGATTCTTCCGGTTAAACACTGCGGCGTACAGCACGCCGTACTTTCTGGCTTCTTCTGCGAAGCGTTTGAGTTCGCTTTTCTTGATTACGAACACCTTCGTAGGTTTGCCATTAAAGCTTTGCATCCTCGTCTTTCCTTTGGTTCGCTTCTGGTCCTTTAGTGCGGCAATAAGGAAAGTGGCAAGTGACAGCGCGCCCTTTCCGGCAAGGTTGCTCACCACCTCGACTCCTCTAAGACCCATGCTCACGATTTGATCTGCCGCGTCCGCTTGGTTCATGTTCCTTCATCTCCTCCCGTTCGTTAAATGTTCTTAGTTGATCTTCCTTCTCTTTAATGA
>CAZJOS010000130.1:0-1597 GCA_964547655.1 uncultured Christensenellaceae bacterium
TTTTGTTCATGATATTCTTCTTCCGTATTTACGTTCCATATTGCCGATTTATCGGCAGAGCCCGTTTTAAACGATTTCACGGCCTCTATAGCGGTCATCATAGAATGGTCCATGTTGTTGTAGCGATGCTGGCCGTTGCGCCCGATGCAATAAAGGTTTTTAAACCCGTCCAGATAGCCGCGCACAATATCAAACTTTTCGTAAGTACCGAAATAAGCAGGATACGCTTTCTTCACGCGTATATGCGTAGCGTCAAGCACGTCCCCTTTATCTATCACGTCTATTCTGGCAAGCTCGTCAACAGCGAACCTGATAAATTCTTCCGATGACGTATTCCACATTTCATCGCCTTCGGTGCAGAAATATTCAAGGCCTATCCATACGGTGTTTTCAAGATCGTTTACCATATACGGCGACCAGTTGTTGAATATCTGCAAACGGCCGATCTTTACGTCACGCTCCTGTATGTATATCCAGCAGTCGGGAACTATATCGGCCACCGTTTTAAGCTTCGTTCTGTTTTTTATTTTCAGCTTGTTTACCAGCAATCCTACCGTTATAAAATCGCGGTAAGGAAGACCCTGCGCCACCTCGCGCACGTCTTCCGTTACGTTATCCCCCATCGCTTCAACCAGATCTTTTACCGGCATGCTTGAGAAAAAGCCGTCCGCCTTATATTCCGAAACGCCGCTCTTCTCTTCCACACGCACCGATCTTACAGTATCTTCATCAGCGTTGATGCCGACTACTTTGGCGTTTAAGCGCACTTCCCCACCCATATCAGTTATCTTTTGCGCCATCAGTTCCCAGTACTGGCCCGGCCCTTTCTTGGGGTATACATACTGCTCAATGAGCGATGTCTCCTGTTTTTTCTGGTCTTTGCGGAAGGGTTTTAGCAGCACCGACATCACCGCTTTCATAAGCGACAGCCCTTTTACGCGCTGCGAGCCCCAGTCCGGCGATATCCCGGACGGATGAACTCCCCACACTTTTTGCGTGTAGTCTTCGAAAAACATGCTGTAAAGCGGTTTACCGAAGCGGTTTATATAGAAATCCTCAAGCGACTTTTCTTTTCGTTTGAATACAGCGGAAAAAACATAGCCAAAACCGGCGTTCATAGTACGTAAAAACCCCATGTTTGTAAAAGTCTTTAATTTCAGTGATATAGGATAATCAAAGAACTTGCGAAGATAGAATATACGCGAAACGCGGCTGCGCACGAGCATCACTGCATCTTCTTTTTCCGGGTCGGGCCCGCCCCGTGCGAGAGGCTTTTCCCTTCCGAGCAGTATGTCGTCTTTCGCGGGCGCTCCCTGTACGGGCATGAGTTCGCGCCAAAGCGACGTTACCGTGTCGCTTTTGGAGAAAAAACGGTGCCCGCCTATATCCATGCGGTTATTTCTGTATACTGCTGTGCGCGATATGCCTCCGATATATCCGCTCTCCTCAAAAACGATGGGATGGATATCCGTCTCTTTTAGCAGCGTATATGCCGCAGTCAGTCCTGCGGGCCCCGCTCCGATGATGATTGCTGTTTTTCCGTCCATGCTTTTTTGTCATCCTTGAATATAAATATCTTGCGTGCAGCGTAGTTCCA
>CAZJOS010000130.1:1697-7305 GCA_964547655.1 uncultured Christensenellaceae bacterium
CGTGCCGCCCACTACCAGATACCGCCCGAATTCTTTTGCCAGATATTTAAGCCTTGTCCTGTCGATCGCCAATGAAATACCCCTTAAGTAAAGTTGATATAATACAGAGCCTACGCGGCTAAAATTCATTATAACAAATTAAAATGACAAATACTATCAGGATTTTATGAAAATCGATATCCTGTTATATCTGTCATGAATAATACCCTATGTATTAATCAGGAGTATATGCAATAAGTTCATTTAATCACGATACATCATATAATTTAAAAATCCAGCACATAATGAACTGCTTTGAATTGACCCCAAATTCATTATGTGCTGGATGGCGTGCCCGACAGGATTTGAACCTGCGACCTTTGGAGTCGGAGTCCAACGCTCTATCCAACTGAGCTACGAGCACATTTGCATTAAATAATATACCATATAACCTTATCAAGTCAATTATCAATAGCTTGCAGGGCGATCAATAATACTGGTAAAGCGTACACCTTATATTGCCGTTATACAGTTTTCTTTTTCTGGCGGCCCTTTGCCCGAAATACCTTTCGAATTGGTCGTCGGCGGTGATAATAAATTTTCTTTCAACCCCGGTTAAAGCTTTTCCCATATCCTGATATAGTTTACGAACGCTGTTTTGCTCTCCCAGGCGCTCGGCGTAAGGCGGATTTGTTAGTACTACGCAATTCTTCCTGGTAAAATCTTTTATATCCGCATGATAGAAACGTATCGTTACTCCCGCCGCCTTTGCGTTCTTTTCCGCCTTGCTCAATGCTTCCCTGTCGATATCGGAAGCAAAGACCGTTGCGGGCTCTCTTATACCGCTTGTTGCGGCCTCCCTCTCCGTTTTCCACTCGCCGCCGAACATCTTCCACTTTTCGCCGTCAAACTCGCGCATGAGCCCCGGTGCTATATTTGCGCCTATCATAGCCGCCTCAATAGCTATCGTGCCCGAGCCGCACATAGGGTCGGCAAAATCTCCTTCTTTCCAGCCGGTAAGCATGACGAGCCCCGCGGCAAGCGTTTCGCGTACAGGCGCTTTCACGTTCGCAGCACGGTAACCCCGCCTGTTAAGCCCGGGGCCGCTTACGTTAAGGCAGGCAGATACTTTATCGCGCAGTAATTTGATATGGATATCATATTTTTCTTCACTTTCGGGCAAAACCGCAGTCTTAAGCTTTGCCTTCAGCCGCTCAACAATAGCTTTCTTGCTTATCGATTGTATATCCGACACGCTGAACAATGCGCTTTTCACCGAATCGGCGTTTACCGGGAAGGCCGCGTTCTTTGAGATAAAATTTTCCCATTCTATGGCTTTAACTCCTTCGAATAGCTCATCGAACGTAGTTGCGGTAAAGCCGCCCAACTCTATAAACACCCTGTCTGCGCTTCTTAAAGCTATGTTTGCCTTTGCAATCCCGGCTTCGTCGGCAAAAAAATAGACCCGGGCGTCTTTTACCTCTATGCGCCCGAATCCCAGGTGCTTTAATTCCGAAGCCACAACAGTTTCAAGCCCAAAAGAGCACGACGCAAAACAGTTATACTGCATTGTCTTCGTTCCATCTGTTGAGCTTGACGTTGTTTATGTAGAGCGCAAAATTACACCCGAGAAATTTGGCGCATTTTTCACACATAAGCATCCTCGTCATGTATATGGCTAAAAAATCCATAGGCGAAGAGCTGGGAGCCATATCGTAATTTATCGCTATAACACTGTCTTCTACAGTAAGCTTTGTGTTTTGTATCGCGTAATTCACCCTGTCGTGAATATCGGAAGCGTCGTATTTCTTTACCCTTACCCGCGCCCTGTGTGCGTCTACTTTATCCGCGATTATTAGCGCGGCGGAAATATCGCTCACCGGCTGCCCTGTTTCTTCTTCATGCGCGCCTACCGCGGCGCAGACTTCGCAGACTTCCGATACGGGCATCCCCATTTCGCAAAGTATAGGAAAAAGCATTACTGCGCCATTGAGGCCGTGGTGTTTCCTGTTTATAAGGTTGCCTACGTCATGCACCCATCCGGCTATTTTTGCAAGCTCTATGCGCCTTTCCGGCATATTCAGCTTCGCCAGTATCTCCCCAGCTATCCTGCTTACATACCCTACATGACGCGGCCCATGATCGGTATAGCCTATGACCTCGAGGCACTTATTTGAATGATCGACAAGTTCCCTTATCTTCTCGCTCGCTTTTATGTCGCTTATATTTACCGCCAATTATTCCTCCAAATTTTTGAGCGATTCGTAATCTTTATCGCCCGTAAAATCTCTTTCTATCGTTATCTCTCCGCCGAGCTCCTCAAAAGCGTTTTTTATCGCCACATATTCGTAATAGGCAATTGCCTCGTCTTTAAGCGCCTCTTCGAGATATGGCAGAGCTTTTTCGTTTCCGAGCTTTCCCAGGCAGCTTGCGTAAAACGCTTTTTTCTTATCACTGTACAGAAGCTTTTCCAGGGCAAAATTGTACGTGCGTTCGTCGTAAGGAAGGTCGCTCAGTATATCGAGAAAACAATCCGACGAATACTCGCTTCCGGCATGTTCATATGCTATTATTATCTTTTCTTTGAACATATCTCCCGTTTCTTTGAGCGCCTGAACGCATGATTCCGGGAAATCCGCTTCTTCCGTTGAAACCGAGACAGATTCGATATAATAATCGTACGGATGGTCCATGTCCATCTCTTCTATAAGCTGAACTATAACCGACTTGAGCTTGTCGCTCTTTTCCCCTTCATAGTTTTTCATCAGGGAAACGAGAAAAGGATAAGCCTCCTCGCCGTTATCTTCTATACTGTTAAGCAGGGAGCCGGGTATGGGTATTTCGGAAAATATATATTTCCCGAGCGTTTCTATAAGCTGCGCTGAATCAAGCCCGTCGAAATAGCTGCCCGGAGTTTTACCTCCAAGCCAGTCTTTCGGGGCGTCCATCCAGTCAAAATACAGGTCTTCTATGATATCGCCGATCTCTTCCTCGCCGATCTTATTCTCCCTTATGTATTCAGACAGATAATTGCCGAATTTTTCTTCAAAATCGATCAGCATATTACTTTATCCCTTATCGATCGAATGGTTCAAAATACCAAGGTACTTATTGAACGTCGCCAGCGAAGTCCCGTAACGGCTTATAAGCTCCTTTTTCGACGGTATGTCTTCTCTTTCAGCCAAACCGTTTATAACGTATTCGAGCGCAGCCGCAAACGCCTGGGGCTTTGTTATCCATTCGCCGGAATCGTTTTGTTCTTTGGCGAAAGATACGAGAAACTCTATCCCTGCCGATATAAATTCTTCGTTATATCTGCCGCGCGAATGCATGATAAAGTTATTAAGAGTATCGGCATACGACTTCGACAGGTTTTTTATCTCTTCGGATATGTTTCCGACGCGCACTTCAACTATCGCCCCTTTGATATAGGCTACGTACGGCTCCTTTGCCCCGATACGCTTTAAGCACATGAATATATCGTTTTTGATCTCGTCCGCTTCGGTGCTCTTGAGCAAAAAGCTTCTGAACTCGTCTTCCACCTGCTCGTCGGAAAACAGGCTCATTATTTCGATAACTATTTTTTTGATATATTCGTCGCCGTAATAAAGGCCCCATAAGATGACCGACTTAAAGTATTCGTCGTTATTCCATTTGTCTTTAAGGCTGCCGTCTTTCTGCATCAGGCAATCGTTTAAATATTTTACGCGCAGTTTTATTTCGTCGAACTGCACCTGATAAACATATTCAAGCTTTCGCGCGGGCGTTAAATTTTTCGCGGCGCCAGCCTTTACCTTATAATAAGACGCAAGGCTGTTATTCGGGTCGATCTTCAATATCTTTTCAAAGCAGTCGGACGCTTCATTGTACAGCCCGGTATTGTAAGACGCGATGCCTAAAAAATGGAGTATGCGTATATCGTACGGCTGATACGGTATTATCTTCGTAAACCATTTGTAAGCCTCGTCGTGATGCCCCAGTTCGCAGTAAGTCAGAGCAAGTTTGTGCATATCCTCGGGTTCTATGTCGCTAAGCCCGTAAAGCCTTGACAAAAAGCTCTGGGCAATTTCTTTTTCTCCCATATCCGAATAAAAGAACGCAAGGTTGCAGCACGCATGCAGGTTGTTTGGCAGCGCTTCTAGCACCTTTTTCGACATTTCAATGGCTTTGGCCTTCTGTCCGTCAAAAAAGTAAGAAAGCGCAAGGTTGTTCATCGCCGGGTACATCAGTTTGTCACGGCTGATAACCTTTTCCAGATGCTGTATCGCGGCTTTATAATTGCCCTTGTCAAGATGCTGCTTGCCTTCGTAAGCCTCTTCCATCAAAAGCTGCCGGCTTACGTCCTGCAATAAACCTTCTTCCTCGTCTTCTTCGTCCATCATATCGAATATATCGTCGATATCGTCGGCGAATTCACCATCGGGGTCTATAGCGAGATACTGCTCAAATGCTTCATCCGCAAGCTCATAGTTCTTCATGCCCATATAGTTGCAGCCAAGCGCAAACAGGCACTCCGTAGGAGTGTTGCCAAAGCGTGCGATCTTTAAAAGGACGTCGTTCGATTCCGCGTAAAGGCCCATCTCGGAATATATCTGCGCTATGCTGAGCAAATATTCAACATTATCGGGTTCCATGCCCAGAGCCTGGCGGTAAAGCAAAAGCGCCTCGATAAAATTGCCGGCGTCTATATGCTTTTCAGCTTTTTTTATAAAGAAAGAAGCAGGCTGGTGGAAACTCAATATTTTATTCTGCAGTTTGTTTTTGTCCGTCATTTATCCTCCTCTTCTTTGATTATAACATAGCGGCTTTTTGCGCTCAATAAGCATATTATTTTATGCAGACAAATTGCACTCTTTGCGAACGTTCACTCGGCTCGTCCTGGGTGAAGCATTCATAAATTTCGATACCTTTATAACCGATAGATAGCAATACCTTCTTTAACGCTTCGGCATCGTGGGCATATTGCGTATGCCGCTCATAAAACCGCTCATACAGCCGCCCGCGGCGCACGAACAGGGTAATATCCATATCAACGACATTCCTGTTATTATCATATGTATTATGCCATATATATGACGCATCTTCCCGGTCGTCAAAATATACCTGCCCGTCCATACTTTTAAGTTTATTCACCGAACTGATATCAAATAATAACGCTCCGTTATCGCCTAAAGCTTCATATGCCGCACTCGCGAATCTGTAAAAGCCTCCTGTATCGAGATAATTCGGGCCGTCGCAGGCCGAAACTACGGCGTCAACTCTGTTTCCTGCTTCGATATTCCTCATATCCTGTAATATGAATCTAATATCACACCCCTTTATTCTTGAATTTTCGGACGCTATTTCAAGCATTTTAGGCGATATATCTGAAGCGGTAACATCAAATCCGAGACGGTACAGCTCTATGGCTGTTTTCCCTGTTCCGCACGCCGCCTCATAAACCTTTTTTGATCCTTTGTCTTTTAGAAAACCGGCTATATACGCCGCCCATTTGGAATAGTCCACATCATACATCAGTTTGTCGTAAACTTCAGACAGATATTCGTAAGCCTCCAAGCCACATCTCCTTACACTTATTTTTATTGGTGATAATAATATACAATAGCAAAATAATATAAACAAATATTTT
>CAZJOS010000131.1:0-7261 GCA_964547655.1 uncultured Christensenellaceae bacterium
CTTTGTTTTGCGGCGACCTGCCGCACGTGTGCGGCGTTATCACGCAGTTTGGTATATGCCAAAGCTCGTGGCCGGGGGGCAGCGGCTCCGGCTCGAAAACGTCGAGCCCGGCCGCGGCAACTTTGCCGCTCCGGAGCGCGTCCGCGAGAGCACCCAAGTCTATGGCGCTTCCGCGCCCTACGTTTACTATATATACTCCCGGTTTGAGCAGCGCTATGCGCTCCCCCGACAGCAGCCCTGCCGTGCCCTCCGTGCCCGGCATGCAAAGCGCGAGAAAATCGCACCTGGGCAGAGCTTCGTCTATATCATCGATGGTGTATAGCCTGTCCACATAATCCGGCTTTTGCGCGGGCGTGTTCTTTACGGCGATCACCTTAGTACCGAGCGCTTTGCACTTCTTCGCGAGAGTCTGACCAATATCCCCAAACCCCAGTATGCCGACCGTCGAGCCCGCGAACTCCAGGCCTGGCGTCCTCGGGTTCCATATCTCTTCATGCTGCTCGTCGCGGTGAAGATACAGATTGTGCTTAAGCGACAGGAACATACCTGTTATATACTCGGATATCGGCGGCCCGTAAACGCCCGTTGAGTTGGTCAGCTTTATGCTGCCGCTTTTTATCTCCTCCATTTCGAGGTACGGCTCTACTCCCGCCCAGGGCAGGTGTATCCACTTAACGCTCTTCATGCCTCTCAGCACTTTGGGGCTTACATACCCGAATACTATTTCAATATCATCCTTTATATCCGAGCTTATCTTCTCAGCGCTTCCGTGCGCTATCTTGTGCTCCGGGAAGGCTTTCCTTATTTCTTTAAGGTCTTCGCCGTCTATCGAAAAGTCTATGAATGTGGTTATATATACGAATGCCATTATGTCCTGCCTTCTAGTATTTATCGTAGTGCACCTTTTCCGCATGAAATCCTGTATGCGGTTTAGGCTTCTTTGCCGGGTATCCTATCGAAAGCATGGAGAATGGTATAATGCTTTCGGGTATTTCGAACAGTTCCCTTAAAGCCTCCATTCTGTCCTTCTTTGGGTACAGCCCGAGCCAGACGCCGCCAAGGCCCTGCGCCTCGGCCGCGAGCAGTATGTTTTCCGCTGCCGCCGAGCAGTCCTGTATAAAAAATTCCTTAGCAGACGCCCTGTAGCCTTCAAGGTTTGCCATAACCAATATCCCTAACGGCGCTTCGGGGAGCATCTTCCAGTAAGTCCCGATCTTAGAAGCCGCTTTCTTTTTCTCCGCGTCGCGTATAACGAGGAACTCCCACGGCTGCGAATTCATCGCCGAGGGCGCGTACATGCCCGCCCGAAGCAGGTTCTCTATAACCCCGTCAGGCACCTGCCTGTCCTCATAGTCCCTAACGCTGCGCCTTTCCATTATCGCCTTCAACGCATCCATCTATTTCTCCTTAAACTGCTTTTCGAACGTCCACATCGCGTCCGGCTGCGGGTCCTTCTTCAGGTATATCTGCCTGAGCGCGCGTTCTTTAAACTTCCACGTCGTGAGCCTCGATAAGCAATACAGCAGCTTATACCCAAAACCCGGCGATATCCTCACCGGCGGGTTCTTCATATTTGCCGCTTTGAGCACCGACTTCGCGACCGTTTCCGGGCTGTATGCCGCCTTTTCGGAATTTATGACGCAAAGCGCGCGCTCCAGGTGCAGCCTGTACGCGGTATCGCACGTCTTTTTGGAGTACCTGCGGCTGTCTATGAACCCCGATATGGTATTGCCCGGCTCTATTGTGCACGCCTTTATCCCGAGCGGCTTCATCTCGAGGCGCAGCAGCGTTGTCATAGAAAACAGCGCTGCCTTGCACGCGCTGTACATAGCCTGAAAAGGCACCGGAAAGACTGCCGACAGCGAGCCTATGTTTATTATCATGCCGCTTTTCCGGGCGCGCATGTACGGCAGCACGTGATTCAGCACCCGAACTACGCCGAAAAAGCATATGTCGAACTGCTCCGCGGCCTCTTCCGCAGTCGTCTCTTCTATGGCGCCCGCGATGCCGCGCCCCGCCGCGTTTACCAATACGTCTATGCGCCCCTCCCGCTCTATCACGTGATCGACCGCCTTCTTAATAGACTGCTCGTCTTCGAGGGAAAGCGGTATCATGGTATACGAGGCGCCTTCGAATTCCACGGTTTCATGGTTTGCGTACCGCGACGTACCGTAAACGACATATCCGTTTTTAGCCAGCAGCCGGGCGGCTGCCCTGCCTATCCCCGAGCTGGCGCCCGTGACCAGGGCTGTTTTTAAATCACCTTTATCCATAAGCCTATTCTATACAACGGAAACGGTTTTTTCAATACGGCTGCTCCGCCTGTTGCGGCGTACGGCCCTTAATGCTATAATCGCCTAAACAAATACCGTTATGCGAGGAAAAAAATGAACGCTGAGATACTTTGCATAGGCACAGAATTGCTTATGGGCGATATAGTAAACACGAATGCCGCGTTTCTTGCCCGCCAGCTGGCGGCGCTCGGCATAGATATATTTCACCAGTCGGTAGTCGGCGACAATATCGACAGGCTTAAAGCGAGCCTCTCTCTTGCGCTCTCCCACGCGGATATGGTAATAACCACAGGCGGCCTCGGCCCCACGTACGACGACGTTACGAAGAAGGCCGTAGCCGGCTACTTCGGAGTGGGTATGACGCTTCACGAGCCCTCGATGGACAAGATACGGGCGCTGGAAAAAAGGATGAACAGGTCAGTAGCTTCAAATATGCTGCAGGCCATGGTGCCCGAAGGCTCGACCGTGTTTTTCAACGATGCCGGGTTTGCCCCCGGCATAGCGCTCGAAAAGCGGGGCAAGACCGTAATAATGCTCCCCGGGCCTCCGCGCGAGATGGAGCCGATGTTTATCAATAAAGTCATCCCTTATCTGCGGAGCAGCTCGAAGGATACGATAGTATCGAAGATCGTGCATATATTCGGCATGGGCGAGTCGCAGGCAGCGGAGATATTGAACGATATCATGACTTCGTCCTCCAACCCCACTATAGCGCCTTACGCCAAGACTGGCGAGGTGCTTATAAGGGTGAGCGCCAAGGCAAATACTGCGGATGAGGCGGAAAAAATGATAGCTCCCGTGATTGCCGAGATACAGGGCAGGCTGGGAGACGTTATATACGGCATAGACATAGGGAGCCTTCAAAACGCCGTCGTTCAGGCGCTCCTTAATAAAGGCCTTAAAGCGGCGGCCGCCGAAAGCTGCACGGGCGGCGGGGTCTCCCTTGCGGTAACCGATATACCCGGCTCGTCGGCGGTCTTCGAATGCGGCGTCTGCGCGTATTCCAACGCTATAAAAACAAAGCTGCTGGGGGTGAGCGAAGACACCCTGCGTAATTTCGGCGCCTTTTCTCCCGAAACGGCAAAGGAGATGGCAAGAGGCGTAAGGGCGATCTCCGGCGCTGATATTGGCGTGGGCGTAACGGGTATAGCCGGGCCGGATGGCGGGTCGGAAGAAAAGCCCGTCGGGCTCGTATACGTTTCGGTAGACAGCGACATGTACCGGGAAACAAAGAAGCTGCTGCTCTCGAGGGGCCACGCAAACGAGCGCGATTCCATACGCAGCCTCTCGGTGATGAATGCGCTCTCGCTCATACTGAAAGCCGCGTCGGCATTTTAAAGGATCCGTTATAATGACCCCCCGTTCACGTTGAACCTGTAAAATAAAAGCAGACATTATAAAAAGAAATAGTGTCTACTTTTCTTATGTATAGGTGTTTATCTTTTGTGTAATCTTGGCTTCCCCTGGAGGGGAAGGCAAGTCTTCTTAATCGATTCCAGCATTACTCCATAAACAATATCAAAGACATTTTCCCCAGAGCTAAAGCCTTTTTGAACTCCCCGGCATTACCGGGGATATTCGTATACAATAAAAACAGGGCGGATTGAAGCCCTGTTTTTTACTTATACAGGGCAGGCCTGCCCTGTTATGTATTTTCGTATCAGACCGTTATTGCTTTGCGCCGCATTTCGAGCAGAATGCCGCCCCGGCGGGAAGGTCGGCGCCGCAGTTTGTGCATACAACAGACGCAGGCGCTTCGGGCTCAGCCGCGGGGGCCGGAGCCGCGTACTGAGGCTGCGGAGGTGCGTACTGGGGCTGCGGAGGCGCATACTGGGGCTGCGGAGGCGCATACTGAGGCTGCACCGGCATTGCATATTGCTGGACTGCGGGCTTCTGCGACCCGCAGGAAGGGCAGAACGCGGCGTTCATGGGAATTAACGCTCCGCACCTCTGGCAGGGCATACCGGCCATCCGGGAACGCGCCGCAGAGGCCGCCCTCATTTGCATAAACTTCTCGGACTTTACACCTACAATTATCGCAATAGCCGCAAATAACAGGAAGTTGAAAAGAGGCCCGAACATAAACTGCATATAGCTTTTCGAAAGAATAACGATCCATGCCGCAAGCGCTCCTGCTGATATTAAACTGCTTACTATTAAAGTTCCTATAGCATCGTCAGCCAACAACGAGAGCACCAAGCCTATAAGCGCAAATACTATGCCTACGGCGGTAAGCGATTCATAGCAGGAAATCGCGCTCTGCGATTGCAGGTTGATAAGGAACGCTCCCAGCAGATAAGTTACCACGCCGAAGATGAATATTGCCAAATGCCCCGAAACCAAACCCCTTAAAAACGGAGAGCTGTTAAAATGCACACGTGCGGCATTCATAAAATTTTTGTAAGTCGTCATTAGTAATACTCCTTCTTTATATTATATTTTATATATACCCTGTTATTCTATATATACACTATTGAGAATATGATTTTTTTACATGGCAAAACTCCAGCCTGTGGAGTTTTGATGCGCTGTTAATATCAGGGCCGCCCTTGCAGGCCGGCCCCGTTATATAATATCTAAACCGTTATTGCTTTGCGCCGCAATTTAAGCAGAACGCCGAGCCTTCGGGGATATCCGCCCCGCAGCTTGCACACTGCGCAGACGCCTGCGCTTCGGCTTCCGCCGGGGGGGCCGGAGGCGCGTACTGAGGCTGCGCCGGAGGCGTATATTGCTGCGTAGCCGGATTCTGGGCTCCGCAGGAAGGGCAGAAGGCTGCGTTCGCGGAAATGAACGACCCGCACCTCGGGCAGGGCACGCCGGCCATCCTCGCAGCCGAAGCGGCTCTCATCTGCACGAACTTCTCGCCCTTTAAGAATACCAGGGTCGCTATCACGCCGAAAGCGAGGAAGAAGAAAAACGGACTAAAATAAAATATACCATGGCCGTTTGTCCCTGCTCCGGCTAATGCCAGTATCCATGACAAAAGGCCGATGAATGATATAGATGTGCTCGCTATAGCCAGCGTCATTTCATCTTCTTTGATCATAGTCAGCTGAAGGCCTGCAATCATAAATATTATGCCAAGAGTTCCGAAGAATTGGCTTACAAAAGCGTTTGTATACACAAAAGCCCCTATGGCAAAGAATACTCCGCCGATTGCAAATACCACGATATACATGGATAGAAGAAACCTTAGTAACCCGTTAGTGTTGAAATATTGCCTTGTATTGTTCAGAAAAGCTTTATACGGAGACATGGACAAACCCTCCTTAAAGATTATATGTATTTATATTACATCATCTGCGCTTATATTCGCAAGAGAATAAACAAATAATTAACTCTATCTTATCAGTACTTTAACATTTCATTATTCATTCAATAAAACCATGTGTATGTGGTCTTCCCACACGCCGTTGATATTAAGATACTTTTTCGCGTATCCCTCGTTATAAAACCCGAGCTTTTCCGCGACGCGCAGCGAGCGTTTGTTCCTCGGCATTATGTTCGCCTCTATGCGGTGCAGGCCGTACTCGCCGAACATCAGCCCTATGCCCGCCCTTATGGCCTCGGTCATATAGCCTTTGTCTGTCTCGCCCTTATCGAGGCGGTACCCCAAAAAGCAGGAAAGGAACGCTCCCCTCATTATGCCGCCGAAGTTGACTGAGCCTATTATTTTTTCTTCCCCGGTTTTTAATATCCAGAGCTTGAGCGCCCGCCCCGTCTCCATCTCGTCCTGCTCGCGCGAAAGCTCTTTCCTCTGGAACTCTTCCGTATAGAAATCTTCGCCGCGTACCGGCTCCCACTCCTCAAGGAAATCCCTGTTGCGCAGGAAATAATCGAGCACGAGCGGCGCATCCCGTTCGCCCAGCGTCTTCAATATCAGCCTTTTCGTTTCGATGATGCGGCCCATCACGCCTCCCGTTGTCTCCGCGCTGTTTCGAGCAGCGCTTCATGTACGGCCTTTACGTTTTCGCGCGGCTCAGACATATGCACTTCGCACCGGCTGCGATAAACATTCCCTCTTAACCTTCGTAGTATCAGATAAAAATAAATCAAACCGCCCGGAACCCTTTACCTACCGTCTCACTGGAGTTCACTATGGTGATAAAAGCGTTACTGTCTATAGAGCGTATATAATCGCGCAGCATCACGGTCTGCCGCCGCCCGAGCACCGTAGTGATTATCTCCTTCTCTTCGCCGGTATATGCTCCGCACGCCTTCGATATCGTGGCCCCGCGGTGCAGCGTCTTAATGATATACGCCTCTATAGCCTTGCTCTCTTTCGAGATTATCGTGACGTGCTTGCGCACGTTGATGCTCTCTATCACTATATCCAGCAAAAACGCCTTTACGAGCAGCCCGAGTAAACAGTAGAGCGCGGTCGTAACGCCGAATATGAAGCCGGCGGCTAAAGTTACTGCAAAATCGCTTACAAAGAGCGCCTTGCCTATCTCGAGGTCGGTATGCTTAGAGAGTATCATGGCTATTATGTCGGTCCCGCCCGTTGACGCGCCTATGTTGAATACGATGCCGCCGCCCACCGCGGGCAATATAACGGCAAAGCACAGCTCCAGAAATTTATCGTTTGTAAGGGGCTCCGGTATCGGCTTTGCTATCTCCAGTACCCAGATAAAAAGCGAAAGGGCTAATGAGGAATATATAGTGCCCGCTGCAAAGCTCCTCCCCAAAAAAATGAACCCGACGATAATGAGAACGACGTTTATGATAAGCATAAAATGCCCCACGTTAAGCCCCGGCACAAGCGTAGCCGCTATTATGGATGCTCCGGAAACGCCTCCCATCGCGAAGTTGTTGGGCACCTTGAAAAAGTGTACGCCCAGCGCCACTATTAAGAGCCCCAGGTTCAGAAGCAGAAAATCCTTCTTATTGGCGAAGATATTCTTCATCTTGATCCGTTCTCTGAAGTTTAAATTATGATTTTTCTCCGCTTTCATAATTCGATGAAT
>CAZJOS010000132.1:0-7258 GCA_964547655.1 uncultured Christensenellaceae bacterium
CCCGGCATATTCATGCCGGCCGGGTTCATTCCCGGCATATTCATGCCGGATGGATTCATCCCGGGCATTTTTGCAGGGGCAGGAGCATTCATCGGACCCTGTCCGGGCATGCCGGGAACGTTCTTGCTTTCATTATAGGGCACGTTCCTCGTCATCTGCATCGTCTGGATGCTTTCCGCCTCTTTTTTCCACATATCGCCTATTTTTCTGCCCGGCATTTCGTTCACCCATGGTTCGGGCATTGCTTTGTTCATTCCGGCCATATGCTTTTGAAACGTTTTAGGCATGCTGAAGCGTTTCCTGTTTTCAAGGTATTCCTGCACGTAACGCAAAGATTCGCCGAATCTTTGAAAGTGCACTATCTCCCTTTCCCTCAGAAACTTCAGGGGTTCTATTACGTCCGGGTCCTTTGCCAGATTTATCAGATATTCATAAGTAGATCGCGCTTTCTGCTCCGCTGCCAAATCCTCATACAGGTCGGTCATAGGGTCTCCCTTAGACTGTATATATGCGGCGGTAAACGGCACACCCGCTGCGCTGACCGGATATACCGCTCTGTCGTGATCGGAATAATATGCGTCGAGCCCTGCTTTCTTTATTTCTTCAATGCTTGCGTTCTCTGTAAGTTGTTTTACCATGGAGCCAACCATCTCAAGGTGCGCCAACTCCTCGGTGCCTATATCGTTTAGAGTCGCTTTGGCTTCGGGTGTGACCATTGAAAACCTCTGGCTTAAATATCTTAGCGAAGCGCCGAGTTCGCCGTCCGGCCCTCCGTACTGGGTGATTATATTCTTCGCCATCATTGGGTCGGGTTTCTTTATCTTTATCGGGTATTCAAGTTTCTTATCGTACAACCACATTGTCATCATCTCCCGCCAAAGTAAAATTGAATTGGTATTGCCACGGCCATGGATTCTCTATCCACTGCCACGGGACTTTGCTCGTAACGGTATTCGCCCTCAAGGGCCCGTACATACTTTCGAATTCTCTGCGCAGTTCGTTGGCTTCCGTTATCACCGCGTTATATTTATTGAGGGCATCCTGATCGTGCGGATGCGTATTGAGATAAAGGTGCAGGTCTATTGCGTAAAAATCAAGCGCGGTAAGCTGTTTCAACAGTTCGTCTCTGCTCATAAATATTCCCCTCCAATTTCCTGCCTTGGCACCCATCCGTATACGCCGATGAGCCCAGGGAATATGGTCCCTTTTTTAAGAGCGGTCAATGGCACAAACGTGGGGCATAACTTTTGAAACGGCACGTAAGCGTGGGCGAGCTTTACATCCCGCAGCTCCGTTTCATGGTCTATGCATTCCGCGTGCATATTATCGTTATTCCACATATTCGTTTTACCAACAGGCACACGCTCAATATGCCTCGTTTCCGCCTCGTTCATCGAAAGGCATTGCCTCATTTCCATCTCCCCCATCGCAGCGTATATCCCGGGGTACTTATCTTGATTCATATCATCATTCTCCTTTTTTCAGCAAGATATACAGCATCATAATATACATGATATGAATCTACAGTTATTTTGCTACAGGAAATGCTATAGGCATATTTCCAAAATATAATTCATCGAATTGCTTTTTTACTTTAGGAACGATAAAAGGGCTTTGCTGCCAAAGCCCCATAAAACGGGTCACATAATACATATGGTTTTTCCTCAGATTTTCGGTTGAAACCGCCCAGGGGTATTCCGTCAAGCCAGTATCCTTATTTTAATACAGCCGGTTTCCCTTCTCTTTAATTATTCCACGCTCCACGCGTCTATAGTCGGAACCGTCAGGTAATCGTTGCCCTCGGTCGTATAAGAGTAAAGGTAAGCGGTAGTCCCCCACACTTTGACCGTATTGCCTTCGATTATATACCGCTCTCCTTCGCTCATGCGGTAAAACACCTGCAGTATATGGCTCGTATCTTCCACGCCAGATACATACATCAGGAAATCACAGTAATACTCGTTGCCCGCTCCGTACTCGTATACGTCGAAAACGACGCCTTCAGCGTATGCGTACGTCTTTGTCTCATAATAACTTGCGTCATACATGTCTTCCCATGTGCTCTCGGCACACTGCGCCTTAAACGGCTCCAGCCTTGCCTCCCTTGCTTCCGGGGCCTCCTGAATGAATCCGTATGAAAATCCGCCCGTGAATACAGGCTCCTCGAAATAGCTGTACAGCGTTCCCTGCCCGTGAGAAGTGCTGCCAAGGTAGCCTCCCGAATAGTATACCCTGCCGTACCAGTACTCGCTGCCCTCCCCGTTCAAAAGGTCGCCCTCATACTCGCCTTCTTCCGAAAATCCGTATTCCCAGCTGGTGCGCCCCTGCCCGCACATGTGCCCCTCGCTCCAGTATCCGTCGTACGTCCACGACATTCCGCTGCTGTCATAAAACGTGAAAGTACCATATCCATCCGGCAGACCGCCCCATGTCTCCCCCGTGTAGGTGCCGGTGCACTCGCCGAAAACGAACGGCAGCGTCATCGTCTTTCCCGCAACCGTCTCTGTCGTAACGGTCGGCTCGGGGGTCCATACCGGCGTCGGTTCAGGCGTATGCACCGGCGCCGGCGCAGGCAGCTGCGCCAGAAATTCCTGGGTATCGAAATCTTTCTTTGCCTTTTTGAACGTTCCTATTTCATCTACGTCTATCTCGTCTTTGCTTAAGGTAAAATCGTATTCCCTGCCGTTAAGCGTTATCGACCCCTCGCCTTTAGACCCGTCGAGTGTATATTCCCCTTCATATTCATCCGATATCGAACGGATATAAAAGCTGCTGTCCTGTTTAAATTCTATCACTTCCCCGCGGCCTTCGCTGTACCATAGGCCCGTGATCGATTGGCCGTCTGTCAGTAAAAGCGCCGCGGTTATCATTGCCGCGGCGAAGACTGCGCCCCCCGTTATCAGGCCTATCATAAGGCCTTTTCTTCCTCCGCTTTTTTTACCCCGGAACCCTGCTGCATATTGCCCCTGCGGCGGCAGCTCCGGCTGAATTCTCTGACTTGCCCCGGGCTGCAGCGCAAAACCGCAATTATCGCAGTACGCGACGCACTCTTTCGCATATTTTCCGCAATTCGGACAAAACATCTTCCCGCCTCCCAGGAGAATACTGATATAATGACAGCAATAAGACCCCGCCAAGATATAGTACTATTAATCAGCATCCCAATAAAACATCATGTAATATTATATAAAGTTTGCGTATTGAACATTACTGCCCCCGCCTGTTAAGGCTTATATCTTTTAAACCGTTGACATTATTGTTCCCTTTTGTCCTTTATTTAAATAATTATATTGACCTTTATGTTCTTTTGTGGTATATCAAGTGACATCGGAGGATAAAAACATGAACGAGAAATGGTTTACAGTAGAGCAGGCGGCAGATATGCTGCGCCTTCATCCGAAAACGCTGAGAAGATATATATCGGAAGGAAAGCTGCGCGCAAACAAGGTAGGCAAGCAATACCGCATAAGCGGGCACGACCTGAGTATATTTGTAGAAGGCAGTGATGACTATGCGGACAGCGAAGAATTGAGGACCGGCGTCGAGGTATCGGCGGTGGCGGATATTCCGGTAAGAGGCAGAAACCAGGCGGACAGGATAGAAAGCATGCTTTTGGCCGCTCTCAATTCAAAGGACCCCTCATACGGCGCAAGCAGCGCCAACGTACAGCGGTCGGCGGGCAGCAATAAGGTTCGGGTCATGCTGTGGGGCACTCCGCAGTTTATCGTTGCGATGCTCGAGTGTATAGCCGCCTTAAGCGAAAACAACGAATAAGTTTATATTATAAAGGAGCAGATTATGAGATCCGTATTCAGATCGCCGGAAGGCAAAAAAGAAATATTGCGCAGGTATGACGAAATATTGAAGTACTGGCCAACGGCAAACGAAAAGATTACCGTTCCCACGAGCTATGGCGATACGTTCGTTATTGCCTGCGGCCGCAAAGACGGCCCGCCCGTAATATTGCTGCACGGTTCCGCCATAAACTCGGCTATGTGGATGGGCGACGCGGAGACGCTGGGAAAAACGCGCAGAGTATACGCCGTCGATATAATCGGAGAGCCGGGCAAAAGCGCCGAAAGCAGGCCGGACAGCAAAAACGGCACGCATTACGCCGAGTGGCTTAAGCAAATGCTTGACGGCCTGGGTGTAGATAAGGCCGCGTTCGTCGGAAACTCTCTGGGCGGATGGATGTCCATCGCGTTTGCGTCGCATTACCCCGAGCGGTTGGAAAGCCTTGTGCTGCTCGCGTCGGGCGGAATATCCAATATGCGGACCTCGTTCATGCTTAAAGCGCTTGTCTATGCTTCAAGAGGCGATATGGCGAAGATGAACCGGCTTGTTTACGGAGATATGGAAATACCGGAGGAAGTATTATCTTTCGGCACGCTGACAGCAAAAAACTTCACGCCCCGCACGAAAGGATACGGCGCGTACCCCGACGCGCTGCTTAAAAAGCTTAGTATGCCGGTGCTCTACATCGCCGGAGACAGCGACGCGCTTCTGCCCACAAAGAAAAATGCCGCGAGGTTTAAGCGGCTTGTGCCGCATGCGGATGTAAGGGTGCTCGCGGGCCGGCCTCACGCCCTCATCGGCTTTGCCGGGGAGATAGCTGGGTTTATCAACGCAAAAAGAGGCGAATCATGATCAGCTATGAGTATCACAACGGAAAAATCATTGCCGTGATTTCCGGCATAATTTTAAGCGGCGTTAAGGACGCTCTCGATATTATGGCCGAGGTCTCGTTTAAAGGCTGCGGCAGCATGATAATACATAAAGGCATGCTGCCGTTCAGCTTCTTTTCCCTTAAAACCGGCATTGCCGGCGAGATATTGCAGAAGTTCTCCAACTACCGCATGAAGCTCGCGATAGTCGGCGATTTTGAAAACGTAAAAAGCAACAGCCTTAAAAGTTTTATATATGAATGCAATAAAGGGAATCAGGTATTCTTCAAAACAACCATGGAAGAAGCGGTCAGGGCTCTCAGCCAGCACTGATCCTTCCCCGGCGCAGCCGGGGAATTCCATAATGTTGACGTTTCACAAGCCCGCTGCCTCAGAGACTGAATGGTTTTCGTTAAAAAGGAAGCGGCAAATAAAGAAAATGCCCTGAAAAATTCAAAGCACCTTCTTATTTGCCATGAATTACCGATACTGCTTGCGCCGTTACGGATTGACGCTGGCTGTTGCCCCTGGTGAAATTACTGCGCTAGTTCCCGGGCTGATTCCTGTGCCAGGGCTCATTGTCGGCAGCGGGCTAAGCGGCGCCGACGGGCTCAAGTTTACGCTTGGTAATAGGCTTGGCATTGTAGATATCCCTGGCGATACTTCAGCCGAAGGCTGATTGTTTTGGTTCGTGCATCCTGCGAAAACCGCAACCAGCGCAATGATAATCATTATTGCAATAATCAGTTTTTTCATCAAATCGCCTCCTTTGAACTTATTTTTGACTAAACGGAGGCTAATTATAAGCGCATACGTATGTTAATAATTTCAATTTTTCATCGGCCCGATAAATTCGCGCAGAAGGCTGTGCATCGGGATCGTAGTCTCGTCTTCAAAGCTCAAAACATAATTTAAAAATTTGAGCAGGCTGTGAGCTTCGGGGTAATAAGGCATATTCGATTTAAATTTCAAAAGATCGCTGTAGCAATGCTTTTTAAGGATAAGCGGTTCGTACAAAAGCGTTGTGTTAAACATCACGTCGGCCGACTCCTGATACGGCAGTATATATTTATATTCGCCCCTTCTCACCGAGCCCCATATCGCAAACGTCTGCTCAAACGAATAGCCTCTCGTACGCTTGTCCCTTGCCAGCCTGCGAATAAGGCGCAGGTCGTCCGGAAAGACTACGCTGTGCTCGTCGATATTGAGCGTTGTCAGCGGGGAAACGTATATCTTGAATTTTTGTTCCGCTGGAATATCTTTGGTCAATTCATCGTTGAGCCCGTGAATGCCTTCGACTATGAGTATATCGTCGTCGATGCAGAGCTGCACCGTATCCTTTTTCCGCTTGCCGGTATAAAAATCAAATTTCGGCAGATTTACTACTTCACATGCCAGCAGCTTTTTAAGGTCTTCGTTCAGCTTTTCAGTGTTAAAAGCATGGATGCTCTCGAAATCTTTTTTTCCGTTTTCATCGAGCGGCACGTCGTCCCTGTCTTTGTAATAGTCGTCCAGCGATATCGGCCTGCATTTCTTTCCCGCCGCGCGCAGATGGACCGCGAGCCTCGACGCGAACGTCGTTTTGCCCGAAGAAGACGGGCCGGCTATAAGCACTATCCTTACGGCCTTACCGGCGATCTGCTTCGCTATATTCGATATCATCATTTCATGAAGCGCCTCGTTTATGTCGATAAAGCTATAGATCCCGCCGTTTGTGAGCATCCCGTTAATATCGGCGATATAGGAAGCGTGGAGCACTCTCCCCCACTCTTCCGCCTTTGCGAAAACCGAAGAATATTTTGGCTGGACGGTTATCGGCTTATGAGCTTGCGCATACGGGGCCGGATATTTCAATATAAAACCGTTCGAATACGGAAAAAGGTGCATTCCCTTAAGATAGCCGGAGCTTTTGGGCATTATCCCGTGAAAATAGTTTTTTTGCCCCGCGTATTCGTACATCCTGTAATAATCGAAAGGGCGGTAGTCGAGCAGCGCCGCTTTCGCTGAAAGCCCCTCGTCCAGCATTATCCTCTTCGCTTCGCTCACATGCATCTTTGTAAGTAAGAAGTCTTTATCTTCCGCGATATATTCGTTTATTTTTATCTCGAGCGCGGCTACTTCCTGTACGGTTATATCCGGTATCGTGCAGAACATCCCTCCGTAAAGCGAGTGCTCCACAGTTAGCTCCCGCATTGGCAGAAGCTCTTTCGCGGCGCAATAAAGCAAAAAAGTCGCTCCGCGCAAAAAAACACGCGAAGCAAGCTGGTCTTTTTCGGGATGAAGAAATCGTATATGCGCCCCAGGCCTTGCCTCGTCGGCGAGCGAACTAAGATTGCCGTCTATAACTGCGCATATGGCGCCCGGGGATACTTCCGGAGCGATATCGCAAAGGCGCGTGCCGGGCGCGCTCTTTATTTCCGTAAACTCACCGTCTTCAAGCGAAATATAAAAGCTGTCTGTCATATGAGCACCCCTTATCGTTTTATATATAGTATAAACCAATATCGGGCCTTTCTCTACTTTATACGGCAAGTATTAACAAAATACACGCATTGTTCATAAAATACACTGTCACCCATGGTGTGATATGAAAG
>CAZJOS010000133.1:0-6998 GCA_964547655.1 uncultured Christensenellaceae bacterium
ATCTGATCTGTCGCGATATACCAGGTGCGCGGCGTTTTTATCCCCTGCAGCAGCGGCTCATCCTTTGCCGCATGCTTTAGTATTTGCTCCGCAATAAAGAGGCCGGCTCCCTTGCCGCCAATATTTCCACGGCTGGTATCCGAGCCTATGATCTTATCCAGCATAGAGCAAAAATCAGCTATATGTATATTGTCGAGAACATTATTCAGCAAGTGGCTGTCCGAAGTTAAAAAACGGTGCGACAGTTCGGCTGTCAGCCACGTCTCCGTAAGCGAGACCTCTGTTCCTTCCTCGTTGGTATCCACCGCCTGAACATATTTATTAACGGCAGTGAGCACGTCGTTGATACTGGCGGTAGGGTCGTCCACTGTTTTAACGAGGGCAAAAACGCGTTCTTCCTGCACCCATTTATTTATCAGGCCAAACACGTCTCCGCGGGGCAAAAAGGAAATGGCGCCGTCAATGATATTTTTGCTCAATACAGTCGCATCAAGGCCGGAGCTGACTTTTAAAGGCGCGTTTATCTCCCCGTAAGTCTGTTGACGAACTTCTTTTTCGCCGGGCCGGCAGGGAGCCGAATCGAATTCCCTGGCATTTTTTAAGTACACGTATAGTTTTTCGCAAATATGCTGCAGCATATCAGGATTGATCTGCCGCAGCATATTTACCAGCATGTTTATCTCTCGCTCCGTACTCAATACGATTTGTGAAACACGCCTTGAAATGACATCGAGCAGCTTTATTTCGTCTTCCAGCAAATCGCTGACCTTATGATTCGACTTCTTCAGATACCCGACTTCGATCGTACCTGCCGTTTCTTCCTCCACATAGACATTCGTGGAATTCAGCACAAAGCATTTATCAAAATCCGCGGAGCTGTAGGTATCATTTCTAAACCTGATACGCACCCTGCAGGAAGACGGGTCGGTAAAGCCTATCGGTATGACTTTCAGCAACTGTGTCATAACGGCGGGCAAGGAAAGCTGCTTGTCCTGCAAAAGCTCATCGACAGCGTAGAGGCATTCGAGTTCCTTTGCCCGCTCAGTAAGGTTTTTAAGCTGTAGATCACGGTCGGTCATATCGATCTCCGTAACATTTATATATTATGGCCGGATGGCACCTAGACCCATCCGCGCAGCTTCACCGCATTCACAACGCGGTTGATAGCAATCACATAAGCGGCATCCCGCAGCGAAAGGTTCTTCTTCTGCGCCAACTCGTTTACTGCGGCAAACGCATTCGACATACTGTACTCCAGTTTCTTCATGACTTCCTCTTTGCTCCAGAAATAGTTCATGTTGCACTGAACCTGTTCGAAGTAACTGCAGGTAACGCCTCCCGCATTGCAGAGAAAGTCGGGCACAACGACTATGCCGCGCTCCTTCAAAATCGGGTCGCTGTCAGGCGTTGTTGGGCCGTTTGCCGCTTCGCATATTATTCTCACCTTCGAAGATATCTGTTTGCACGCGTCGGGTGTTATTTGGTTTTCCAATGCCGCAGGAATCAATATATCAACATCCTGACACAGCCATTCTCCGCCCGGCAATATCTCGTAGCCAAGGTCGCGGGCTTTATTTTTATCAATGCTGCCGAAAGAGTTCTTGATGCCGACCAGCTGACTGATATCGCAGCCATTAAGCTTACGATAAGTATACGACGTTGCATCGCCCTGATCCCAGCAGGAAACGGCAATCACCTTGCCGCCTAATTCCGTGTACATACGCGCCGCATATTCCGCGACATTTCCGAACCCCTGGATGCTGGCGGCAGTAGAGCCAAACGGCAGCTTCATATACTCTAAAAGCCCTTTCAGCGTGTAAATAACGCCGTAACCTGTGGCTTCAGTACGCCCGAGCGAACCGCCCATGCCCACGGGTTTTCCTGTAATAACTCCCGGATAACGGCCGCCCATTAACGTTTCGTATTCATCCATCATCCATAACATGTGCTGCCCGTTTGTCATTACGTCGGGCGCCGGAACGTCCAGCATCGGGCCTATCTGGCCGTACAGTTGGCGAACATACCCCCGGCACAAACGCTCCTGCTCGTTTTGTGAGAGGTTATGAGGGTCGCAGATTACCCCGCCTTTTGCGCCGCCCAGCGGTATATCGACTACCGCACACTTCCACGTCATCCACATGGACAGCGCGCGCACCGTATCGGCTGTTTCCTGAGGATGAAACCGTATGCCGCCTTTTGCGGGACCTCTGGCGTCGTTGTGCTTTATGCGAAACGCCTGGAAAACCTGCGTACTGCCGTCATCCATTTTTACCGGTATCGTAAAATGCTGCTCTTTCATTGGCCGACGCAACAAGTCACGAGTGCCGCTGTCCAAATCCAGTAAAGCAGCAACATTATCAAATTGTTTCTGTGCGTTTGCAAAAGGATTATAGTTTTCTGTTTGCATATATTATACCCCCATATTGTAAAAAGTATGATGGTAGAAGTATAGCACTACATGAAGATTTGTACAATAAAAGCAGGCAAGGGATGGCATAAAAATAATTTATTTGCCCGTATATTTATACTGATACCAATTATAGAGCCATCCAACAAAAGAGACAAATAATAAGGGGCCCCCGCAAAGCCCTATTTTTAAATAAAGCAGTGTTATATAACATAATCAGCGATTGACTATTATAAATGATTGCAAAATGAGTGGTGTTATGTACTATTTAGTGCATCTGCGTTATAAGGATAGTTATAAGGAACATATACCCCGTTTTCTTTGTAAATTACAGCGATCAATAACTGTCGTTGCGTTCATAGCCGGTTCCATACCCACATTTTTCGCAGGTAAAGCTATATCTTAAAAACATCGGATCATCGCTCGGTTCATCTTTCCAGCTTCCTTCTGTGAAACAAATGGGGCAGTATGTGCCCGCGGAATCGAATTTAACAGTAGTGCCGCAATTTTTACATTCTACTGTTTGCTTACCGTAAACAGTTATCGTACCGTGAAAATCATATGTTTTCCAGGTGTGCTGAGGTTCTTCGAGCATTTTATAGCATTTTTTGCATCGGCATCCGTTCCAGTCATGGCCTTCGTCGCGTTTAGCGCCGCACTTTTTGCATCGGCATCCGTCCCAATCGTGCCCTTCGTCGCGTTTAGCGCCGCATATTTTGCATACGCATCCGTCCCAATCGTGTTCATGGATTTTACCGCAAAGCGAGCAGGCAAGATTACCATAAAACCATCGGTGATACATATCCCGTGTGCTTTTACAGCGCGTACAGGTACAGCCTTTCCATTTATGCCCAAAAATCTTGCATATCAGATTCATTAAAACCTCCGCATTTAGCTTCGCTGTGTGAAGCTTTCATTCGTCACACAGTTCATCCAGGTAGCTCCTGATTTCCGAATAATTTATTTTATTTATAAATATATCTCCACCTCGATAATTCTCATAGGTGTCATCAAGACTGTCTCCCGCAAAACGCTTCTGCCCGAAGAAAGTATCAGTTTCAATGTCATATACATAAACGTTTGCAGTCTCTTTTTCGCCTCTCACCGATTCGCCATTATCTTTACGGTATATCTTTGGGCTGGATTTACCTTTTACAATAAAAGCGACGGTCCCAGTCTTGAAAGCCCTTTCATCTGTCAGCTTTATACCCTCCACTTCAACCATACCCAACTCGTGGTTTACAGAGCCGGCACAAAAATTGAAAGTTATCAGATAGCGAATAGGCGATGAATGCATGCTTGCATCCTGTACAACTTCTACGTCCCAGTTGATCTTATATAATCCCTCTTCGTCTTCCTCTGCAATAGCCGAAAGGACACCGCTGTTTTTTGCGAGTTCTTTGCTCTTTTCATCGTTTGAACAGCCCGGCAACATAACGAATACGATGCAGAGCATAACTATTAAAAAAATTGCCTTTTTCATTTGCTGTCCTCCTTGTGTTGGTGTACTTTCAGCAGCTGGCCTGTCCGGTTATAATGTCAAGCAGAAATATAAACCTCATCAGAATCGGTATAATCGACTTCGCGGCGCAGCCCCTTATTGAAACTTCAATTCTAATAATTCGCCTTCATTCCAAGAATTTTCGCACAATTCTTTACCGCATCTCGTGCAAATAAAAAAGGTTTCGCCGTCATAGCTGGATTTGATCTTCCATGAATGGACTTCACTCTCACATAAACTGCATATGCAATTTGAGACGACATGGCCGCCTGAACGAAAGCATACTTCTTTATTCTGCCGTATGATTTCTTTGGCAAGGTCGATATTATATTCCAGGGCTGCCGACGCACATTCGATATGCCCATATTTTTGGATTAGGTCATCTATATGTCTTTTTCGCTCCTCTGAATTTGTCATCTTTTTGATTGTTTCAAACTGCGACATGAAAGCTTGTTCATATTTTGGCATTTCATTACCCCCAAATCTTAGCTGCCTCAGTATTTAGTTTCTTTTACGATTAATTTTATTATTACTGCATTTATAGTGTATCATCAGTAAATAATAAATTCAATTTATTTGAAGTATAAGTTATATAGTAATTGAGGAGGTTCCCTCAATAATAAAAAAATTTTCATAAAGGCTAAGTATGCAATTCTAATTATCATTGTTTATTATTAAAGTGCTATCTGCGTTATAAGGACAGTTGGGACTTTCGTTCCCCCTGTATTCAGTGTTGTAAACTTTATTATTTGGTTCCCTCTTCAAATACTTTTTCAAATTGTGTTTCATAAAGCTCTTTGTAAACTCCTTCTTGTTTAAGTAGTTCACTATGTTTCCCCTGTTCTACAATTTTGCCTTCGTTGACAACAAGGATATTATCCGCCGCAAGTACGGTGGAAAGCCGATGTGCTATAACGATACTTGTTCGGTCATTCATTAATACATCAAGTGCTTCTTGAATATTATTCTCTGAAATTGAATCCAATGAAGAAGTGGCTTCATCAAGGATCAAAATTTTGGGGTTTTTTAGAATAACACGTGCAATAGAAAGTCTTTGTTTCTCACCGCCAGAAAGCATCAGGCCGCGATTGCCTACTATCGTGTTATATTTTTCAGGGGTGCTCATAATAAAATCATATAGGTTAGCGACCCTGCAGGCTTTATCGATTTCTTCATCACTTGCATCATCTTTTGCATATAAAAGATTTTCTTTTATTGTACCGTTAAAAAGATAAGTATCCTGCGTTACGACTCCTATGGATTCCCGTAGATAAGCTAAATCGAAATCCCGGACATCAACACCAGAAATGGTTATACTCCCACTGTCAACATCATATATCCTGGGAATCAAATTAATAATAGTTGACTTTCCGGAACCTGAGGGCCCCACGATCGCATACATACATTTTCCTGGAACATTAAACGAAATGTCTTTAAGTATCTGTACTCCTGGAGTATAAGAAAAATTAACATCATGAAAAGAAATTGATGCGTTTGTGATATCAGGTTTCACAGCATCAGGCTTATTTATAATATCATTTTTCAAGTCAAAATATTCAAAAATCCTGGAAAACAAAGCAATTGAACGTGTAAAGTCGACTTGAATATTGAGCATGGCCTGTATAGGTCTATAAAGACGACTAACCAGCGCAACTGCGGCTGTAATAACGCCTATGGTCAACGTATCATCCATTCGGGATATAATCAGGTATCCGCCTGCGAAGTAAATCAACAATGGGCCGATTTGCGTAAAGATGCCAAGTACCATTTGGAACCATTTACCCGAGCGCTGTTCTTTTATAGTAATCCTTGTAACTTCTCTGTTTACCTCTGTAAAACGTGCATATTCATTTTTCTCCCGTGTAAACAGTTTTACTAGCAATGAACCGCTTGTACTTAACGTTTCGCTGACCATTTGATTCATTTCATCATGCTTCGCCTGGCTTTCGGCAAGCAGTTTCCACCTTATACGGCCAGTCCCCTTCGCCGGCAATATCAGCAAAGGTATGATTACGATTCCTACTAACGCCAGCAGCAGGTTTAATGTGAAAAGAGCGATTATGGTTGAAATAATAATCATTGAATTGCTTACAATGCTCGTAAGCGTTCCAGATATAACAGAATTTACGCCATCTATGTCAGTATTCATTCTGGTGATGATATTGCCTTGCTTTTCAGAAGAAAAAAAGGAGTTTGGCATGTACAGTAAATGGTCATACATTTGATTTTTCATATCAAATATTATTTTTTGTGAGATCCAGGTGTTGATATAACTTTCGAATACGTTGATAATCTGTGAAATTAATAATGTTAGCAGGGCGGCAGCAAGGAGGGTCAGTAGTAGCTGCATATCTTTTCCTATAAGGGCGTCGTCAACAATTCTTCCCGTAATAATTGACGGGAGCAAGCCTAATGCTGATGAGATTATAATTGCGATAAATACCAAGACAAACTGGAGCCAATATGGTTTTAGATAAGAGAATATTCTTATTAAAAACTTTTTTGTTATCTTTGGCCTGTTTTTCTTTTCTTCATCTGTCAGAAAACCACGTGGACCTGCCGGGCGGTTATATGGAAAAGGCATAATATCTTACTTCCTTGTATCAATTTGAAATGATAATTATGTTATCAGTAATGATATTATCAAAAAAATCAGAAAAAATATATACCTGTTACATCTTGTATCACTGAAATATAATCAGGTTCACGTAATCACAAAAAGTTTTTAGAAAGTCTAGAGATGTTTTATAGTTAGCAGTTAATACTATATAGACATATATGGAAATCATTTTAATTCCAATTACTTACTTCTTTTGCTCGATTAACACAGCAAACTAAGATTTGGGCGTTAATTGTACCTTCATTAACATCACCATAATGAGCAGTTATGTATTTTTTTATTTCCGCATTTGAAATTACATCGCTACCGATAGAGGTCACAGCTTCTCTAACCATCTGCCAAACAGGTATCTCGTTCAAGGGCTATGCTCCTTTTGCATTTATTTAGTTAATTATAAATCAATTAATTATGAAAATAAAACAGCCTGCCATTGTATCAATGACAAGCTGCTTATTTGGTCGGGGTGACTG
>CAZJOS010000134.1:0-6989 GCA_964547655.1 uncultured Christensenellaceae bacterium
TCTCCACCATGCTGTTGCTGATGGGCGTTCCCGTCGCAAACGTGACGCCCTTGCCGCCGGTAAGCTCATCCAGATACCGGCACTTCATGTACATGTCCATCGCTTTCTGCGCCTGCGTCTGCTGCACACCGGCCACGTTACGCATCTTGGTGACGACGAACAGATTTTTAAAACCGTGAGCCTCGTCCACAAACAGCCTGTCAACGCCCAATTCCTCAAAGGTCACAACGTCATCCTTCATCGACTGATTGTTGAGCTGTTCCAACTTGTTTTTAAGCGCTTTTCTGGTGCGTTCCATCTGCTTGACGTTGAATGACTGCGCGCCGTACCGCTTTTCATATTCAATGGCATTTGCGATGTCGTCGATTTCTTTCTCAATGGTGCGTATCTGCCGATGCGTGGAGAGCGGTATCTTTTCAAACTGCGAATGCCCGATGATCACGATATCGTAGTCGCCCGTGGCAATTTTTGAGCAGAAGCGCTTTCGGTTATGCTGCTGGAAGTCCTTTTTCGTGGTCACCAATACCTTTGCGGACGGGTACAGCCGCAGCGTTTCGGCGGCGATCTGTTCCGTTAAATGATTGGGAACGGCAATCATGCTCTTAGTAGACAGTCCCAGACGCTTGGCTTCCATCGCGGTCGCGATCATGGTAAAGGATTTCCCCGCGCCAACGCAATGCGCCAGCAGGGTGTTCCCGCCGTAAAGCTGCCGCGCCACGGCATTGCGCTGGTGAGACCGCAGTTCCAGCGTCGGATTCATGCCCTCGAAAATTAGATGTTCGCCGTTGTACTCCCGTGGCCGGATATTGTTAAAATGCTCGTTGTAATAGCTGACTAGATGCTTGCGTCGATCCTCGTCCCTATATATCCAGTCCTTAAACGCTTCCCGGATGAGGTTTTGCTTTTGAATCGCGAGGAACGTCTCTTTTGTATTGAGAACATATTCCTCCTTACCGTCGGGATTCACCACCTTGTCCATGATCCGCACGTTTTTCTGATTCAGCGTTTCCTCTATGATCTGATAAGCATTAATGCGCGACGTGCCGTATGCTTCACGGGCGGCAATGCTGTCGCCGTCCATTGACTTGTTGGCCACATACCACGCACCGGTATACTTGGAATATGAAACCTTGATGTTGTGCCTGCCATAATATGAGGTGTCCAGAAGCTCATGCATGAATTTATCGATATACAAGGTCGGAATCCACACTGTTCCCAGCTTGACCTCGATATCCGCGGCCTCAAGGTCTTCGGGCTGAACAGCTTCCAGCGCTGTCACATGATATGCAAATTCAGGATGCTTTTCCGCCATCAGCTTCGCAGTCTTGAGCTTTTCGCGCACGTTGCCGGACAGATACTCGTCCGCTGTTAAAAAGCCTTCATAGGGGTTGCCAAGGTCGGACAGCGGGTCTTTGAAGATGACGCCTTTTAGCTCGCCGATCACCGTCTCCGGCTCCTTGCCCGTGAGCGCGCTCATGTACCCGATATCCACCTTTGCTTTTTCGCCTATGCTCACAGCCAGCGCCTCGACGGAGGTATCCACATGGGTGATGATCTTACGGGGCCGGATGGTCTGTTTTGTAAATATGTCCGCTTTACCTGAAAACTCACCTTCCTCGTCGGTGTTTTCCAGCGACGAGAGCAGATAGTAGTCGCTATCCTCCGAAAAGGCCAGCCGGTTCGCGCGGTCGTTGATCCTGCCGTATTCTTTGACAAAATCATCGTATTGGTCGTTCAATCTGGACTGCGCTTTTTTGATCTCAAACTCTCCGTAGCCCTCAAGCTGGTATTCGATCAGCGTGTGCAGGGTTTTCGACAGCTCAAGCATCGTCCTGATGCGTTTCTCCACCGTTGCGTTGAGGTCGGCGCACAGGTTCATACGCGCGTTCTCACGGTAGTACAGCTTGTCATCCACGATGATGAATGAATAGTTTTTAACGTTCGGGTCTGCCGGGATCGATGTATCGTAGGCGTCCGGCTCATCCATCATGTACCCGTCGTCGATCTCCGCTTCGATATGAGATATTGCATCGGTGAGCTGCTGCTGCAAATCGGCATTTTCAAAGGGCACACAGGCGGTTTCGTTTTCGTTGCCGTACATACCCTTCCAATGCGTCATTTTCCCCAGCACCATATGTGGATTGTCGATATAATATTGGTTGATCGGAATGTTGTCCTCGGTTTCGCCTATCTGTACCCACTCCGGTTCGATGTCCTGCAAGCTGTCTCGTTTTTTTAGAAACAGGATGTCGCATGTGACCTCGGTTCCGGCGTTAGCCTTGAACGCATTGTTGGGAAGACGGATAGCGCCGACAAGCTCCGCACGTTGCGCCAGATACTTTCTCACACTGCTGTTCTTCTTATCCAGCGTTCCTTTCGATGTAATCAGGGCGACGATACCGCCAGGGCGTACCTTATCAAGGCACTTGGCTATGAAGTAATCGTGAATATAGAAGTTGTATTTGTCATAACGCTTATCCGACACGCCATATGCGCCAAAAGGCACGTTCCCAATAGCCACATCAAAAAAGTTATCATGAAATGCCGTATGTTCAAATCCCGTGATTTGGATGTGTTCGCGCTGGTAAAGCTGCTGCGCAATACGTCCCGACACACTGTCAATCTCCACGCCGTACAGGTTGGATTCACTAAGCGACGGCGGCAGTAGCCCTAAGAAATTGCCTATACCGCACGCGGGCTCCAAGATGTTGCCACCGGAAAAGCCCATGTTTTCGAGCGCCTTGTATATCGCCTTGATGACTATAGGCGACGTATAATGGGCGTTCAGAGTGGTTGTTCTTGCGGCCTTGTATTCCGTTTCATCCAGCAGGGATTTTAATTCCTCGTATTCACCACTCCAGGAGCTGTCCGTATCGTCGAACGCTTTCGCCAAACCGCCCCAGCCCACGTACTGCGACAAAACCTCCTGCTCGTCGGCGCTCGCCAGCCTGTGTTCACTTTCGATCTGTTTTATAAGCTTGATGGCGGCGATATTACGATGATACTTTTCCTTCGCGCCGCCCACGCCCAGACTATCGTCCGTGATGTGGAAGTTGGACTGCAGGGCCTGAGCCTTTTCCGGCTGCGGGTATCTCTCCAGCAGTCGCACAAAGCTCTCTCTGCTTTCGGAACGCAGAATTGGATAGAGCAGCGATGGGTCGCGCAAACGGATATCGAAAGTACCGATTTCCTCAATGACAAAAGGCTTGCCATCCTCCAGATAAACCGTATCGCCCGCTTTATAGGGCAGCGGGTTCGGTTTGACAGCATTGTTTTTGCTGTGCTCTACATACAACCATTCAGCCGCTTCTTTGTCAGACACGGCTTTCCTGACTTCATCCAAATAGGCATTGGCCTGCCACTCGCTGGTAAAGCTCTCGGTAACGCCGTCATCATCAACATAATAGTCATCGGTAATATCGTCCCAAATCGCATAACCTTCTTCGGTTTCTATCACGGCGAACCGTTCATATGGTTCCACCGTGTTTTCTCGGGCAATTTTTTCGGCGGTAGCCAGCAGCCTGTCTGCTTCAGCCTGCCCATCCGAACTATTCAGCCGTTCCCGAATAGCGATGGGGTCAACATCGTCCAAACTGTCATCCTCGTCAACAGAAAAAGCGGAGGGCTGTTCGCTCTCCGCTCGCGTGGCTTCTTTTGGCCGTGGCTCCGGTGTGGGCTGCTGGTGTTCACCACTGCTCAATCGGGCGCGGGCTTGGTTTTCGATCCGATGTACGATATCTGCGGGAAGATCGTCACGGTAATACGTAACCTCGCCGTCATTCGAGATATGTGCTATGGTTTCGTAATCGCCATCTACCTCATGGAGCCTATTCCATACCGTTGTCCCGTTACCAAGTTCGCCAAACCCCAGTTCATAATCCGCGTTGGACGGACCTGCGTGTTCTTCTTTTTCGGTCTGTATGTTTGCTTCCAGCCTTGCTGCGCTGAACAAATCATTGGGGATGTCAAAGCCATATTCGCGCCCCTTGTCATCAAAAAGAATAGGCTGATGCGCTATATCGGGGTTATGGTAGCTTGCCTTTGTCAGCACATGCCCTTGAAATTCAAGGTTGCGCAGCCATGTGTCCAGAAACGACGTGAGCTCCCGACTCAGCTTCGGCCTCCATTGATTGTTTTCAAGATAGACCTCCTGATATACGCCCAAGTAGTCGTTTTGATATGTGGCCGGCAGGACTTCCTTTTTACCAAACTCGACGATCAGCTCCATATCGGGATCAGCCATAAGGTCGCCGTTTTGTTTGCCGTAATGCGCCATAGCCAAACGATTATCGCCTATCCACTCAATAGACAAATCCATAAAGCCGTCCGCTGATAGCGTGGCATGGCCATAGCGTTTATCCATGATATGCGGTGCGAGGACTTCAAGCCGGGCAAAGTTCATTCCAGCTTGCGTCCGGCGTTTTTTCTGAACGGGAAGGGTCGCTTCATCCAGTGCCGATTTAACCTCCATAATAAAAGGAGCTTCATCAGCTCCCTGTAATTTGATATTCTCGTCAGGCGTGGGTTTTATCAGCGGTTTTTCGTTTGCATACCTTAGTTCATAATATCGTTCATTTTCAATCAGCTCTCCGATACGCTTCGCTACCTTTGACCACGATAATTTTATCGGTTCATCTGAAAACCCGCGAGGAAATATCTCAACCCCTTTGCTATCATGGTTCTGAAAACCTGTTCTACTTTCAGAAAAGACAACTGTACTGCCACCGATGCCATACTCTTTTTTGAGAAAAGCGGCTCTATCACTATTGGATGAATGTTCAAAGTAATAATCAATTATTCTTTGCTTGCCGCCTTCAAAGCCGCTGCCTTTCAAAAGAACTGTATCGATATCGTGCTGCTCATTTATCTCGTCAGTATCAGCTCCCGAATCAGCTCGCTCTCGATCTCCGCGATATGCGTCTGCCAAAGATTCTTCGGCGTCTGCTTTTTCATCCGTTCGACTCGCTGGTACATCTGCTCTTGCATCTGCCGCTCGACCTCCTTGCAATGGGGATACAGCGTCCCTGTGAGTATCATCTGATTGAACCGAATCGGATAGTGTTGTTCCAGAAAGTCCTTTTTCATCAGCCCGTACTTCGTCAGCGGCTCGTCGATCTGGCCTTTGATCATAAGGTCGGGATACAGCAGGCCGTCCACTTCCCTGTAACTCATTTGCATATCTTTTGCTCCTTTCTTCACGCTCGATGGTTTTGACAGACAGTTCAATTTCACGCAATACCGTTTCGGAAATCTCACTGACCGCTGTACCTAAGAGTATCATAGTATCCGGCGTATTGAAATTATACAGGCAGGAAAATTGATCGGGGTCATTTTTCCCAGTATCCATTTGACACCGAAACAGGACTGTAGCAAGGGCGCTCTCACGCAGCGTATCTCGCAGCATAGCCGTGAGGTTAGTTTCGTCCAAGTCCGCCAAGAAGCTGTTTTCCTTGGAATATTTCAGTTCGGCCAGCAGCTCCGGCAGACTGTCTTCGATAAGGCTATGTATAACGGCCTTGATGATTGCGCTGAACTCAGCGGGTGCGTTTTCAAGATCAAAGCTGTCGGCAAGCGCCTGATTGATTCTGTCCTGATACGCCTCTTTGAACTGCCAGATATATGGCATTCTACTGCCATTGGTATCCGAAATATCGAACACATAATGAAGCCGCGGGCTGCTGTTCTTGCGGTCGATCAGCGCAATGCCTTTCGCGCCACGATTGACATAGCGGTGCATTTTATTGTTCCATAAATCAAAGCTTGCCACAGCCGTGGCATCAGGGCGCTGGGCAAATATCAAATAGCTGTCCCGAAAGCTGTACTTGTAAAGCTGCGCGGCAGTCCGTAGATATTTTATCCAGCGGTCGCGGCTCGACAACGTTTTGATCGTCTTGCCGGACATTTCTTCAATATACCTGTATTTCTCTGCCATCGGTATCCTCCTTTTGTTTTTGTAGTGTTATACAACCTCATATCAGCGCCATATATCTCCTCGTATATAAATTGATGCGTCAGTCCTCCGGCGGAAGGCTGACGCATCAAAGTTGAGGGCGAATAGGGAACCCTCAATCTTTAATCGTTTGTTTCTTTCGCCGCATCTGGAGCAGATAGGCATATCGGCATGTATGGCCGCTTTTCGTCGCCACACGTTGACAGAACCTTGCGTTTGAAAACCGTGTGGCGAATAGCCTTTGACAGTAGCCGCACCGTTTGTACATCAACTTATACAGGTAGATGTTGGTCAGCAGCAGGCATATGAGATGGTGGATATCGTCGAAGAAATATACGCTGCACAGCTTGTTTTCAATAAACACGTTCTGATACGCAAATTTCTTGCCAAATATGAACGTCATGTCCTTTTCGACGAGCGCTTTTATATCGTTGTGCAGGTAATCGTCACACTGCTCCAGCAACTTTGTGACCTGATTTTTTAACTGCTCGTCGATACAGACAACGCTGCCGTTTTCCACAACGGCGGGGCCGTACAGGAGGTCGATCAGGCAATTGCCAAAATGGTACGACTTTTCTTTGATAGGGTTTCCGTTATCAGTCTTGATAGACAGCACCTCAATATTTCGGTCTGTATAATAGGTGATCTTCATGATGGTTTTTCCTTTCCGCAAATAGAAAAAAGGCGGCCAATCCGAAGATCAGCCGCCCGTCTCTATATGCCTTATTTTCGTCTCTTTTTGATGCGCAGGAACACAAGCCCGCCCGCAATAAACAATAGCATGGCTATTGCAAGAATAGATTTTAATTCCATACCGCTTCTTCCTCCGTTTCTTGTATTTCTTCAATCAGCATATCCGCTTGACTTTTCTTAAAAGTATTTTTAGCCGACTCCGTTGTAGTTCTCATGAGCTGCTTTTTTCCTCTTTCGTTTGATCAACAAAAAGACAGTGCCGCCAATAACAAGCAGCGTTAAACCGATTGCAATCGGCACGTTGTACCTGTCCCTGTCCAATCCCAGCTTTACGAATTTGCTGTTC
>CAZJOS010000135.1:0-6866 GCA_964547655.1 uncultured Christensenellaceae bacterium
CTGAGATAAAGATATCCGGAGAGCTGGCGGGGATCCATATGATGATAGCGCTTAGGAGGGCCGTTACGGGGGAAGACAGAAAGTCTGTTATAGAAAACGGAGTCGAAGTGGATTACGCCGAAGACTACGCGATGATAAAGGGCAGGCATAAAAACGAGATAGTGCTCGGCTATGGGAATTTAAGCGAAGCGGAGATAGAGGAAGGAGTTAAAAGGCTTAGGAGTGCGCTGAAAATTTAAGGATTACTTTTTGTTTTCAAATTGCCTCTTATGTTATAATCGCTATATTATGCTGAGTAAAAACGACGTTATCGAACTGAATATAGACGATATTACCATAGAAGGGGCGGGCATAGGAAAGCATGAGGGAATGGCTGTTTTTGTTCCCGGCGCTCTTCCCGGCGAAACGGTCAGGATTAAGGTAATAAAGCTCACGAAAAGCTACGCGGTCGGAAAACTTCTGGAGATATTAAAGAGATCAGACGAGCGCGTTGCTCCTTTCTGCGCATCGTTCGAAGCATGCGGGGGCTGTACGCTGCAGCATCTTTCATATAAGGGGCAGCTTGAATATAAGAGCAGATATATAAAGGAATGCCTTAAAAGGCTGGGCGGAATAGAGATAGACAATCCCGTTATAATAGCGGCCGATAATATAAGGGATTACAGGAACAAGGCGTCGTTCCCGGTATCGGATGCCGGCGGCAATATCGAAGCCGGGTTTTACGCGCCGCGCAGCCACTCTCTTGTGGCTGTAGACTGCCCCATACAAAAGCAATCTATTAACGCCGTAAAAGACGCCGTGGTTAAATGGGCAAACCGTGAAAAAGTAAAAGCGTATGACGAAGAAACGAATACGGGAACGCTCCGGCACATCATAGGCCGGCAAACGCTGAACGGGGAAGTCATGGCCGGGGTGGTATTGAGGAATAAAGCAGATAAGGATTCCCTTATAACCGCAGTTAAAGGCATTGACGGACTGAAAAGCATCGTAATAAATATCAACGACAGAAAGACAAATGCCATACTTGGCGATGAGGAACGGGTCATATACGGAGATTCTTATATAACCGAGACCTTCGGCGGGCTTTCTTTCAGGGCCGGGCTTTCGAGCTTCCTTCAGGTAAACCACGAGCAGGCGGAAAAGCTTTATGAAACGGCGATGGAATTCGCCGGCATATCAAGCGATGATATCGTATTTGATCTCTTCTGCGGAATAGGAACTCTTTCGCTCCTTGCGGCACGAAAGGCAAAGCGTGTAACCGGGATAGAGTATGTTAAAAGCGCTGTGGATAACGCGAAAGAGAACGCTGAAATAAACGGGATAGATAACGCCGAGTTTCTCGCGGGAGACGCGGGGGAGATGCTTGATGAAGCTGTTAAACTTATAGGAAGGCCGGATATAGTGATACTCGACCCGCCGCGAAAGGGATGCGACGGCTCGCTGTTGCATAAACTGGCCGATATGAAACCCGAAAGAATAGTTTACGTCTCATGCAACGCCGCTACGCTGGCGAGAGACGCGGCGATATTGGAAAAAGGATACAGCGTTAACACAGTAATCGGGGTTGATCTGTTTCCGCATACGACGCATGTTGAGACATGCGTATTGATAACAAGGGTAAAAGAGTGAGTGTGTGAAAAGTCCAGTAAATAAGGGCTTTTCGGGGTTTGGATATCGGAAATGGACACGTGAAAATCGTGATTTTTTTGCTGCGTGGAAACATATCCAAAAGGCCGATTATGACCCGTACAGAGCGGTTTAGATGTCAGTCGTTTGGTACAGAGCAGTTTAGATGTCAGGTGTTTTGGAGAGAGCAGATTGGATGTTATTTTTGGCGAGAGAGCAGGTTGGATGGAATTGATTATTTAAGGTTGAGTTGATAAAATGGATGCGTAATAGGCTAACTAACATGACTGAAATATGCTTAAATGTTTATTAGCCATGAAGCTAACTGGAAAGATGAATTCACGTTTATAAGCAGATTAAACAGTTAGACAAACAGGAATTTACGGAACTTTAGGGTCAACGATTTCGTCTTTATTGCAGGAGGTGGGCTGGCATGAAAAAAATGCTTGTGTTTATCAGTTTACTGGTCCTTGTTTTATCTCTTGGATTATACGGATGCTCTAAAGAAAAGACTGTTTCTGTCGGCGAGGTAAAGCTTGTTTCTGCGGGAGAACAATATGCTCCATTCCAAAACTGGATATTTTCTCTTAACAAAGATGGCTTGGTTAGTGATGGTGAGAGAAAACAACCAAAGGATATTGTAAATGAGTTGGATACCGTTTCAGTTTCTGATGATGTTCAAATTGCTATAGATGGCAAGACAGCGGGTTTGCAATATTACACCCTTTACGACGAGCAGTATCAAGAGGTCTATTATCGCCAAGAAAAATTTATGATGCCTGAAAAGTCAGGCAAATATATTCTGTGCGCAGAAGTGACATGGGGTACAGAGAAGGAATACGATGGATATCAATACTTCTTTATGATGGAAAAGTAGGGACAGATAAATTCCAATTTGTCAAGAAAGCTGAAATTACAGAAGTTTTGCCATGGCTGAAAATAAACGAATTGAATATATTCCAGCAAAGCCACTAAAGAGAGAAATACGGGTTGGTATCTACTGCCGTGTGAGTACTAACAGTGCGGATCAGCTAAAAAGTCTTACCGCCCAAGTATCTGCGTTAACAAGATTAACAGCAGTTAATCCCAAATGGTTATTAGTAGATGTTTACATAGATATTGCTTCAAGCAAGACAGGTTCTTCTCGTAAAGAGTTTACTCGAATGCTGAAGGATTGTCAGTCACATGATTTAGAAATTATCCTCACAAAGAACATCAGTCGGTTTGGACGGGATTCTGTTGAGATTCTCGATGCGTTAAACAAATTAAGACCTCTTGGCATTCGTGTCATATTTGAACAGGAAGAACTGGATACAGCCAATACTGATAATGACTTGATGATTTCTATTATAGAGGCAATTGCGCAGGCGGAGAATGAATCTCGCAGCGATAATATTAAATGGGGTATCAAACAACGAGCAGCTGATGGAAGCTCAAAGTTTTACAACAGAAAGTGTTATGGCTATACGAACGCTAGGGATGGCAGACTGATTATTGAAGACATAGAGGCATCGAATGTAAAGCTGATTTTTGGGTGGTATCTTCAAGGCAAGAGCGTGATAGGCATTGTATCGGAATTAGAGCGACTGGGAATCAAGTCCCCTACCGGAAAAGAGAAATGGTGTAAGCGGACGATTGATGTAATGCTAAGTAATGAAAAGTATATAGGAAATGTCCGGTTGTTGGATAATGGAAAGCATGAAGCATACTATTTAGCCGAGGGTAATAATCCAGCCATCATAACCAAAGAAATTTTTCAAGCTGTGCAGATTGAAAAACAGCATCGCAGCAATGTCACAAAGGACGAAGATGGTAGTCAGAGAAAGAGCAAAAAATACAGTTCAAAGATTTGAAAATAAAAAATAGCCTAATCGAAAACTATTTATCGAGAGGTTAGGATGGACTTCAAATCAGCTTAAACTAAGCATTTCTACTGCGTTTTTCAAAAATGTGAAATAGCCTAAAAACTTCACGTTGAGAGCGTAGTATTGATGTCAAGGGTAGATAAGTAGGTGTAGTTAAAAGGCTTTAAATAAGGGGTTTTCGAGAGTTGCAGGTCTTAAACTGTAACTCCAAAATCTCTTTTTTATTGTTCCTCGGAAACAAGTCTACGGAGTAGATTTTGAAGCGTACAGAGCGATTTAGATGTCGGACGTTTGGTACAGAGCAGATTAGATGTCGGGTGCTTATGAGAGAGCAGATTAGATGTTTATTTTCGCGAGAGAGTAAGATAGATGTCGGGATAAATTTCCATTTAAATAACTTATCTGTTATAATAATAGCTGCCGGTTTTGTTGTGAAGAATAACTGCTATGAAAGACAGAGGTCACTTCAGTGAATATATACGTTGGAGTAACAGATAAAAACTGGTACGAACAGCTCAAGTCACAGGATGCTGATGAAGTAAACTTCTGGAATCCTGGCGGGTCTCCTTTCCGTGCGTTGCAGGAGAACGAGCTTTTTCTATTTAAGCTACATTATCCCGACAATTTTATAGTTGGCGGTGGGTTCTTTGTACGTTTCTCACTACTTCCACCTTTTCTAGCATGGCAGGCATTCGGAGAAAAGAACGGAACACACACATTCGAAGAATTAAATGAACGCATAAACAAATACCGCAGCCGAAACAGCATTAGTGATAATTCTCAAATAGGCTGTACAATCCTGACTGAGCCGTTCTGGTTTGATGAAAAAGACTGGATCTCTGCTCCGGAGTGGAGTCCAAGTATTGTGAAAGGTAAAACATTTTCTACAGACACCGTTATGGGAAGACGCCTTTATAATCAGATACGGGATCGGATTTCTCGTGCAACCAGCGATAGTTCTTCTGTTGCAGCTGAAGAGCCGCGCTACGCAGAGTCGATTACAAAACACAGGCTTGGGCAAGGTGCATTCCGTGTTATCGTAACTGACGCTTATCAACGGCGCTGCGCCATTACAGGTGAAAAGACGCTTCCTGTGCTCGACGCTGCACATATAATGCCATATGCAGATAATGGCCCGCATATCGTGACAAACGGGTTGCTACTAAAGTCAGATTTCCATACGTTGTTTGATGATGGCTATATTACCGTGACCAACGATTATCGTGTTGAAGTGAGCAAACGACTGTATGGAGACTACGGCAACGGAAAGGATTACTATAAATACAATGGCCAAAAGCTTCTCGTTCTGCCAGATCAAATAAAACAACTGCCGGATAGCAAGTTTTTAGAATGGCACAATGAGCATGTGTATTTAGGATGAAATGTTATTACTTCATAAACAATAACATGGTAACATTCTATATCTGGTGTTACTTGGATAGAACGAACAATTCACTAATTCTAAGGAGTATTGATATATGGCAAGGGTGACAACCACTTATGATTTATTATTTTCATGTCCAGGCGACGTATCAGAAAGCTGCCTACCTATAATTAAAGACGCAGTTGAAGTTTTTAATAAAACTTATGGGGCCCTAAACAACGTCATAGTTATGGTTAAACACTGGTCAACGGATAGTTTTCCTCAATCCGGAGATGCTCCTCAAGAATTATTGAATGAACAATTTATCAGAGATTGTGATGCGGCTGTCGCAGTATTTTGGACAAGATTCGGAACGCCCACTGAGAAATATGAATCAGGGACTGAAGAAGAAATCGAAGAGATGATATCAGCGGGCAAGCAGGTTTTTCTATATTTTATGGATAAGCCTATGCCACCATCTCAATTGAATTCAGACGAATATAAAAAAGTTCAAAAATTTAAGGAGAAGTATAAAGATAGAGGTATATATTGGGTAGTTAAAGATGAGCAACAGCTGCAACAGCAATTTACAACTCACTTAGGGCTGTACTTCCTTCAAAAGATTACTGAAAAAATACAGGTTCATAATGCTATTAAAACGCCTCTTTTATCTGTCACTGGAGAAAACGGTGAAACTGAACTTGAGGTGCATCAGTTTAACCTGTCGAAATCGGAGCTAATCGAGAGTAAACGACGAGATATAATCACAAAAATAGATAAGGCAAAAGGCATGGTTCTCCCTGAACGGACGGTTTCTGATGAGAAAAGTACTTCCGAATCAGAAAGTCCTGTTGCTGCAAAACTTACTGGCTTAAGTCCATTTTTCAATAATTCGCCTGAAGCACCGCTTATAATAAAACAAAGTTTGAAAGACGCTATACATGGTTTTTGCAATGAAAATGAGATAGCTATCGATGATTATTTTTGGAATATTGGCGATTTATCGCGAAAAACTGTTGTTGCTATTTCTCCGTTTGGGGCTAGTGGTGATTCGTTAATAGGAAGCGACGAAGAAAAAGATAAATACCGACTAATGGAAGAAATAGAATATGACGTATTGTGCTACGGGCAATATCGTGAGTTTTTTAAAGCTCTGGATTGTTATCCTTTTGGCTCATGTATTGTTAATAATAGCGGCACTATGCATGATGAAGATATTGATGTTAAGATATGCATTCCAAAGGGTTTCTTATTACCTAAAAAAGAAATCCCCATCCCAGGTGTCTTTGTAATCGATGAAATTAATGAATTGGAATTTGCAGAAAAATGCTTTTGCAGAAAGACAACGGTTAAAATAGATTCATATACAGAGTATCCAGTTGATTATCATTTTGAAATGCCTGATATTCAACTTCCTTTTCAAAGAAAAAATGCAACTGAGGAAATTGAAAAAAGCCAACGTAAATATAGTCGCACAATAGACCGCCTATTTTGCTATTCTATATTTGCCGAAGACGATATCGATGTCTTGGAATTTAACATCGGTTATTTAAAACAGCACAAAAGTGTTTATTTCCCAACGCTATTATTCTTTAAGGGCATTCCAGAATACTTTGATTATGAGATTCGTTCAGAAAATTCCGGCGAAATAGTTCAAGGAAGGATTACTTTCAAGACTTAAACGCCTATCGCTTATCACTAAAGGGCCGCGGAATGGTATTAATTCTATCAATAGATAGTTCCACCGTAGGATAGGGGAATAAAACCTATCATAAATGACTTGTTTCCGAGAACGGATGTATCGTGGACATGTTTCCGAGAACGGATAAAAGGTGTGGACTTATTCCCTAGTACGGATAAAATGTATGGACGTATTTCCTAGTACGGATATAATGAAAAATACACTCAAGACATCAAAACGAACGTATCGTTCCACGTTGAGTGTCTGGTATTGATGTCACGCACAAATGATTGATTTAGCTGAAAACCCTTATATATCAATGCTTTTAGCA
>CAZJOS010000136.1:0-6830 GCA_964547655.1 uncultured Christensenellaceae bacterium
GTCAAACTCGTTGTATATCTCTATGTTTGACCTGAGCAGGCCGTAGTCTATCTTTTCGTTTACAAACGGCGTCGTTATTGTTGGATATATACCGCTTAATATTTCACTATAGTCCATCGCAATTGCTCCGATTACTTCTAGTTTGCCCGGCCGTAAACGGTTCTATCAATTTGCATCGTCCTGCCCTGGCACAACACATTTATTCGGTATAATCTTTTGCATACAGCGCGAATGATCTGGCCAGCATTTCAGTTCTCCTGCTGTAACCGCCAAGAATAATATCCTCCACGCGGACGTTTATGATAGAGGGTTTCCCGGATGCAACCGACCGCTTTATCGCAGGTATTATATCCTCGGGCTTCTCAACGAGCTCGCCGTAACCTCCAAGAACTTCCGCAATTTTTTCATAATGAACAAACGGCAGATTGGTTGCCAGATAATTGAAATAATCCTTCTCATATTCCGTATAGACCTGTGGCCTGATAATATATTCAAACCCCTTAACCATGCCCCATGCGGAATCGTTGGATACAACAACAACTATCGGTATTTTGTGCTTTACATAATTCGAAAATTCCATGAAGTTATATCCGAACGACCCGTCGCCCGTATAAAGAAGGATGGGCCTCTTTCTGCCGAACCATGCTCCTAACGCGGTTCCAGGCGCAGTACCGATAAACCCGTTACCTATCAGGCCAAGCACCTGCGCTCCGTAATGCGCTATTGAAAGCCTGTTCATCCAACAGCCGCTGTCACCACCATCGGGTACAATCGTCCAGTCGCGCCCTTCGGTATTAAGGAAATTGCATACCTCGGCAGCGCACCTGCCCGGACGTATATTCTTTGCTTCTGCATATATCTCCGCCTCTTCCGCCGCTTTGCCCGCGTCAACTTTTTTTTGCAGCCCCTCAATGTACTCTGAACGTTTCTGCGACGGCTTCAGACTTTTAATAACCTCCAGTATCTGCTTCGCGGCGGGCGCAGCACCAGCTACAATACCAACTTCCGCGTGCCTGTTAAATCCTATAGTCTGCGCATCCGTACTTACCATAACGATTTTAGCGTCAGCCCGATATGCAGGAGGCTGAAATTTATTAAAAGCAAGATCATTTGCTGTACATAGTGCCAATACGACATCGGCATCAGCTGCAGCTGCGGCGCCTATTCCCGCAAGTCGGTGATCCTCATCAATAAAGAGCCCCCTGGCTATAGTTGCTGCCATTACTGGCATATCAAGATATTCAGCAAGTTCCCGCACTGCGTCGGCCGGTTCCGCTGAATACCGCGCTGCATTGCCTATTACAAGAACAGGCCTTTCCGCAGCCGAGAGAAGCTTCGCAGCCTTATCAATATAATAAGGATCTCCGTACGGCAGCGCTCTTGTGCGTGATCTTTCAGATATCCTCACCGAATCTTTCTCTGAAACGCCCATTACGATATCTGCGGGGATCTCAATGTAGACAGGCCCCGGAACACCGCTTGTTGCATGGCGGAAAGCGTCGTCAAGCTGATCGGCTATGCGTTTTGTAAAGCAAACCTTTGCCGCCCATTTTGTGCAGACCTTCATTACACCCAGCGTATCTGTATCCTGCATATCCCCTGTGCCCTGCAATTCCAAATGGCAGGCGCTTCCGATTTGAACTACAGGCGTACGGCCGGCCATTGCTTCCATCATCCCCGTAACCGTATTGGCTACGCCTGGCCCCGCTGTTGTTATTAGTACTCCCGGCGTGCCCGTGACCTTAGCGTAAGCGTCAGCCGCCATAACGGCATCCGCCTCGCTTCGGCAGTCAATAACTTCAATGCCTTCGTCCGCACACGCATAGTATATCGACATAGTATGTCCGCCCGAAAGCGTAAAAACCGTGTTTATTCCTTCTTTTTTTAGGCATTTTGCAATAATAACTGAGCCGCCAATACTATCGCTCATTACATTCCCCTCCGCTTAGTTAATATGTGTATTCAGCGCATCAATCAGGCGGGAAGCAACTGCCCTTTGACGCTTCTGTCCTATAATACCAAGTACTCTATGGTGTTTGTATTTTTATACCGGGAACCATCATGCAATGCTTAATAGCCCTGTATACCTGCCTTATAATTTATATTCCCAATGTATGATACAGCCGAATCCATTCACTCAAGACACAGGCCTACTTATTGATCACGCTCGGCGGAATAGTTCCTTTCATTAACATCACGGCACACTCCGCTGCTTTTACCTGAAGCATCTCCTGCGCATCTTCCGTATACCATGCCATATGAGGTGTAACGATGACATTATCGAATTGTCTTAATCCACTCTTTGCGTCAAGAGGCTCTGTTTCTGTAACATCGACAGCCGCTCCCGCTATCATTTTCTTGCCCAACGCATCAATTAGATCTTCTTCTTTTACTAAAGGCCCTCTGCTTGTATTTATAAGATAAGCGGAATCCTTCATTTTTTTAAACGCATCAATATTGAAAAGATGCCTGGTTTCTTCAGTTAAAGGCGCGTGAAGCGAAATAATATCGCTTTGGGCAATCAGCGTATCCAAATCGACAACCTTAACACCTTCGTCCTTGACCGCTTCCTGCTTAACAAACGGATCGTATACCAGCACGTTGAATCCGAAACCTTTCAGTTTAGTATTCAGCAGTCTTGGTATCCTTCCAAACCCTACAAGCCCCAATGTCTGCCCTTTTATTCTCCTTATCGGTTTTGCGATATTGAAATCCCAAATCCCTTCTCTGGTAGACTTTGATATAACAGGAAGCTTTCTGATGAGAGAAAGCATTAATGCGATCGCATGGTCTGAGACCTCTTCGATTGCATAGTCAGGTATATTGGCAACATATATGCCTTTTTCGCTAGCAGCCTTGATATCGATGTTGTCTACCCCTATGCCATAGCGAACCATGAGCTTGCATTTTGGCAGAGAATCGATGATTGACTTGGTTATCTTATAAAATTGTACCAGCAAGATATCTGCATCTATTGCAGCGTTTATCAGTTCATCGTCTGTCTTGCATTGGTAGGATTCGAATATACCACCGGCTTCGGTGATTATTCTCTTCTCGTTTTCAAGGGACTTAAAACCGTAATCAGTAACAACAACTTTAAATTGACTCATTATGCGTGACCTCCAATATTATATGTAATCCCTTTGCAAGGCAGCAATTTTCCTCCGCCTTGCCTTCTGTCTTTATACTTAAAAATAACTTTATTATTGCTCCATCAGAAAAGCGCGTACCGGAGCCGCTTCCATATGTGCGAGAGGCAGCGGAGCTGTAATCAAAGTCGATATCGTCGTTCCTTCGGGGATAGCTTCATAATTTGTAAGACACTCAAGTATATAGACGCCGGCGCCCAGAAGAATCCTGTGAGTAGGAAGCCCCGGCAACCCATCGGTAAGCATATCGAGCCCTACGAGCGCGAAACCCTTGTCAACGACCCATTGGGCGAGCTCAGGCGAGACATAAGCAGAATCTGAAAAGTAATCGTCTTTGCCCCAATTATCGTTGTTATACCCGCACATCAGCAAAAGCCTCATCCCCTTCGTATCTATACCTTCTGGCATACGTGGTTCTACCATGTCCACCGTGATTGGCCCTTTAGCAACTCTCGGAAGTTTAACGACGATAACTTTTCCGCATATAACGTTCAGATCAATATCGTCGACGGAGCTTTCCTGTCCTGCATGCTTCGGAGTATCCATATGAGTACCCGTATGAAGATGCATCTTTATATGCCCCGAATAACGAAGTTTAAGAGGATCTGTCTCGGGCGTATACAGCCAGGTAAGCTCCGGTGCTTTATATTTCGGATCAGGGAATATACTCGCATTCTCGTCAAGAACAACCGTTAAATCTGTAATCTTCATTTTTATTAATCCTTTCAAAATTAAAATGTATTCCTGTTGAGTTTATTTAGAAACTCTTAGTTATCCTTCAAAAAGCCGTACTGTCAGCACTCTCGCGATTCAGCAGACTTGCTTTGCGCCTGACCGCCAAAGTATGCTTCTATAACATGAGGATCCTTTTCAATGACTTCAGTAGGCCCTTCCATAACGATCTTTCCATTTTCCAATACGTATACACGGTCTGAAATATTAAGCGCGGCCTTTGCATTCTGCTCTACTATCAACATCGGAAGCTTTCTGTCACAGTTCAATTTCTTAAGGTACTTAAATATCTCCTTAACAATTATAGGAGCTATGCCGAGCGACGGCTCGTCAAGAAGCAGCAGTTTGGGGCGGGCCATCATAGCTCTTGAAATTGATAGCATCTGCTGCTCGCCTCCGGAAAGGGTATCGGCCGATTGGTTTATTCTTTGTTTGATGATTGGAAAAAGGCAAAACATCTGCTGCATAATTTCTTCGTTTGAAGCCTTATCAAACATGTACCCTCCCATGATCAGGTTCTCTTTCACCGTAAGCCTTCCAAAAACGCGGCGTCCTTCAGGAACCTGAATGATCCCGGCGCGGACGACATCGGTCGATTTTGTGGAAAGCGGCTGTCCGTTAAACTCTATAATCCCGGAACGGGCGTTAACAATTCCTGATATGGTATTTATTAAAGTAGATTTCCCTGCTCCATTAGCGCCGACTATGCTCACTATTTCTCCGTCATCTACTCTTACCGATACTTTCTTTAAAACGTCTTCTCTTGAGCTTCCGTATCTGACATCGATCTCTTTTATTTCCAGCATTTTAATCTTCCTCCCCTATATACGCTTTGATTACATCGGGGTCCTTCAGCACTTCGGCAGTTGTTCCCTGCGTTAATAACTTGCCGTAGTTCAGCACATAGGTACGGTTGCATAAGCTTGATACGACCTCCAGCCGGTGCTCTATAATGATGATGCTGATTTTATAAGTGTCGCGTATGTGCTTGATAAAACCGATCAACTCGTTTATCTCGGCCGGGTTCAATCCCGCCGCAGGCTCGTCAAGCATCAGTACCTTAGGGCGCTGGGACATCGCGCGTATAAGCTCAAGACGGCGTTTCAGTCCATAAGGAAGGTTCTTCGGGAGAATGTCATAGTCTTCAGTCCATCCGAATTCGTCCATTATTTCACGCGCAAGCTTTATTGATTCTGTACGGCCTTTTATCCTACGATTCCGCGCCTGCATTGCTACTATAATATTTTCTATTGACGTAAGACTGTCGAAAAGTCGGATATTCTGAAATGTCCGGGATATACCGCGATGCGCTATGGCATACTTCGTTTTCTTTTCGAGATGTTCGCCGTTGAAAATTATCTCTCCGCCTTCCGTCATCGTTATGCCGGAGATAAGATTTAGCGCAGTTGTTTTACCGGCTCCGTTCGGCCCTATAATGCCTATTATTTCCCCGTCATCAACATAAGCGCTGAAATTCTGTACAGCTTTAACGCCTCCAAACGAAACGGAAATGTTTTTTACTTCCAGCATCAGGCGTCACCTCCCCGAGTTCTCTTTTTCCTTAAAAACAGGTTCTCAACCCTCTCCATAAGGTTGGGCTTTTTAGATTGAGAGTAGTAATTGCCGAAAAGACCTTCCGGCCTGAAGTTTAGCATTATGATAACAAGTATGCCGTATAACACGAAACGCCAAATGTTAACCGCTCGCAGCAGTTCCGGCAATCCAAGAAGTATCGCTGACGAAACAATCGTCCCGAGAAGATTACCGCGCCCGCCTACGAACACAAGTATCATCCATTCCGCGGATTTCATCCATCCAAACATAGACGGATCGATAAATGAGGTGTAGTGCACATAAAGGCATCCGCTTAATGCTGCCATCATACTTCCAATAATGAATACCTTCATTCTGTGCTTAAATACCGGTATGCCCAGAACGTTTGCTATAATAGGATCATCACGTACCGCAAGACACCGCCGGCCAAAGCCTGAGAACGTAAGGAGCGCTGTGATTATGACAACGCCTATTAAGCAATACCAAACTGTAGGCGTTTCAACAACGAGCGGCACACCGAATAAGCCAGTCGCACCTCCTGTTAGATATGTCGCCAGTGTAAGCACGCCGCCTATGGCCTCACTGAAACCAAACGTAGCCAGCGCAAAGAATTCGGGGCGGAGACGTAAAGTAAACGCTCCTATAAACAGGGCCAGCAGCGCGGTAAATATCAATGCTACGGCTATAGCGGGTAATGTCGGCCAAGCGTATTTCGCGGTAAGTATGCCCGTTACATAAGCGCCTGACGCCATCATAGCTCCTTGTCCAAGCGAAAACATGCCTGTCATCCCCGTTATTAGGAATGTACCCATAACCGCAATCATTGCGATGCCCGCAAATGCAAGAATCGAGAGATAATATTCCATAGGTCAATTCTCCTATTCGTAATCGAAGTACTTTTATACTTTGATGTTTATCTTTTCGCCCAGCAGACCTCTCGGCCTTAAAAGAAGGAAAAGTACAGCCAAAGTAAATGACGTGATGCTGACCCAAGCCCATCCGGCATACAGCTGTGTGAGGACCTGCAGCGCAGCAATTATAAACGCGCCAACAACAGCGCCGGGGAGCGACCCCAGGCCTCCGATTACCGTCGCCATAAACGCTTTGCCAATATGCGCGGACATTTCAGGATATAACGAATATGATATCCCGAGGAACACTCCGCCGCAGCCGGCAAGGGCGCCTGCAAGCAGAAAGACCATAGTTATAGTAAGGTTCGTATTTACTCCCATAAGGCGGCATACCGTCTGATCTGACGCTGCTGCACGAATGGATATACCGACCTTCGTTCTTTTGAGGAACCATGTTAAAAATACGAGCAATACAATACATAGCCCAATTACGATCAAATTTATTTTTGATATATTTTGACCAAAAATGTCTATGGAGGGTTCC
>CAZJOS010000137.1:0-6746 GCA_964547655.1 uncultured Christensenellaceae bacterium
CCTCCTTTTTTAACGACACGAAGCGCTTCTTTTATGAGGCCGCGTTTATTTTTGCTGTCTTTAACCTCGTGAAAAACAAGGTTGCTCACGGCTATATCGAACGTCTCATCCGGGAAGGGCAGGGAAGACGCACTGGCCTGCTGAAATTCGATCTGTCCCTTAACGCCCTCGATGCTGGCATTTTCCTCGCATTGGGCTTTATTAAAGCCCCACGAACCGCCCCAGTAATCCACGCCGGTTATATGGGCAGCACTGTATTTTTTTGCAAGCATTATGGAGAGCGCGCCGCTGCCGCAGCCGATATCTATCGCCTGGCCTTTGCCGTCCCAATTTATATGGCCCATAACAAGGCCGAGTATTTTTCCCTGTAGGTTCCCTCCGCCGCAGGAAAAAAGCTGTTTGGCTTTTATGAAGTAGATACCTGCCGCAAAGAATAAAACTGCCAGTAATATCAGCAGCACTTCCATTACAATAACTAACGCTCCCTGTGGCGCGAAAACGAAAAACGCAGACAAAACGAGCGAGAAGGCCAAAGACAATACAAACGTCTTTATTATAAGTTTGTCAGATACCCAATTGCCATAACGTGGTTGTTTTCTGTTTTTCATTATATAACCTCCAAAACATAATATAATTTTTATCCGGCTGATTAGCCGGTTTAACACCATTTGCCGGCACTTTAATATACCTGCGCCAGTTGTCAACCCTTCATCAGGCTGCTCCAGCCCCCGTATACGAATTTTAAAAATTCACCCATGTATTCTTTTGCCTTCTCCATAGAAGTTTTTTCTATGAGCATTTGCTCAATTGCAGATACATAAAAGCTCGCGACACAACGAATGAAGAGCCGTGAAGGGGCACGGCCTGGCATTGCGGCCTGAAGCCAATCGCTAAGTATACCGGTAAATTCATCGATTACTTCTTCCTTGAAATGTTCAAGCGACGATCCGCCGGCACAGCGCAGCAGCAGCCATATATCCGAGGTATGCTCGGCAACAAATTGCATGACGATACGCATATAAGCTTCCTGCGAACCGACCGTATATGTTTCCGTGCCTTTTCCTGCGTTTTCACCTCTTGCGAGCCTTAGGCCTTCACGTATTACAACGACTGTTGACTCCAACACGGAGTTAAAGAGCGCATCCTTGTCTGAAAAGTAATTGTACAGATTGCTTTTAGCTGTTTTAGCGTTGGCGGTTATCGCCCTTATTGACGCCTTTTCAAAGCCGGCCTTTAAAAATTCTTCCCTTGCTGCGGCAAGTATGTTTTGCCTGATTCCTTCTTTAGCGAACTGAGTCATTCATAATCTCCGATCATAATAAAGTACAGTGTACTTATAAGTACATTGTACTTATATCTCGTATATTGTCAATAGGTTTGTTGAAATTTTTCAGGAAACAAGAGATATGTGCTGTGCGAACAGAATACTCAGCGCCATATTCAATATTGATTATTATGCAGAATTAATAAAGCAGAAGTTAATATTATCAAAACGTTGTTTACATGAAAAAACTTAATACTATTCAGGTAGTATAAAATAGTTTGTGCCTATACCAATAGCCTCTTTTTTTGGTCTTTATATTGACATTTAGTATAAGCATATAGTACTATAATAATGGTATTATATAACAAATGTTAGAGGTGTATAACATGTCCGATCAAATAGATTTTTATAAAAATGTTCCTGATGAACAGAAAGATGCATTCTTTAAGTTCCGAGATTCACATCCGTATAAAGAGACGGAAATAGACGATAAGGTCTGGAGATACATATCGTGCGGGCAAGGCGCCAAAACGCTCATGCTGCTTCCGGGAGGGTTCATGAAAGCCGATATGTGGTATCATACCATAGTATGCTTTGAAGAGAGCTACCGTATAATCGCTCCCGACAACTACGCTTTACAGGATACATTCGACATGGATGCAGTGTGCCGCGCGCACGCTGCCATACTCGATGCCGAAGGTGTTGAAAAGGCGACCGTAATAGGCGTATCGGGAGGCGCGGGGGTCGCCCAGTTCTTTTTACAGCAATATCCTCAAAAAGTTGACAACATAGTCATTTCCCACTGCGGTGTGGTAAAGCCGGGAAATTACAGGAGGCTCAGAAAAAAGCTGAGTATTATTAAGGCGCTTCCCTATTTCGTGACAAGGGCGATCTTAAAAAAAACGGTGCATTCTCACTGGGAATACCCTTCATCAAGCGCTTGGGTGGAATTTAGAAACGCATACCTGCGCGAGACAGGCAGCCTTATGACGAAGCATATATTCCTTAAGTTTATGGAAGAAGGCGCCAGAGCGCACCGCGACTTTATATTCGACCCTTCGGTAGTGCGAAATTTTCCGGGCAAGATACTGATATTGTCATCAAAAGGCGACTCATGGACGGCCGCGAATGAGGCGGAATTGAAAGAGCGCTATCCCGGCGCCGAAGTCTGTGTATTTGAGGAGGGCGGGCACCATACGCTATTGCTCTTTCCCGAGGAGTATAACCGTGTTATCAGAGCATTCCTTGAAAACACCTGCTCATGATATTTTAATTAAGGGATGGCGCTCTTAATTCTCCAGCATTATCCTTATGATTTCCCTGTCCGTTTCCCGCATACCGTCGCGGCTTAAACGCCCCATATTAGCGATGGTATTTTCGACGCCTTTTGTAACCAGCCCGTCGCCTCCGTAAAACTGCAGGCCCTGAAGGTACATCTGACAGCCAAAGATTCCCGCGTCAATAGATACGGCAACATTTGCGGCGCAGGAAGGTTTAGCGCCGTCACAGACGATACCCGAAACGATTGCAAGCGCGTTAACTATAGTATGAACTATCTCTTGGAGATCGCCCCCAAGAAGGTATGCAATTCCCGCACCCCTTTAATAGTGTAGTAGATACGAATAAACTGAAAATAGTTATTGACATATGCCCGCAATCGGCGGTAAAATACATTATGAGCATATGCCAATAATAGATTGGTTATTCTAATCATGAAGGGAGATCGATTTCGATGAAAATAGCAGTATCCTCAAAAGGCAATACGATTGAAAGTATGATGGACCAAAGGTTTGGAAGGGCGGCAAACTTTATTATTGTCGAAACAAAAACGATGGAATATGAAGCTGTGGGCAATACGGCGGCAGCATCTTCGGGCGGAGCGGGGATTTCTGCGGCTCAGGCAGTTGCCGACAAGGGCGCGGATGCGGTCATCACGGGCAATGTAGGCCCTAACGCCATGAACGTACTTAAAGCCGCAGGCATCGAAATATATAAAGGCAATGCCGATTCCGTAAAAGAAAATGTGGAATCATTCAAAAGAGGAGCGCTTGAAAGAATAAACAGCAGCGTCCCGGCTCATTTCGGCATGGGAGAGATATGATGAGGATCGCCGTTTTAAGCGGTAAAGGCGGCACAGGCAAAACAACCGTGTCGGCCAGTCTTGCAGCCTCGATCGGCAATTGCCAGTATGTTGACTGCGATGTGGAAGAACCGAACGGCGCGCTGTTCCTGAATCCTATAATAAAGGACAGGAAGCCTGTCAGCGTTCCTGTGCCGATAGTCGATGATGCGAAATGTGACGGATGCGGCGCATGCGCAAAGGCATGCAGGTTCAATGCCATTGCCGTCGTTAAAGGGAAGGTGCTTATATTCCCCGAAGTATGCCACCATTGCGGAGCATGTGTGATCGCCTGTCCGAGAGATGCCATCACTGAAATTGAGAGGGAAATCGGGACAGTCGAAGCGGATAGTGACGGCCTGTTTATGCAGGGCAGGCTCAATATAGGAGAATCGACCGCTGTACCGATAATAAGTCATCTAAAAAAGATTTTACGTAACGATACTCCTGCAATTCTGGATTGCTCGCCCGGAGCATCATGTACAGTAGTGCAGACCATAGATGGATGCGATTACTGCATACTTGTTACGGAACCAACGCCTTTCGGGCTTCACGATCTGAAAATAGCGGTTGCGCTCGTTAGAAAGATGAATATTCCTTTTGGCGTTGTCATTAACAAAGCTATGAGCGGGGACCAGAACGTTCAGGGGTACTGCAGGCAGGAAGGCATAGACGTGCTTATGGAGATCCCGTATATGCGGGAGATCGCCGAGCACTATTCGAACGGCGTGCTGCCCGTGCAAGCTGATGAAGCTATGAAAGAAAGGTTTGCGGGTATGTATCGCAGGATAGAAGGAGGCTGCGCGCCATGAAGCAGATTGTTTTCATAAGCGGAAAAGGCGGTACGGGAAAAAGCACAGTCGTGGCTTCACTGAGCCTGCTTGTAAAAAACAAGATAATAGCTGACTGCGATGTCGACGCGCCGAATCTGCATCTGCTGCTAAGTGGGGAGCGGCTGCAAAAAGAGGACTTTTACGGCGCGGAACAGGCGGTCATCGACAAGGCAAAATGCCTGTTCTGCGGACGCTGTATACAAGCATGCCGTTATGGCGCTATATCGGACGATATAGAGATACTTCCGGCGAAGTGCGAAGGGTGCGGAGCATGCGCGCTCGCGTGTCCTTCGGGAGCTATTTCGCTCACCGAAGTTAAGACCGGCGAAACATATGTGGATACTGCGGAACGCGGGATGTTTTCACACGCGCTGCTTGATATAGGCTCGGAAGGCTCAGGGAAGCTGGTTACAGAAGTCAAAGAGAATCTTTTTAAGTTTTTTGGCGGCGAGGAATGGGCGCTTGTAGACGGCTCGCCCGGTATCGGCTGCCCGGTCATATCATCTATTACAGGCGCGGACGCTGTCGTAGTTGTATGCGAGCCGACGGTGTCCGGAAAGAGCGATCTTGAAAGGGTGCTCGGAGTCGCGCGGCATTTCGGGATCCCGGCGTTTGTCTGCATCAACAAGTATGATCTTAATTTAAGGCTGACAGCTTCAATAGAATCATATTGCGAAAAGAACAAAGCGCCGGTTATAGGCAAGATCTCGTTTGAACCGGAAATAGTCAAGGCGCTTCAGATGCTGAAAACGCCGGTCGAAGCCGGGATAAAAAACGTTGCGGCTGAAATAGAACGGCTATGGAGCAGGCTGGCAAGAGAGCTTGAAGTAAAAAATAATGAGGAGGGTTATGTATGATCATTGCTATAGCTACGGACGGAAGATATGTTTCGCCCCATTTTGGAAGGTGCGGGACCTATACGATAGTGGATATCGAGGGCGGTAATGTAATTAAAAAGGAGATAGTCGCCAACCCCGGCCACGAACCGGGCGCGATACCCGAATTCCTGAACAAAAAAGGTGCGAGAAAGGTCGTATGCGGCGGGATAGGTACGAGGGCGAGAGATCTGTTCGGGCAATACGGGATTGAAATAGTTGCGGGAGTAGAGGGCGAAGTTGACAGTATTATAGTGAAGCTTGCAAAGGGGACTCTGTCAGGGAGCGAAAGCTTCTGCAAGCCGGGAGCAGGGCGGGGCTACGGCGTAGAGAAAACCGAATGCGACCATGCCCACGAGGAGCATTAGAAGGAGGTATACATTATGCCCGGAAGAGACGGAACGGGACCTTTGGGCCGCGGGCCTAAGAGAGGCGGAGAGGCCGGAACAGGACGCGGTGGAGCTGGAATGGGCAGGGGATCGGGCGGTAATTTTGCCGGGCCGGACGGATATTGCGTTTGCCCGGAATGCGGAGAAAGGCTGCCGCATAGGCAGGGAATACCCTGCAACTCCGTTGTCTGCCCTAAATGCGGCTTGAAGATGATAAGAGGCCAGTGATTTTCAAGGTGATGATGATATGGAAAAGCTGACACCATCTATACAGGATTATCTTAAAACGCTGCTCGAATTATCAAAGGACGGCGTGCCCGTCCATTCGTCGGATGTTGCAGCAATTATTGGCGTTTCAAGGGCAAGCGTAAGCAAAGCGATGAACTACATTTAAATTACATAGGAGGTAAATATAATGCCGAGAGGTGACGGAACGGGCCCGAGGGGTTTTGGGCCGATGACTGGAAGAGGTATGGGTTATTGCGCGGGTTATGCAATGCCCGGGTATGCAAACGCCGGGTTTGACCGGGGCCGCGGCAGGGGCTTTGGAAGAATGAATTACATGACAGGCCTGCCGGGATGGGCACGCCCTGCATATACATACGGATCCGCGCCGTATTTCCCGGCAGGGATGGCTGACACGGATCAAAAGGAAGTCATGCAAAATCAAGCCGACTTTTTGGAAAAGCAGCTTAAAGAAGTGCGCGAACGGCTGGAAGGCTTAGAGAAAACCGAGTAAAATTGCATAGGGCGAAAGAAAAGAAGGCAGGGGCCCCCTGTCTCTTTTCGTATTCTTAAGAGGGTAATATGGCGCTGCGGAACATCGTCCTTTGTTCCTTACGGCGAACCAACGGCGCATCAATAGGGTTCGACAGGGGATACACTTGATTCTGCCGTTAGTGCAAGCTATTATGTAAAAGAGAATATGGAGTATGAGATACAGAAGAGTACAGCGGATGTATTGATGAAGAGTCTGAAACGCGAGATGGCTTAAAGCGAAACAATAAGTGAGGTGATCGCATGGCGAGACCGACGAAATGGCGGCAAATCGAGCATATTCCGACTGTCGAGAACTTTATACCGTCAGATCAGGGAACTGATATATTTGATGAGAATGTACTGAAGCTTGAGGAATTGGAAGCAATAAGGTTAAAAGATTTAGAAGGATTAGAGCAGGAAGAATGCGCAACGAAAATGAAGGTATCCCGCCCTACTTTTCAGCGCATACTTCTTTCGGCGCGCGAAAAGGTAGCGGACAGCCTGATC
>CAZJOS010000138.1:0-6687 GCA_964547655.1 uncultured Christensenellaceae bacterium
GCAGCAGCGTATTGGTTACCCTCGACGAGAGCAACAACAAGACGAGCGAGAACATAGTATCCATTGGCGGAGATATTATAGCCGGAAAACGCTTCGAAGGAATATATACGGATAAATGGTATTTCTACGACTACGACTTAAGGGGCAGCGTTACTTCGATACTTGACCCGGACGGAGTGTATACCTCGGGGTACCAATATGACGCGTTCGGGAATAGTTCAAAAAGCGGAGACAGCAGCTTTAAAAACGAGATGGAGTTCACGGGGTCTATCTCTGATACATCATCAGGCCTTTACTACATGAACGCAAGGTACTATAACCCTAAGACAGGAAGATTTCTCACTCAGGATGCGATGGGAGGGGATGCGTGGACGAATAACCTGTATAGCTATTGCGGGAACAACCCGGTGAACTTTATAGACCCGACGGGGTATAGGTTGGTTGTTGAAGACGATGAACACGGTAATCCGATAACAGTACCGCCGGATCGTACAACGCCCAGTGACGGGGAGCCAAATAAAACGGGCCACCCGACAAGTGATGAAAAGGATCATCCGGGCTATAGAGAGGTAAGAGAACCATATGATCATATCGATTGTTATTATAGGAATTGTTACCTTTACGCTTTTGATATACCATTCGACTATACAAAAGGTGTCTATCCTACACCAGGTCAATATGCAAGAGATAAAAATCGTGAGGGTGAAGTTATTGAAGGGTATAATGGTGAAACTTATCCGGGTACCTATAATGATAAGCCCACTGCCGATCAACTTGCAGATCTTGTTTTAGCTGATATGAAAGCTTATGGTATTCAATGCGAGAGGCTTGATGGGTTTGATCCCTATATGACATTTAAAGATAATGAAACTGTTATTGCTATGAAGACATCATTTAACCTAATTACAGATAATATGGGTCATACGAAATATGATTATCATTTTGCTTATAGAACAAAAGACGGGCATTGGGCTGATAAACAAGGAGGCTTAAATTCAAGAATAGATGCAATTGTTCCAACCGCCGTTACATGGGATGCTAAACCGGGGGATAACTATTATAATTCACCAACAATATTTTTTAAGGTAACCCGTTAGGAGGTATGTAAAGATGAAAAAAAAATACTTAGTTTTTGCCATGCTTCTATGCATATGCTGTTTTGGAGGCTGTAACTTAGAACAAAGCAAAGTTTCAGATAAGGCAGCCAATACAAGTAACCCGACATTAATCAGTACAGATAACAAAGAAGGAGATAGGGTTGAGTATTCAAACGAGAAGTTATATAAGGATCTAATTACTGTTGAATACAATTCAGCCCTGATAGATAAACTGGAAGAAAGATATGAGAAAGGAACAGAAATCACATTTGACGAATTATCTAAGGAATTCAAATTTGAATGTATTCGGAAAACGGGATCAAAATACTATGTAATTTTAATGGAGGACGACGGCAATAAAACCTTTCTGTTTTTTGATTCTGATTTGATATTAGAAAAACTTAGAAGGTTTACTGATTTTCTAAGTAAAGATGATTTCAATTTCGTAAAAATTGGTGAAACAACAATTGAGGAAGTATACGCAAAGGATCCTAATACACATACCCTGCCATATAGTTCCTTTACATGTACTGCACATGTTGTTAAGGAAGGCGGAATTGGAATTGAATATGAATTCTTAAATGAAAAAAAAAGAGTAGTATATTTTAAGTTTTATGAAAATAGCGAGTTATTGGATGTGGACAAATTTGATGTAAAAAGTGCAATCCCATATATCTTGGATATCGATAAGCAGTAAACACTAACTAGCAAACAATGCTGAGGGATGAAGTGAGAAAGATATTTATTGCTTTAATATTAATAATGTTAATATTTGGAGGGTATGACGAGAAAGCGCCATACTCTAACCGACAACTCAAAAAACGGATGTCTACTGAGATATATTCGACTAGGAGGTAAGATAATAATATCCGCAATGCTTGACGAGTACGGAGGATATTATATCAACAACTACGACATGCGTGGCAGCGTTACGTCGATACTCGACCAGGATGGTGCGTATACTGCGGGCTACCAGTATGACGCGTTCGAAAATAGTTCAAGAAACGGTGACAGCGGCTTCAAGAACGAGATGGAGTTCACAGGGTCTATAGCGGACACGTCTTCAGGATTGTATTACATGAACGCCCGGTATTATAACCCGAGCACCGGAAGATTTCTTACTCAGGACGCGATGGGAGGGGACCAGTGGACGAATAACCTGTACAGTTATTGCGGTAATAACCCGGTGAACTTTATCGACCCGACGGGATATTTCTATTACGAAATGGTAGATGGTGTTCTTACACAAAGGTCTTCACCTGGAGGGCCTACACTGCCAAGTAATGGAGTAACAGTGAGTAACGGGGTGATGCCAAAAGCAGAACCAGATCCGCTAATAAATAATGATGATCCAAACTCAGGTATTGACCCAAGTTTTATGGGGGATCCTATTAGTGAAGACGATTTAATAGACATTATAAAGGATTCTAATTTCTATAAAGAATATGCATATTTATATGGTGACTATTGTTTCCCTAAACTTAAAATTATCAATTTCAATACATATGGATTATCGGTTTATAGGGCATATGCTTTATATGAAAGAGTTGCTTGGACTACATATCAAAAAGGAGAAAAACTCGAAGGTTTAGGCACTGATGCAGCGATTGAAGTCGTGGGTGAAACTATTTTGCAAGATATTCCAGTCGCTGGATTTTTATTAAGTGTAGGGTTATCTCAATCATATGAAGGAATCTTCTTAAACGATGAATATCAGGGACGTTTGCAAGGGACGTATTCAGAAGCAAATTTTACTTTGAAATTTGATTACGGTTCTAAGAAAAATATATACGTAGCTGGTTATATAGCGATAGGGAATCCGGTAAATATGCCAGGGGGGGTGGAACCAAACCCCTGCAATATATTAATTATGAAACTGATTACGAAACAACAGTATCAAAATGGAGGATGGTGGAAAAATAAATGGTTATGAGTTTTAATAAAAAGCTAATTATATTATTAATAATGCTTATTACATCATCTGTAAGTATCTTTTCGAGTTGTAATACTAATGCTACAGAGTTTAATTCTACGTTTGCAGGTTCAGATATCTTCCAAATAAAGATAAATGAAAAAGGTACTATTGATGTAAGCGGAAGGCCTGGACCTACATATAACTTCAATGGATGGAAAGACTTAAAAAGTTTATCTGTAGGAGAATTTAACGTTGCAGGAGTAAAAAAAGATGGGACTGTCTATGTAACAGGAAACAATGAAAGCGGTTTGTGTAATGTTACTGATTGGTATAATATAAAAATGGTCGAGTTTACCGAGCAAGCTACTTATGGGTTAAAGAATGATGGGACTATTATACACACAGATGGATTAGATCAAAGAGATTCTATAATAAATAATGAAGTTGACAAATGGACGGATATAAAGCAAATAGATACTTCATCGGTGTCAATTATAGGTGTTAAAAGTAATGGGGATGTTGTAGCAATATCAAGTCTAAACCCTGAATTTAAAGAGGAAGTAGGCAAATGGAAAAATGTAAAATGGGTAGGTGCATCATTTGATAAAATGATTGGATTAACAAACAGTGGAGATGTATTGTATGCACTAAATAAAACACTATTTTGGTGTGACTATCCATATCCATATGAGGATATGAAAGGGGCAGTAAAAGTTTGTATTGGGCAAACATATATTGCAGGGTTAATGCCTGATAATACAGTAAGAGTAAGAATTACAGAGATTTACGATTACCCACTAATAGAAGGTTTACCAGCGGGAAATGTCAGCAGGGAGAAATATGAAGAAATACAAAAGCTATTAACAGAAGATTTTAAATCAATTAATAATGCAACAGATGTAATTGATATAAACAGTTTTGAAGATTGTCTTGTTGCATTGAAGAAAGATGGGTCAATATTGGTGGCAGGTAGTATGCCGGATAATAATTAAATATTAACGTAGCGAGGATTTATTATTTTAGTTACGTGTCAACTGGCTGACTACGGAGAACATACTCGATCCGGGCGGAAAAATAGTAGCGTCCGAGCGCTTTGACGACGGGACAAGTACGTCGTATACATATGCGAATAAGTTCTTCTTCTATCACTTTGACCTGCGCGGCAGCGTGACGTCGATACTAGACCCTGACGGAGCGTATACTGCCGGCTACCAGTACGACGCGTTCGGCAACACGGCGAGCAGGGGCGACAGCAGCTTCAAGAACGAGATGGAGTTTACAGGCTCGATCTCTGATACGTCTTCCGGCCTTTACTACATGAATGCCAGATACTATAATCCTAAGACGGGCAGGTTCCTCACGCAGGATGCAGCAGGTGGTGATGCGTGGACTAATAATCTGTACTCATACTGCGGGAATAACCCGGTGAACTTTAAAGATCCGACGGGGTATAGACTAGTTGTTGGAGATGATGAACACGGAAGGCCGATAACTGTGCCGTACGCAGGCGGATCAAACGACCAGAGCGCATATAAAGACGATGATGTGTGGGCTGAGTATACCAGGCGCTGCAAGCAAGGTTTTGACGGGATCTGGGCGCATGAGTTGGGGTTGGATTTAACGAATAAAAAAGACAGAGCCAAACTCATTACCTTCTATCTCCGTTCGGATGGTTGGGCAGATGATGCTATATCTGCAGTGCTGGGGAACTTTTACTGTGAAACATGGTGGACAATGGACCCTGCAAAGGAGTCAAAAAGAGAAGGTGATAGCGGATATGGCTTAGCGCAATGGACAGGAGAAGGAAAAAACAAAGACGGTACACTAAAAAATCGAACTGCACTTGAAAATTATTTAGATGAGAACGGATATCCTCGAAATAGTATACGCGGCCAATTAGATTTCCTTTGGCATTCTATGCAACGTGGCGGAGGACAATGGTTTAGATACGGCGGTGACAAAGATCCTCATCATGATTATTTTGTGTCGCCCGATCATTTCAAAAGCGGAGAAGCTTTCCATGCTGATAATTATGAGAAGAATTTTGGTAAATTACTTGATGATGAGTATAATAGTGCTAATGCTAAGGCTTTAACTCAGATATTCTATTGGTCGTACGAAAGGTCGGGTGATGGCTGGAATAATAATCGCTATTGGCGAGGCTTTAATAATATGACAAGGAAGGAGGGGTGAAAAAACGATGAAAAAAACAAAAAAGTTTGTGTATCTGCTGTTCTGTATAACCTGCGTTATTGCGTTTGCTTTTCTGCCAGCCTGTGCAGGCAGCTCGGGGAGAAGCACAGATGCGGTTGAGACGCCGTTTGTGAGTCCGGAAAGTGATCTGGCGCCAGAATCTACGCCTGAACTGGCGGGAAGTTCAGACGCTGTTGAGACGCCGTTTGCAGGCCCGGCAATCGATCCAACGCCAAAACCTACGCCTATATTGCATAATAGTGATTGGATGGCCGACTACCCTTCTATTCTGCAGGAATACCGTTTATTTGTAGATAACATGGCAAACGGTAAATATGATACCATCAATGAAGATGGCATCATATTTGACGACGACGTGTTTGATGCTCCTGTTCAAGGCGACCTGTCAGGTCACTGGTTTTGCATGAAGGCTGATGCCAACTTGTGGGGGAATCCGTCCGTGGCGAGAAACGTATTTGGCTATGCGCTGGAAGACTTTAATGAGGACGGCGACGATGAATTGATTCTGCTCGAAAATGATTACACAGTTCTCGCTATTTTCTCAACGGTAAACAGCAAGCCTAAGTTGCTGGATGCGTATTGGTCAAGGTATCAATGCGCCATATTGGATTCGGGTTTGCTGCATATGAGGAGCAACAATGGAGCAGGAGATTGGCGACACGCAATACAACGGCTGTCACCGGATGGCAGTGAGCTTTTGAACGTAGTGCAATATGGAAGCAGTAGCGACAAATATCTGGATGATTACTACTACAAGATAGAAAACGGGAAAGAAGAAGAGATCAACGAGGCGGAATTGGACGAGTTTAGAGACCAATATCCATTTTATGAGGGTGAGTATCCGAATTACAGTATAACTCCGCAGAAAACTACAGAGAATTCCGGGATCACGTTTATTTCATTGTTCGGCGATAAGTAAAAAAATAACCTGACATCAACCCAAATAACGATTCAACAACCGCCGCTACGTCTACAGTGGCGGCGGAATTTTGATATATGAAAACCCCGCTATGGAAAGGGCAGCAATGATGTTCAACCTTGTTGGAGCCAACATAATGTGGCAAAAGGCAGGTACAAGCAATCCGATATACTTGATCTACGACAAGCGCGGTAGCGTGACTTCGATACTTGACCCGGACGGTGCCTATACTGCGGGCTACCAATATGACGCGTTCGGCAATACAGCGAGCAGAGGAGACAGCAACTTTAAAAACGAGATGGAATTTACAGGGTCTATCTCCGACACTTCCTCAGGATTATACTACATGAACGCAAGATACTATAATCCAAAGACGGGCCGCTTCCTGACTCAGGACGCGATGGGAGGGGACCAGTGGACGAATAACCTGTATAGCTATTGCGGGAACAACCCGGTGAACTTTATAGACCCGTCAGGATATTTCTATTACGAAATTGTAGATGGTGTTCTTACACAAAGGTCTTCACCTGGAGGGCCTACAC